>DATDGI010000445.1:0-45882 GCA_036522155.1 Streptosporangiaceae bacterium
GGGCTGCGGCTGCCCCCGCCGCTGTCCGAGGCCGGGGCGCAAGCCGAGCTGCGCCGGCTGGCATCCCAGAACACCGTTCTGACCTCGATGATCGGGCTCGGCTACCACCCGACGATCACCCCGGCGGTGATCCGCAGGAACGTGCTGGAGAACCCGGGCTGGTACACCGCCTACACGCCCTACCAGCCGGAGATCTCGCAGGGCCGGCTGGAGGCGCTGCTCAACTTCCAGACCATGGTCGAGGACCTGACCGCGCTGCCGGTGGCCGGTGCCTCGCTGCTGGACGAGGCGACCGCCGCGGCCGAGGCGATGACACTGTCCCGGCGGGCGGCCGGGAAGGGCACCATCTTCCTGGCCGACGCCGACTGCCTGCCGCAGACGCTGGCGGTGCTGGCCACCCGGGCCGAGCCGCTCGGCATCGAGCTGGTGGTCGCCCCGGTCACCGCGGACCTGGTGGCCGCGCAGCCGGCCGGTGAGCTGTTCGGCGTGCTGCTGCCCTATCCAGGTGCCAGCGGCGCGATCACCGACCCGCGGCCGGTCATCGCCGCCGCGGCCGGCCACGGAGCGCTGGTCACGATGGCCGCCGACCTGCTCGCGCTGACCCTGCTCACCCCACCCGGGGAACTGGGTGCGGACATCGCGATCGGCACCACCCAGCGGTTCGGGGTGCCGATGGGGTACGGCGGGCCGCACGCCGCCTACATCTCGGTCCGGGAGGACCTGCGCCGGCAGCTGCCGGGCCGGCTGGTGGGGGTGTCGGTGGACGCCGACGGCGACCCGGCCTACCGGCTCGCCCTGCAGGCCAGGGAACAGCACATCCGCCGGGAGAAGGCGACGAGCAACATCTGCACCGCTCAGGTGCTGCTGGCGGTCATCGCCGGCCTGTACGCGGCCTACCACGGCCCGGACGGCCTGGCCGCGATCGCCCGCCAGGTGCACGCGCGTACTACCGCCCTGGCCGCCACCTTGCGCGCACTGGGTGCCAGGGTGGAGCACGGCGAGTTCTTCGACACCGTCCGGGTGACCGGCCTGCCCGGCGGCGGCGCGGCCGCGGCCGGACGGGCCCGCCAGGCCGGCTACAACGTCTACCTGGCTGACCCCGCCACCGTGCAGGCCGCCTGCGACGAGACGACCACCGGCGAGCACGTGCGCGAGGTGGCTGCCGCCCTGGCCGGCCGGCCCGCCGCCGAGGTCACCGTGGCTGGGGCCGCGGACGCGCTCCCGGCCGGGCTGCTGCGCACCTCGGTCTACCTCACCCATCCGGTCTTCCACCAGCACCACAGCGAGACCGCGATGCTGCGCTACCTGCGGCGGCTGTCCGACTACGACATCGCGCTCGACCGGTCGATGATCCCGCTCGGCTCGTGCACCATGAAGCTCAACGCGGCCGCCGAGATGGAGGCCATCACCTGGCCGGAGTTCGCCGGCCTGCACCCGTTCGCCCCGGCCGATCAGGCCCGTGGCTACGCCGAGCTGATCGGCAGCCTGGCCTCGTGGCTGACCGAGATCACCGGCTACGACGCGGTGTCGCTGCAGCCCAACGCCGGCTCCCAGGGCGAGCTGGCCGGCTTGCTCGCCATCCGCCACTACCACGCCGCCCGTGGCGACGCCGCGCGGGACGTGTGCCTGATCCCGGAGTCCGCGCACGGCACGAACGCGGCCAGCGCGGTGCTGGCCGGGCTGCGGGTGACCGTGGTCAAGTGCGGCGGTGACGGCGCCATCGACCTGACCGCGCTGCGCTCCAGCCTGGCGGCACACGAGGGGCACGTGGCCGGCATCATGCTGACCTACCCGTCCACCAACGGGGTGTTCGAGGAGACGATCACCGAGATCTGCGCGCTCGTGCACGACGCGGGCGGCCAGGTCTACGTGGACGGTGCCAACCTCAACGCGCTGGTGGGGATCGCCCGGCCGGGCCGGTTCGGTGCCGACGTGTCCCACCTCAACCTGCACAAGACGTTCTGCATCCCGCACGGTGGCGGCGGGCCGGGCGTCGGCCCGGTGGCGGTGGCCGCCCACCTCGCGCCCTACCTGCCCGCCGCCTACGTGCCCGGCGCGGACGGGACCGGCCTGGCCGGCAGCGGCACCGGCCCCGTCGCCGCCGCGCCCTACGGGTCGGCCGGCATCCTGCCGATCTCGTGGGCGTACATCGCGATGATGGGCCCGGACGGGCTGCGCCGGGCCACCGGCACCGCCATTCTGGCCGCCAACTACCTGGCCAAACGGCTCTCGCCGCACTACCCCGTGCTCTACACCGGGCGGGGCGGGCTGGTCGCCCACGAGTGCATCGTGGACCTGCGCGAGATCACCAAGGACACCGGGGTGACCGGGGAGGATGTGGCCAAGCGGCTGATCGACTACGGGTTCCACGCGCCGACGATGTCGTTCCCGGTGGCGGGCACGCTCATGATCGAGCCGACCGAGAGCGAGAACCTGGCCGAGCTCGACCGGTTCTGCGACGCGATGATCGCCATCCGGGCCGAGATCGCGCGGGTGGCCTCCGGCGAATACGACAGCACCGACAACCCGCTCCGCAACGCCCCGCACACGGCCTCGATGCTGCTGGTCAGCGACTGGAAGCACAGCTACGAGCGGGAGCAGGCCGCCTACCCGGTGCCGATGGACCGCCGGGCCAAGTACTGGCCGCCGGTCCGCCGGATCGACTCGGCCTACGGCGACCGGCACCTGGTCTGCGCCTGCCCGCCGCCCGCCGCCTTCGCCGACTGACCGTGCCCCGGCCGCCGATCACCACCGTCGTCTTCGACCTCGGCGGGGTGCTCATCGACTGGGACCCGCGGCACCTGTACCGGCAGCTGTTCGCCGACCCGGCGCAGATGGAGGAGTTCCTGGCCCGCGTCTGCACGCCGGACTGGCACCACGCCCACGACCTGGGCGAGGACACCGCCGCCTCCTGCCGCCGCCTGGCCAGCCGGTACCCGGACCAGCGGGAGATGATCATGGCCTGGGCCGAGCGCGGCGAGGACATGATCCGGGGCCAGTTCGACGAGACCGTGGCCGTGCTGGCGAAACTGCGCGCGGCCGGGGTGCCCTGCCTGGCGCTCAGCAACATGGAGGCGGAGACCTTCCCCCTCCGGCGGGCCAGGTTCGCGTTCCTGGACTGGTTCGACGGCTGCGTCATCTCCGGCATCGAGGGCGTGGCCAAGCCCGACCGGCGGATCTTCGAGATCCTGCTGCGCCGGTACCGGCTCGCGCCCGCCGCGACCCTGTTCATCGACGACGCACCGCCGAACGTGGCCGCCGCCCGTGAGCTCGGCCTGCACGCGCTGCACTACACCTCGGCCGGCGCGCTGCGGCGGGAGCTGCGCTCGCTCGGCTTCGCCGTTGCTGACGGCATCCGCGCATAGAGTTGCTGCGTGGCAGATCCGCATGGCTACCGGCCCTCGCCCGGCTCGGTTCCCGAGTCGCCTGGGGTCTACCGGTTCCGTGACGGTCATGGCCGGGTCATCTACGTCGGCAAGGCCAAGAACCTGCGGGCCCGGCTCAGCTCGTACTTCGCCGACTTCGCCTCGCTGCACCCGCGGACCCAGTCGATGCTCACCTCGGCGGCCGGGGTGGACTGGACCGTGGTCGCCACCGAAGTCGAGGCCCTGCAGCTGGAGTACTCCTGGATCAAGGAGTTCGACCCCCGGTTCAACGTCCGCTACCGGGACGACAAGAGCTACCCCTACCTCGCGGTCACCCTGGACGAGCAGTACCCGCGGGTGATGGTGATGCGGGGCGCCCGGCGGCGCGGGACCCGCTACTTCGGGCCGTATTCGCACGCCTGGGCGATCAGGGAGACGGTCGACACGCTGCTGCGGGTGTTCCCGGTCCGGACCTGCTCGGCCGGGGTGTTCAAGCGCGCCCGCCAGATCGGCCGGCCGTGCCTGCTCGGTTACATCGGCAAGTGCTCCGCGCCCTGCGTGGAGCGGATCAGCGAGGCCGAGCACCGGCGGCTGGCCGAGGAGTTCTGCGACTTCATGGCCGGCCACACCGCGCGGTTCACCCGCAGGCTGGAGGCCGAGATGCGCGCCGCCGCGGCGGCGGAAGAGTTCGAGCGGGCGGCCCGGCTGCGGGACGACATCCAGGCGCTGGAACGGGCCCTGGAGAAGCAGGCCGTGGTGCTGCCCGACGGCACCGACTGTGACGTCATCGCCCTGGCCGGCGACCAGCTTGAGGCGGCCGTGCAGGTCTTCTACGTGCGCGGGGGCCGGGTCCGCGGCCAGCGCGGCTGGGTGGTGGACAAGGTGGAGGACGTGACCGACGGTGAGCTCGTCGAGCACTTCCTGAGCCAGGTCTACGGGGCGGACAGCCCCGGCGCCGGTGACAGCCAGAGCGGCGGCACCGGCCAGAGCGGCGGCGCCGGCGGGGACGGGCGGGCGGCCCCCCGGCTGGCCGGCACCGGGGCGCGGGATCCAGGCGCCAGGGACCGCGGCACCGACCCGGGTGGGGGGCCGGCCGTGCCGCGCGAGGTGCTGGTGCCGGTGCTGCCGCCCGGCGCCGGGGCGGTGGAGGAATGGCTGGCCGCCCGCCGCGGCGGCCGGGTCAGCCTGCGGGTGCCGCGCCGGGGCGACAAGCGGTCCCTGCTCGACACCGTGGCGCGGAACGCGGCCGAATCCCTGGCCCTGCACAAGACCAAGCGGGCCAGCGACCTGACCACCCGCAGCCTGGCCCTGAACGAGATCCAGCAGGCACTTGGGCTCGACCAGGCGCCGCTGCGGATCGAGTGCTACGACGTGTCCAACCTGCAGGGCACTCACGTGGTCGCGAGCATGGTGGTGTTCGAGGACGGGCTGGCCCGCAAGAGCGAATACCGCCGGTTCAGCATCAAGGGGACCGGCGGCGAGGGCGACGTCGCTTCGGTGCACGAAGTGATCACCCGCCGGTTCCGGCGGTACCTGGAGGAGCGGGAGAGCACCGGCGAACTCGACGTGCTGGGTGATCCCGCGATCATCCCGGGCGAGGATGACATCCGCCAGCGCAAGTTTGCCTACCCACCTAACCTGGTGGTGATCGACGGCGGCCCGGCCCAGGTGGCGGCGGCCGCGTCGGCACTGGCCGGGCTGGGGATCGACGACATCGCGGTCTGCGGGCTGGCCAAGCGGCTGGAGGAGGTCTGGCTGCCCGGTGAGGACATGCCCGTCATCCTGCCGCGCACCAGCGAGGGCCTGTACCTGCTGCAGCGGGTGCGGGATGAGGCGCACAGGTTCGCCATCACCTATCACCGGGCCAAGCGGTCGAAGGCGCTGGCCGTGAGCGAGCTGGACAGCGTCCCGGGCCTGGGCCCGGCCCGGCGGGCTACGCTGCTACGACATTTCGGCTCGGTGCGGCGGGTGGCGGCGGCCACGCCGGCCGAGCTGGCGCAGGTGCCCGGGATCGGGCCCAGCCTGGCCGAGGCGGTGCTGACCGCACTGCGGCCCGATCAGCCCGGCGCCGGGGTGACCGGCCAGGGGGGATCATGACCAGCGGGGGGACAGCAGGATGGAACGCAGGGTAGCGGGAGATGGCCGGCCCGGTCCCGGCCGCGGCGACCAGGAGCCGGGCAAGAGCACAGCGGATACCGGTGAGTGGGACATAGGTGATCCAGCCACAAGCGACGCGGGTGCAGGCGCGCAGGTGACCGACATCGTCATCATCACCGGGATGTCGGGCGCGGGCCGCAGCACGGCGGCCAAGACGCTCGAGGATCTCGACTGGTTCGTGATCGACAACCTGCCGCCCGGGCTGCTGCCCACCATGATCAACCTGGCCCGGCGGGCCAAGGGCGCACTGCCCCGGATCGCGGCCGTGATGGACGTGCGCAGCCGCGCCTTCTCCAGTGATCTCCAGTCCGCGATCACCGAGCTGGCCACCCGCGGGGTCCGGCCGCGGGTGGTGTTCCTGGAGGCGGCGGACGACACGCTGGTCCGCCGGTTCGAGAACGTCCGCCGCCCGCACCCGCTGCAGGAGGACGGCCGGGTGGTGGAGGGGATCGCGGCCGAACGCGAGCTCCTGCGGGCGGTGCGCGGCGAAGCGGACCTGGTGCTGGACACATCCGCGCTGAACGTGCACGAACTGCGGGCCCGGCTGCAGGACTTCTTCGGCGCGGGCACGGCGGCGCTGCCGCGGGTGAGCGTGGTCTCGTTCGGTTACAAGTACGGGCTGCCGGTGGACGCCGACCTGGTCGCGGACTGCCGTTTCCTGCCCAACCCCCGCTGGATCGAGTCGCTGGCCCCGCTGACCGGCCAGGATCCGCGGGTCAGGGAGTACGTGCTCGGCCAGCTCGGGGCGGCCGAGTTCCTGGACGCCTACCTGGCGGCGCTGCGGGTGATCCTGGCCGGCTATGAACGGCAGGGGAAGCAGTACGTGACCCTGGCGATCGGCTGCACCGGCGGCAAGCACCGCAGCGTGGCCATGGCCGAGCAGATCGCCGAGCGGCTGGAGGAGACCGGGCTGCGCATTCAGATGGTGCACCGCGATCTGGGGCGCGAGTGAGCACAACTCAGGGTGACGTGGGGGTGGTCCCGGCCGTCCGCCCGCTGAACCCGCGGGTGGTCGCGCTCGGGGGCGGGCACGGGCTGTCCGCCTCCCTGTCCGCGCTGCGCCGGGTGACCCGCCAGCTCACCGCGATCGTCACGGTCGCCGATGACGGTGGCTCCAGCGGGGTGCTGCGCCGCGACTTCGGCGTCCTCCCGCCCGGCGACCTGCGGATGGCTCTGGCCGCCCTGTGCGGCGACGACGCCTGGGGGACCACCTGGAGCCGGGTGGTCCAGCACCGGTTCGCCAGCGGCACCGGGCTGGCCGGGCACGCGGTCGGCAACGTGCTGATCGTCGCGCTCTGGGAGCTGCTGGGTGACAGCGTGCAGGGGCTGGACTGGGTCGGCCGGCTGCTCGGCGCGCACGGCCGGGTGCTGCCCATGGCCTCGCTCCCGCTGGACCTGATCGCCGAGGTCGAGGGCGCCGACCCGGCCCGGCCGGGCGAGATCGTCACCGTGCGGGGCCAGGCGGCCTGCGCGTCCACCACCGGGCGGGTCAGGTCGGTCTCGCTGATCCCGGTCGACCCGCCCGCCTGCCCCGAAGCGGTCACCGCGATCCTGGAGGCCGACTGGGTGGTGCTGGGGCCCGGGTCCTGGTTCACCAGCGTCCTGCCGCACCTGCTGGTGCCGGAACTGGCCGAGGCGCTGATCGTCACCCGGGCCCGCCGCGTGGTGGCGCTCAACCTGGTGCCGCAAGCGGGCGAAACCGAGGGATTCTCGCCGCACACTCACCTGGAAGTGCTCGCCGACCACGCGCCGGACCTTACCGTGGACGTGGTGCTGGCCGACCGTGGCGCGGCAGGCGGGACGGCCGCGGAACTGGAGAAGGCGGCCGGGCTGCTCGGCGGCAGGCTCGTGCTGGCCGACCTGGCCATGCGGGATGGCTCACCGCGGCACGACCCGCGGCAGCTGGCGGGGGCCTACGCGGAAATCTTCGAGGGGGAGTACAGATGGCCATGACCGGCCTGGTAAAGGACGAACTGAGCCGTGTCACCGTGCTCAAGCCGTGCTGCCGCAAGGCAGAGGTGTCCACGCTGCTCCGCTTCGCCGGCGGGCTGCACCTGGCCAGCGGCCGGATCGTGGTGGAAGCCGAACTGGACACCGGCGCGGCGGCCCGCCGGCTGCGCAAGGATGTCGCCGAGGTCTTCGGCCACTCGTCCGAGCTGATCGTGCTTGCCCCCAGCGGGCTGCGGAAGGGGAACCGCTACCTGGTCCGGGTGCGCCGGGACGGGGAGAGCCTGGCCCGGCAGACCGGGCTGGTGGACAGCCACGGGCGGCCCGTCCGCGGCCTGCCGCGGCAGGTCGTGGCCGGCACCACCTGCGATTGCGAATCGGCGTGGCGGGGCGCCTTCCTGGCCCACGGCAGCCTGACCGGGCCGGGCCGGTCGATGGCGCTGGAGATCACCTGCCCCGGCCCGGAAGCGGCCCTGGCGCTGGTCGGGGCGGCCCGGCGGCTGAAGATCCACGCCAAGGCCCGCGAGGTGCGCGGCGTGGACCGGGTCGTGGTCAGGGACGGCGACGCGATCAGCGCCATGCTCACCCGGCTGGGCGCGCACGACAGCGTGCTCGCCTGGGAGGAGCGGCGGATGCGGCGGGAGGTGCGGGCGACCGCGAACCGGCTGGCCAACTTCGACGACGCCAACCTGCGCCGCAGTGCCCGGGCGGCGGTCGCGGCCGGGGCCCGGGTGGAACGGGCGCTGGAAATCCTCGGCCACGACGCACCCGAGCACCTGACCGTGGCGGGCCGGCTGCGGATCGAGCACCGGCAGGCCAGCCTGGAGGAACTCGGCCAGCTGGCCGACCCGCCGCTGACCAAGGACGCGATCGCGGGCCGGATCAGGCGGCTGCTGGCCATGGCCGACAAGCGCGCCCGCGAGCTCAGCGTGCCCGGCACCGACGCCCACCTGACGCCCGAGATGCTCCTGCCCTGACCCGGCCGGCCACCCCCGTTACCCGGCGATCCAGCAGGCCAGCGAGGATAGGGTGACGGGCCGCTGGGCACCCTTCAGGTAGGGTCCTGCTCGGGGGATCCGGGCCAGGTCAGCCGATACCAATGAGGAGATCAAGCCGTGACCATCCGCGTGGGGATCAATGGATTCGGCCGGATCGGGCGTAATTTCTGGCGTGCCGTCCAGGCCAGCGGGCAGGCGGGCGACATCGAGATCGTGGCCGCGAACGACCTGGGGGACATCGCCACCTTTGCGCACCTGCTCAAGTACGACACCGTGATGGGCACTCTTGATCTGGACATCCACCCGGACGACGGGGCCATTTCCGCGGGCGGCCAGCGCCTTATCTGGCTGGCCGAGCGGGATCCGGCCGCACTGCCGTGGCGTGAACTGGGCGTGGACGTGGTGATCGAGTCGACCGGCCATTTCACCAAGGGCGACGACGCGCGCAAGCACCTGGCCGCGGGGGCCAGGAAGGTCATCATCTCCGCCCCGGCCAAGGGCGAGGACATCACGATCGTGATGGGGGTCAACGACGACGCCTACGACCCGGACCGGCACGACATAGTCTCCAACGCGTCCTGCACCACCAACTGCGTGGCGCCGATGGCCAAGGTGCTGCTTGACAGCTTCGGCATCGTCAAGGGCCTGATGACCACCATTCACGCCTACACCAACGACCAGGTGATACTCGACTTCGCGCACAAGGACCTGCGCCGGGCCCGGGCGGCCGCGCAGAACATCATCCCCACCACCACCGGCGCCGCCCGCGCCACCGCGCTGGTCCTGCCCGAGCTCAAGGGCAAGATGGACGGGATGGCGATGCGGGTACCTGTGATGGACGGCTCGGTCACCGACCTGGTCGTGCAACTGGGCCGGGAGGCGAGCGTGGATGAGGTGAACGCGGCGTTCCGGGCCGCGGCCGACGGCCCGCTCAAGGGATACCTGCACTACACCAGCGACCCGATCGTGTCGTCCGACATCGTCGGTACCCCCTATTCCTGCACGTTCGACTCGGCGCTCACCATGACCTTCGGCGATCAGGTCAAGGTCATCGGGTGGTACGACAACGAATGGGGCTACTCCAACCGCCTGGCCGACGTGACCCGGCTGGTCGGCGCGCGGCTTGGCCATTGATGAAGCGGGTCGACGACCTCGACGTCGCGGGGCGCACGGTGCTGCTCCGCGCCGACCTCAACGTGCCGCTGTCCGGCAGCACCATCACCGACGACCGCCGGATCCGGGCCAGCCTGCCGACGCTGACGCAGCTGACCGCCCGCGGGGCCCGGGTGGTGGTATGCGCCCACCTCGGCCGGCCGAAGGGCGACGACTTCGCCGCCCGCGTGGAGGCCGGGCCGTCGCTGCGGCCGGTGGCAGGCCGGCTGTCGGAACTGCTCGGCCAGCCGGTCGCCCTGGCCCGGGACGTGGCCGGTGAGTCGGCGGCCGGCATCGCCGCCGGGCTGCCCGAGGCCGGGGTCGCGATGCTGGAAAACGTGCGGTTCGAGCCCGCCGAGACCAGCAAGGATGACGCGACCCGGGCCGGGCTGGCCGGCCGGCTGGCCGCGCTGGCCAGCGCCTACGTCGGGGACGGTTTCGGCGCCATGCACCGCAAGCACGCCAGCGTGTATGACCTGCCGGGGCTGCTCCCGCACGCGGCCGGGCAGCTGGTGCTGTCGGAGATCTCGGTGCTGCGCCAGCTCACCTCCGACCCGCCCCGGCCGTACGTGGTGGTGCTGGGCGGCGCCAAGCCGTCGGACAAGCTGGCCGTCATCGGCAACCTGCTGGGCCGGGCCGACCGGCTGATCATCGGCGGCGGCATGGCCTACACGTTCCTGGCTGCGCAGGGGCACAAGGTGGGTGACTCGCTGCTGGAGGCCGACCAGATACCCCAGGTATCGGCCGTGCTGGCGGAGGCAGCCAGGGCCGGGGTCGAGGTGGTACTGCCGGTGGACCATCTGGTGGCCGACCGGTTCGCAAGCGACGCGGAGGCCGAACTGGTACCGGGCATCGACATCCCGCCGGGCCGGGTGGCGCTCGACATCGGGCCCGCAACCCAGGAGCTGTTCGCGCGCAAGCTGGCCGACGCCAAGACCGTCTTCTGGAACGGCCCGCCCGGCGTGTTCGAGTTCCCGGCGTTCGCGGGCGGGACCCGTGCCGTCGCCCGGGCGATCAGCGCCGTGGCCGGCCTGACCGTGGTGGGCGGCGGGGACTCGGCCGCGGCCATACGGCTGCTCGGCTTCCCCGACGACGCGTTCACTCACATCTCGACCGGGGGCGGGGCCAGCCTGGAGTACCTGGAAGGCCGCACGCTGCCCGGGCTGACCGCGCTGGCCGCGCCGTGAGCCCCGCCGGCGGCCGGCTGCCCCTGATCGCGGGCAACTGGAAGATGAACAACACCCACCTGGAGGCCATCGCGCTCGTCCAGAAGCTGGCCTTCAGCCTGACCGGCAAGGACTTCGCCGCGGTCGAGGTGGTGGTGCTCCCGCCCTTCACCGCCCTCCGCAGCGTGCAGACGCTGATCTCCGGCGACAAGCTGCAGATCCGGTACGGCGCGCAGGACATATCCGCGCACGACCAGGGCGCCTACACCGGCGAGGTGTCCGGGCCGATGCTGGCCAAACTCGGCTGCGGCTACGTGCTGGCTGGCCATTCCGAGCGCCGGCAGTACCACGCCGAGACCGACGTGGTCGTGAACGCGAAGGCCAAGGCGGCGATGCGGGCCGGGATCACCCCCATCGTGTGCGTGGGGGAGGACCTCGCCGTGCGCGAGGCCGGCGGCCATCTCGCGCACACCCTGGCCCAGCTGGACGGGTCGCTGGACGGCCTGACCGCCGCGCAGGTGGCCAGCCTGGTCGTCGCCTACGAGCCGGTCTGGGCGATCGGCACCGGGGAAGTGGCCAGGCCGGAGGACGCGCATGAGATGTGCGAGGCGATCAGGGAGCGGCTTTCCGCGGTTCACGGGCACGCCACAGGCCATGATGTGCGTATCCTGTATGGCGGGTCGGTAAAGGCCGACAACATGGCTGCGATCATGGCGCGGCCAGCTGTTGACGGCGCCCTGGTCGGCGGCGCCAGCCTCGACGCCGGTGAGTTCGTCCGGATCTGCCGGTACCGGGAGCTGGCCGTGCAGACCTGACCGGCCGCAACGGAGCACCCGGAAGGACGAACATCGGCAGTGGTTATCGGGATTTCTGTCGTCCTTATCATCACCAGCGCGCTCATGGTGCTGCTGGTGCTGCTGCACAAGGGCAAGGGCGGTGGCCTGTCGGACCTGTTCGGCGGCGGGATGAGTTCCTCACTTGGCTCGTCGTCCGTAGTGGAGCGGAATCTGGACCGGCTCACAATTTTCACCGGGGTCGTCTGGTTCCTCTGCATCGTCGCGCTCGGCTTTTTGCTGAATCGCTGAGCGCCGGGTCACAGCGGGAAAGGGCAAGGGGTGGTCTGTGAGTAGTGGCAACGCTATCCGCGGGAGCCGCGTCGGGGCGGGTCCCATGGGTGAGGCGGAACGTGGTGAGTCGGCGCCGCGGGTACGGGTGTCATTCTGGTGCTCGAACAATCACGAGACCCGCCCCAGTTTCGCCAGTGACGCCGCCGTCCCGGAGACCTGGGACTGCCCACGGTGCGGTTTCCCGGCCGGGCGGGACCAGGCGAACCCGCCAGGACCGCCGCGCAGCGAGCCCTACAAGACCCACCTGGCGTACGTGAAGGAGCGGCGCAGCGACTCCGACGGCGCCGCCATCCTGGCCGAGGCGCTGGCCCGGCTGCGCCGGGATATCTGACGGGGCAGTAAATGGCGCCGGGCATGACGATGACCGGCCCAATTCCGGCCGGTCTCCGGGTGCCCGGTGATACCTGTTCGTGACCGATCGCTGCCATAATTTTTGCCCTAACGTCGGGCTTATCGCGGAACTCTGCTGGTTAGTGGTGCGTTTCCGATCCGTGGACCGGGCTGCCGGTCACCGTGATGCCGCCCCCGGGAGCGTGTGCTATCGGTAACCCAGTGCCGCGCGCCGCCACCCCAGGGCGGAAGGCGCTGGGCGTGACCGCCGTGGCCGGCATCGGGTCGGCCATCGCTGTGATGATCGCGGTATCGGCGGCCGGGCCGAGTGAAGCCGTGGTGACCATGCCCGCGGCCGGCGGGGGGCCGCCCTGGTGGATTCCGCTGCATCCGTCGGCGGCCCTGGTGACCATCGCCCTGTGGGCCGCGGCCGTGGCCGGGACGGCCGGGGTCGCGGCCGGGCTGCTGGCCATCCAGCGCGGCGCCCGGCCATCGGCCCGGCTGCTGGTGACCGGTGCCCTGCTGGTGACCGCGGTGCTGGCGGTGCTGCCGCCGGCCGGATCCACCGACACCCTCGACTACGCGGCCTACGGCCGGATGGTGGCGACCGGGCACGACCCCTACCTGATGACGGCGCTGCAACTGCGGGAAACCGGTGATCCGGTCGCCGCCTACGCGCCGATTCCGTGGCAGGGCAACCCTTCCCTGTATGGCCCGCTGGCCACCATCGAGCAGGGCACGGCGGCCATTCTCGGCGGCACCTCGGTGGCACGGATCACGCTCTGGCTGAAGCTGTGGAATGCGCTGGCCTTCGCCCTGGTGGTGCTGGCGCTGGACCGGCTGCTGCGGTCCGACCCGGCCCGCCGGGCCCGGGCCCACCTGCTGTGGTCGGTCAACCCACTGCTGCTGTGGGGGCTGGTCGCCAGCGGGCATGTGGACGCCGTCGCCACCGCGGTCGCCTTCCTGGGCCTGGCGCTGGTCGCCCTGCCCCCGCCGGGACCGCTGGGCCGCCGCGGCGTCCTGACCGGGCTGGCCGCGGGCGCGCTGGTGGGGATGGCGGCCGACATCAAGATCACCTTCGTGCTGTTCGGCCTCGGCATCGCCATCGCCGCCCGCCGGTCCTGGCGCACCATGGTGGCCGCGGGCGCGGGTGCGCTGGCCGTCCTCCTCCCGTCCTACCTGTGGTTCGGGCGGCCGGCGATCGCGGTGCTGTTCTCCCGGGAGGCGAGCGCCACCGGCGACAACCTGTACCAGCTCTTCTACCGGCCGTTCGGGCTGATCACCCTGTCCTGGCTGATCTTCCTGGTGGTGCCGCTGCTGGTCGCGGTGGCCGTGCTGCTGCTGCGGCGGCTGCCGGACGGCTTCCCGGCCCGGCCGGCCGTGCGGCCGACCCTCGCGCTGAGCCTGGCCTGGCTGCTTGTCTGGCCCTACCAGCGCCCCTGGTACGACGCGATGGCGCTGTGCCTGCTGGCGCTGTACCCGGCCACCCGGCTGGACTGGCCGGTGCTGATCCGGCTGGCGGCGGTCACGATCTACACCATGCCCGGCATGCCCAGCCGGCTGGCGGACATCCTGGCCTGGGCGTTCCGCCCCGAGCAGACCCTCATCGTGCCGCTGGCCCGGCTCGGCGCCCTGGTGGCCGTGGTCGTGCTCGCCCTGACCGGCGCCTGGACCGCGCGGCGGCGCGATGGGCCAGCAGCGTTGGTGACGGCGCCACCGGGCCCGCTGCTGCCGGTGCAATGGCGGCAGGCCGGTACGCGCATCCCGGCCACGCCCGACCGCGGCCAGCGCTGATCTTCCCCCGGGTGTCACGGCGTGAGGGCCGGATGGGCAGGATAGGAGGATGCACCTTCCGGTCAACCCGCCGGTCGCGCCGATGCTGGCCAAGCCGGTCGCCGAGATTCCGCACGGTCCGTACAGCTACGAGCCCAAATGGGACGGGTTCCGCTCGATCGTCTTCGCCGACGACGGCGAGGTGGAGATCGGCAGCCGCAACGAGCGGCCGATGACCCGGTATTTCCCTGAGCTGGTCGCCGCGGTCACCAGCCAGCTGCCCCGCCGGTGCGTGATCGACGGAGAGATCGTGGTCCCCGGCGCCGACGGGCAGCGGCTCGATTTCGAGGCGCTGCTGCAGCGGATCCACCCGGCGGAGAGCCGGGTCACCCTGCTGGCGAGCACCACACCGGCCCATTTTGTCGCATTTGACCTGCTCTCCCTGGGCGACACCGACTACACCGGCCGGCCGTTCACCGAGCGCCGGGAGGCGCTGGCCGGCGCGCTGGCCGCGGCCCAGCCGCCGATCCACCTCACCCCGGCGACCACCGACCCGGGCCTGGCCAGCGAGTGGTTCAGCCAGTTCGAGGGGGCGGGGCTGGACGGGATCATCGCCAAGCCGCTGGCCGGCACCTACCAGCCGGACAAGCGGGTGATGTTCAAGATCAAGCACGAGCGGACGGCCGACTGCGTGATGGCCGGGTACCGGCTGCACAAGTCCGGCCCGGACGCCATCGGCTCGATCCTGCTCGGCCTGTACACCGACTCCGGTGACCTGGCCAGCGTCGGGGTGGTGGGGGCGTTCCCGATGGCCCGCCGGCGGGAGCTGTTCACCGAATTGCAGCCGCTGGTCACCACGTTCGACCAGCACCCGTGGAACTGGGCCCACCAGCAGGCGGGCACGCGCACGCCACGCGAGGCCGAGCACAGCCGGTGGAACGCAGACAAGGATCTGTCTTTCATCCCGCTGCGGCCGGAACGGGTGGTCGAGGTGCGCTACGACCACATGGAGGGCCCGCGGTTCCGGCACACCGCCCAGTTCGTCCGGTGGCGGCCCGACCGTGATCCACGCTCGTGCACCTACGCGCAGCTGGTGGAGCCGGTCAGCTACGACCTGGCCGGGATTCTCGGGCCGCCGGGCCGCTAAGCCATGTCCGGCCTGCTGCGTCCCAGGTCAGGGGCACTGGACGGGGGTGCCGGTCATGCGGCCCCATTCGGCCCATGACCCGTCGTAGACCCGGACGCGGTCGCGCCCGAGCAGGTGGGTGAGCACGAACCAGGCGGTGGCCGCGCGCCCGCCGATGGTGCAGTAGGTGATCAGCTCCCCGGTGCCGCCGGGATCGGCCGCCGAGAAGATCCTGCGCAGGTCCGCGGCGGAGCGGAATGACCCGTCGTCGTGGTAGAGGCCGTCGATGGGCTGATGGACGGCTGAGGGCACGTGGCCGGCGCGGCCACCGGGTTCCATGCCACCCGACGGCCAGAAGCGCTCCCCCTGGTACTCGGCCCCTGAGCGCACGTCCACCAGGAGGGTGCCCGGGCGGCCGATAGCGTCGCGCACCGCGGCCCAGTCCGCCCTGATGCTGGTGTCCTGGTGGCCGAGGCGGAGGCTGCCGGCGGCCGGTTCGCTCGCGGCGCTGCTCCATGAACGGCCAGCGGCCCGCCAGCTGTCGCGTGAGCAGTCCAGAATGCGCACGTCGCGATGCCCGCAGAGCTTCATCAGCCACAGGCCGAGGGCAGGCGCGTACCCGTAGAACACCACCGTCGAGTCCGGGCCGATACCCGAGCGCACCACCAGCCGTTCCAGGGCGGCGGCGTCCACCAGCCGGTACTCGGCGTCCTTCAGGTCGCTGTAGATGTTCCACAGCACGGCGCCGTCGATGTGCCCGTCGTCGTAGGCGGCCCGGCTGACGTCGACCTCGACCACCCGCACGCGCGGGTCGGACAGGTGGTCTTCCAGCCACTGCGCATCCACCAGCACCCCGTCGCCTGCGTCCGGCCTGGATGCGGTCTTCCCTGATGCCGTTTTCATCTGAACCTCCCTGCGCTGCGGGCTGCTTGCAGGACAGTTCTACGGCGGCGTCGTTGCGGCCACGTTGCCCCCGCCTTGGCGAAACCTTGGCGCCGGAACCCAGCAGGCCCGCGCCCGTGCACCGGTCAGGTCGCGGCGAGCATGCGCTGATAGAGCTCACGGGTGGCTGGGCTGGGCGAGACGCCCAGCTGGTCGCGCAGGCACTCGCTGAGCTGGCCGTAAACGCCAAGGGCTTCGGCCAGATTGCCCTGGGCGGCGAGGGCTTGCATGAGGTAGCGGTAGCCGCTCTCCCGCAGCGGAGCAAGGCGGGTGAGCTGCCGGCCGGCCCTCACGGCCCCCGCCACCTCGGTCCCGCCGAGGCCCAGCCCGGCCGCCGCGTAGCACTCCAGCGCCCCCAGGCGGACTTCGGTCAGCTGATGGCGGATCTCATCGATCCAGGGGGCGTCCTCGCCGGGAAGGAAGTCGCGCTCGGCCACCATCAGCGCGGTGAGGGCCGGCCCCCACGCGCGCGCCCAGTCCTGCTGGGCGACCGAAGATTCGGCCCGGTGGATGGCCTCGGCCGCCGCCTCCAGGTCCACCCAGGCCCCCGGCAGGCACAGCCGCAGGGTGGAACGGCCCTCCACCGAGGACGCACCGAAGACCCGGCGCAACTTGGACAGCAGCGGGTTGATCCGGGCATCGACCGCCGCCGGGTCGGGTTCGCGCCACAGTGCCTCGGCCAGCTCATCGCGCGGGACCTGGCGGTGACGGTTGACAACCAGATAGGCAAACAGCAGCCGCCCCTGGCGGCCGGGAAGCAGCCCATCCAGGCGCTGGCCGTCACGCTCGACGGCGAGCGGCCCGCAAATCTGGATACGCACCGGCTGCGAGGACGCCAAGGTCACGACAACATCTTGGCAATACGCTGCGGGCAGATGCCAGACAGGAGGAGCAAAAGTGAAGCTGATCCGATGCGAATGCGGATTCGTCGCCCGGGGCGACAGCGACGACCAGGTCGTCGGGGTCATCAGCGAGCACCTGGCCACCGACCATCCGGCTCTGCTGACCACCGTCAGCCGGGACGACCTGCTCAGCTGGATCAAGGTCGAATAGGTAGCTGCTCAGGCCGGTGGCCGGGTGTACCGGCAGAGCAGGTGACCGCCGTCCGCCAGCACGTGGGCGAGGGCGAGCGCGCGGGCGCCGCCGGCCAGCGGAACTGCGCCCTCGACGATCCGGCGCGCGCCCGGCCCGGCCAGCAGCGGGCTGATGGTCAGGCACAGCTCGTCCAGCAGGTCGGCCTCGATGAGCTGGGCCAGCAGCTGCGGGCCGCCCTCGGTCAGGATGCGCGGGTAGCCGCGGCCGGCCAGGGCGGCGACCGCGGCCGGCAGATCGACCTGGTCCTGGCCGGCCACGATCACCTCGGCCGTGCGGGCCACGGTGGCCCGCAGCCCGGCCGGCGCCGCTTCGGTCGTGATGACGACGGTCCGGGCGGCGCCACCGGCCAGCAGCGGGCTGGCCGGGTCCAGGCTGAGCTGGCGGGTGACCACCGCGATCGGCGGCGCGGCCGTCCGGCCGTCCCGCAGCCAGGCCCAGCGCACCCCCTCCCGGCCGGGGCGGACCGGCCCGTACCGCTCGGCCCGGGCCGTGCCGGCCCCGACCAGGATGACGTCGGCCAGGGCCCGGAGCAGGTCGAACACCTCCCGGTCGGCCCCGCCGGACAGACGGCCGGTCCGGCCGCCGAGCGTGGACGCCCCGTCCAGGCTGGTCACCATGTTGGCCCGCAGCCACCACCGGCCGTGGGCAGATCGCCCGGGGGCGACCGTACCGGCCAGGCCCGGATAGGCGTAGCGGGCGGCCAGGCCGTCATCGGCCAGCTCGGCGGGCTGAGGGTAGATCTGGCGCACGGCCAGCAGTCAATCAGATCGCGGCCGGGGCCGGCGGGCCGCCGCTGGTGGCCACGGTCCGGCGCAGCACCATCATCGAGTTCCCGGCCAGCCGGACCCGCTCACCCGCCCGGTAGCTGCCACCGCCCGGCCCGGCCGGGCCGCCCGCGGTATCGACCTCGACCGCCCACCGGCGGCCGAATTTGGGCCCGGGCAGCGTGAACGTGAGCGGCTCATGGAGCGCGCTGAGCAGGAGCAGGAACGAGTCGTCGCGCACCGGCTCGCCGCGGGGGCCCGGCTCGGTGATGGCATCCCCGTTGAGGAAGACCGCCACCGCGCGGGCGTAGGGGGTCTGCCAGTCGTGGCCGGTCATCTCCCGGCCCGCCGGGGTGAGCCAGGCGATGTCGGGCCCGTGGCTGCCGCCGGACCGGCCGCGGAAGAACCGGCGCCGGCGGAAGACCGGGTGCTCGCGCCGGAGCGCGGCCAGGCCGCGGGCGAACTCCAGCAGGCTGTCCTGCCCGTCGCCGTCCCAGTCGAGCCAGGACAGCTCGTTGTCCTGGCAGTAGGCGTTGTTGTTGCCGCGCTGGCTGCGGCCCAGCTCGTCGCCGGCCAGCAGCATCGGCACCCCCTGCGAGCAGAACAGGGTGGCCAGGAAGTTGCGCCGCTGCCGGGCCCGCAGGTCGAGCACGGCCTTGTCCTCGGTGGGGCCCTCCGCCCCGCAGTTCCAGGACCGGTTGTCGTCGGTGCCGTCCTGGTTGCCCTCGCCGTTGGCCTCGTTGTGCTTGCGCTCGTAGGCCACCAGGTCGGCCAGGGTGAACCCGTCATGCGCGGTGACGAAGTTGATCGAGGCCACCGGCCGCCGGCCGCTGGTCTCGTACAGGTCGCTGGAGCCCGACAGCCGGGACGCGAGCTCGGGCACGGTGCCCTCCCGCCCGCGCCAGAAGTCGCGCACGGTGTCCCGGTACTTGCCGTTCCACTCGCTCCACAGCGGCGGGAAGTTCCCCACCTGGTAGCCGCCCTCACCCACGTCCCAGGGCTCGGCGATCAGCTTGACCTGTGACACCACCGGATCCTGCTGGACCAGGTCGAAGAACGCCGACAGCCGGTCCACGTCGTGCATCTCCCTGGCCAGCGCCGCCGCCAGGTCGAACCGGAAGCCGTCCACGTGGCATTCCAGCACCCAGTAGCGCAGTGAGTCCATGATCAGCTGGAGCGCGTGCGGGGAGCGGGCGTTGAAGCTGTTCCCGCAGCCGGTGTAGTCCAGGTAGAAGCGCCGGTCGTCCTCGCGCAGCCGGTAGTAGGCGGCGTTATCGATGCCGCGGAAGCACAGGGTCGGCCCGCGGTGGTCGCCCTCCGCGGTGTGGTTGTAGACGACGTCCAGGATGACCTCGATGCCAGCCGCGTGCAGCGCCTTCACCATGGCCTTGAACTCGCCGACCTGGCCGCCCGGCGCGTCGGTGGCCGCGTAGCCGTTGTGCGGGGCCAGGAACCCGATCGTGTTGTAGCCCCAGTAGTTGGTCAGCCCGCGCTGTACCAGGTCGTGCTCGGGCACGAACTGGTGGACCGGCATCAGCTCCACCGCGGTCACGCCCAGCCGGGCCAGGTGCTCGATGACCGCCGGGTGAGCCAGCCCGGCATAGGTGCCGCGCTGCCCGGGCGGCACCTGCGGATGCTGGCGGGTGAGGCCGCGCACGTGCGCCTCGTAGATGACCGTCTCGTGATACGGGGTCCGCGGCGGGCGGTCGTCGCCCCAGTCGAAGAAGGGATTGATCACCACGTTGGCGGGCATGAACGGCGCGCTGTCGGCGGTGCTGGGCTGGCCCGGGTCGCCGCCGTCCGCCCCGAACAGCGAATCGTGCCAGCTGACCTGGCCATCCACCGCCTTGGCGTAGGGGTCGAGCAGCAGCTTCGCCGGGTTGCAGCGGTCCCCCCGGGCCGGGTCGTACGGCCCGTGCACCCGGTAGCCGTAAAGCTGGCCGGGCCCGGCGTCGGGCAGGTAGCCATGCCAGACGAAGCCGTCCACCTCGGTCAGCTCGATCCGGGTTTCCGGCCGGGCGCCGCCGTCCGCTGGCCGCTCACCCAGCAGGCACAGCTCCACCCGCTCGGCTACCTCGGAGAACAGCGCGAAGTTGGTGCCCGCGCCGTCCCAGGTTGCGCCCAGCGGATAGGGCGTTCCCGGCCACAACCGCATCAGCCGACCCTATCCGCCCCAGTGACCCGGGCCGGCCCGAGGATGGCGCCGGTGTCAAGGCCATCAGGCAGGGTGCCGAACGGCGCTGCCGGGCCAGCCGCCGCCGCCGGCCCGAGCCGCGAGGCGCAGAACGCGTCCGCCACCGGCCCGCCGTCGTGCCGCACCAGCAGCGCCGCCTGCAGGCTGACCGCGATCAGGCCGGCCAGCCGCCGGGCCGACCGCTGGGCGCTCGCCGGGTCGGTCCCGGCGAGTTCCGCGAGCAGCCGCCGGAGACCGGCCACGGCCGCGGCCAGCCGCGCATCGCCGCCAGCGGCCTGGTCCAGCTCGGCCAGCAGCACGTCGGCGCTGGCCGGGGTGCGGGCGAGTGCGCGCAGCACGTCCAGCGCGGTGACGTTGCCCGACCCCTCCCAGATCGAGTTCAGCGGGGCCTCCCGGTAGATCCGGGGCAGGCCGGACTCCTCCACATAGCCGTTGCCGCCCAGGCATTCCAGCGCCTCGGCGGCGTGGGCGGGCGCCCGCTTGCACACCCAGTACTTGGCGGCGGGCAGGGCGACCCGCAGCAGGGCCGCTTCCGCCCCGTCGCCCCGCCCGGCCCGGTCGGCCGCGCCGGCCAGCCGGATCGCGAGCACGGTGGCGGCCTGCGACTCCAGCGCCAGGTCGGCGAGCACGCCGGCCATCAGCGGATGAGTGATCAGGTCCTGGCCGAACGTCTGCCGGTGGCTGGCGTGGTGCACGGCCGCGACGGTGGCCAGCCGCATGCCAGCGGCGCTGCCGGTCACGCAGTCGAGCCTGGTCGCGCTGACCATCTCGATGATGGCGGCCACCCCGCGGCCGGCCTCGCCGACCTGCCAGGCCAGCGCGTGGTCCAGCTCGATCTCGGCGGACGCGTTGGACCGGTTGCCGAGCTTGTCCTTGAGCCGCTGGATGCGGAAGCCGTTGCGCTCGCCCCCGGGCAGCACCCGGGGCAGCAGGAAGCAGGTCAGCCCGTCCGGGCCATGCGCCAGGGTCAGGAACAGGTCGCACATGGGCGCGGAGCAGAACCACTTGTGCCCGGTGAGCACGTGCGCGCCCGGGCCTTCCCCGGTGGCCGGCTCGGCCCGGGTGGTGTTGGCGCGGACATCGGAGCCGCCCTGCTTCTCGGTCATCGCCATGCCCGCCAGCAGGCCCGCCTTGGCCAGCGGTGGCCGCAGCCCGGGGTCGTACGCGGTGGCGGCCAGCAGCGGCTCGAACTGGCCGGCCAGGGCGGGTGCCTGGCGCAGAGCGGGCACGGCTGCGTAGGTCATGGAGACCGGGCAGCCGTGCCCGGCCTCGGCCTGGGACCAGACGTAGAATCCGGCCGCCCGGGCCACATGCGCCCCCGGCCGGGAGTCGGCCCACGGCGCGGCGTGCAGGCCATGGCCGACCGCGGTGGCCATCAGCGCGTGCCAGGCCGGGTGGAATTCCACCTCGTCGATCCGGTTGCCCCAGCGATCGTGGCTGCGCAGCACGGGCGGATGCTCGTTGGCCAGCCGGGCCTGCTCGGCGGTGGTGGCCGAGCCGGCCAGCCGCCCGAGCTCGTGCAGGTAGCCGCGGGCCCAGCCGGCGCCTTCCCGGTCGGTAGCGGCCAGCAGCACGGGGTCGTCGGCCACGTCGTACCCGGCCAGCGGGGGCACCTGGTTGCGCACCTCGTGGGTGGAATGGGGGACCGTCATCGCTGTCACCTCAGGCCAGCGCCTGCCCCGGGCGGCAGGCGGCAGGGCGGCGGTAACCAGGCCCGGGCGGTTACTCGTGCAGCCCGCATTCGGTCTTGCCCGTGCCCGTCCACCGGCCGCTGCGGGGGTCGGCACCGGGCTCGACCCGCATCGTGCAGGTGGCGCAGCCGATGGACGGGTAGCCCTCGTACACCAGCGGGTTCACCAGGACGCCGTGCTCGGCGATGTAGGCGTCCACCTGCTCCTGGGTCCAGGCGGCGATCGGGTTGACCTTGACCATCGACCGCCGGTCGTCCCACTCGACCACCTTGGTATCGCTGCGGGCGCTGGTCTCCTCCCGCCGCACGCCGGTGATCCAGGCGTCGTAGGGATCGAGCGCGCGCTCGAGCGGAACCACCTTGCGCAGGTAGCAGCACAGGTCAGGGTTGCGGCCGTAGAGCCGCGGGCCAAGCTCGGCGTCCTGCTCGGCCACCGTCCGGGAGGGGGTGACGCTGATCAGGTTGACCGGGTAGACCGACTGCACCGCGTCCCGGGTGCCGATCGTCTCCGGGAAGTGATACCCGGTGTCCAGGAAGACGACGTCGATGCCGGGCTTGACCGCGGCCGCCAGGTGAATGATGACCGCGTCGGTCATCGAGGAGGTGATGCAGATCCGGTCACCGAACGTCTCGGCCGCCCAGGCGATCACCTCGGATGCGGGGGCGTCGGCCAGCTTGGCCGCGGCCGCGACGGCGAGCTGCTGCATCTGGCTGGGCGTCTCCATGCCATCAGGCGTGGTCTGGTCTGGGTGTGCCGGCCAGGTCGCGCTCGATCTCACAGGAAGGCTCCCATCCCGCAATCGTAGCCCGGGCTGTTCCGCGCGACTGGTAAGCCGCGCGATCCGGTTTTACCGGTTAGTACAACTAAGCGAAGTTTGCCCACTTTATCCGGCTAATTCGGTTTTCGCCGGCCGCGGTGGGCATTAGCAGGGAACCACATCAGGCCGGGAAAATGTTCCCGGTCCCTCAACTTTCATGCTGACCCAGGTCCGGCCGGCTCCGGCCTGCCCGGCGTCAGCCCTGCCTGATCCACGCCAGCGGTGGCTCCGGGGCCACCTGCGGGGGCCGATGCTGGCAGTCGCACCAAGTCCCGCCGGGGCAGGACGCATGATCCTGGGCACGGCACGCCGGGCACACCATGATGCCATTCAACACCGCCGGCCGCGGGTGATTCCGGTCAGGCCCTGGCCCGCCCAGCGGCCGGCCAGGGACGGCCGCCGCGGCCGCTATCAGGCCGCGTTCGCGCGGCGCATCCGGCGGCGGCGCTCCGACGCGCGCTCGTCCTCGTTCAGGCCGCCCCAGGTGCCATACTTCTCGGGCCGGGAAACCGCGTAATTCAGGCAGTCGGAACGGACCGGGCAAGCCGCGCAGACCGTCTTTGCCTTGCGCTCCCGGATTTCGCGCTCCGGCTGACGCTCCCCGTCCGGGCCGAAGAAGAGAACGACCTGCTTACCGCGGCACGCGGCGGCATCCTGCCAGCCCCAGTTCGGCCGGGTGGGCAGGGCCACCTGCCGACGCACCTCAGACATGAATCGATCTCCTCAGCCAGTACCGTGTGTTGCTGCTCAAAGCCTGCTTCCGGGCGCGCGCCCTGGTGCGCTGCGCCCTTTGCCCCGTCGTTCCTTCAACGCCCGGCCCCAGCGCCGTGTTCCCGGGCAACGGGTACCTCCGATACGCCATTCGGCGCCAGATGAGATCGGGGGGAAATCACGTTGCGGGACAGGCTCGGGGGCTAGCCGTCCTGACGAAGCCAGCCAGTTCAGCGAACCGACGATCAATGATGCCACCCGGGCGGACCGTTTCGCAGCCGGGCGGGATAATTTGCGGGCCGGAAATGGGGTAATCAGCGCGGGAGCAGCGCTTTCATGATCACTAACTGGACAAAGCCAAGGCTCCGGGGTCACCATGGGCAGCATGTCAGCGTCGGACGCGGCACCTTTGCCCCGGCTGGGTGAGGTCTTCTTCGACGTCAGGGGCGAGTCGCGCAGCATGCGGCTGAGCTGGTACGCCGACACCGGGGTCGCGGTGTTCAGCATCTGGCAGGGCGGCACCTGCACGGGCACCTTCCGGCTGCCCATCGCCGACCTGCCACGGATGGTCGAGGCGCTGCAGCACGGCCCGCGCGGCCGGGAGGAGGGCCTGGCGAGGGACGAGGCCGCCGGCCCGGCCCCGCACCGGCGCACACCGGCCCGGCCGTCGCCAGCGGAGCCGCCGGACAGCGAGATCGCGACCGGGCAGACCACCGTCTACCTGCCGGCCGGGGCTGGCGTGACCGACGTGACCGGCTACCACGCCGGGCCGCCCCGCGGGTACCACGAGCCTCCGCCGGGCCGGTCCTCCGGCAGCCATGCGGCCCCGCCACCCGCAGCGGACTACGGCTCGGGTGACTACCCGCTGCCGCCCCTGCCGGCGGGCTACGGCCCGGGCACCGGCTATGGCATGGACGGTGCCGCCGGGTACGCCAGCGGGCCCGGCCCCGGCGGCTACAGCGACGAGCCGTCGCGCGGGTACCACGACGAGACCCCGGCCCCCGACTACCCGACCGACCAGCGGGCGGGCGCACCGGACGCCGGGGAATACGGGAGCAGCCCGGAATATGCGGATGTCCCGTCCGGGCCCGGCCGGTATGACGACGAGGGGCACGACTTCCCGGGCGGCTACGCCGAGCCGGGGTACCGCAGCCGCGGCAGCGGCGGCTACCCCGGGGACGCTGGCTACGAGGGCTACCCGGCGGAGCAGGAATATCCCAGCTACCAGCCGGAACAGCCCTACCAGGACTATCCGCCAGACCAGCCGTACCAGGACTACCCGCCGGAGCCCGGCTTCGACTCTCCGGCCCGCCCCTACGTGGCGGGCGCCGACCCCGGCGGCGACGAGCCATTCGGACACGACCGGCCCGCGCCCCGCAAGCCGCGCGGGCGGCGGGCGGCGGAACCGGCCCCGGAATCCTTTCCCTATGGCCCGCCGCCAGCCGAGCGTGCGCCGCGGCAGCGCGGGCGCTATCCCGGCCGGCAATGACGTTTAGGTCACCTCTACAGTGGATGCTGGCCTGACCGCATAGTGCTCGCAGCCGTCCGCGTGGTAGCCCCCGAATGGCGGGCGGATGCGCCCGGGTGACTGGCACCACCCTTCTGCCGCATCACCTGACCTGGGTGTCGTGAGGTTGGGTTGGTTGCGTGGGGATATATTGGCGTCAGGGGAAAGGGGGGGCTAAGTGGCTCAGAAGGTTTCGGTCTCATACGCGTGCGACTATGACCAGAAAGAGATCCCGCAGGGCCAGCATCGGGTGCGTAAGTTCAGCTTCGATGGCCGGGACTACGAGATCGACCTCTGCCTGAAGCACAGCGATAGGTTCGACGAGACGATCAGCCGCTACGCCGAGCGTGCGCGCAAGTCGTCGGCGCGGCTGGCGCGTGGTATCAAGCGCCGTACGGCCGCGCACCGCCAGCACAGCGCCAGCGTGCGGGCATGGGCGAAGAAGGCGGGCATCACGGTGAGCGATCGCGGCCGGATCCCGGCCGAGGTGGTCGCGCGTTACGACGCTGCCCATCGCTGATCAAAGCCGGCTGGATGGGCGGGCGGCCATTGCCCTCGCTCATCCAGCCGGTGCCGGCGGTCCGGCCGGCTTGGCCGGCTCATCCGTGGCGGGCTGGACCAATCCCACCGCCGCCCCCAGCACCTGCGAATTCGGCAGGTGGACCGTGCCGTCCGCGGTATCGAGCCGCACGTAGGTAATGCCAATCTCGGTCACGGTCCCCTCGATCTGGCCGCTCAGCGCGCCCGCCCGGAACCAGACCGCATCGCCGACCACGAACGGGTGCGAGAGAAGCAGCACAATGCCAGCGAACACGTTGCCCAGTGCCTGCTGCGCGGCGATGCCAAGGATGATCGAGGTAATCGCGCCGCCGACCAGCAACTGGCTGACCGGCAGCTTGTACAGCGACAGGGTGATGATGAAGGTGGCGAGCAGGCCGAGCAGCACGATCGTGTAGCGGACGATGTCCGCGTGGGCGAGCCCGGTGACCGGCTGGAGCAGATCACGGGCCCGGCCGGCGAATTCCAGCACGGCAATCACCGCGAACAGGCAGGCCACGGCGGCAGCCGAGGCGGCAACCACCTTGCTCAGCAGATGCCCGGGCTCGACGTAGCTGCTGAACTCGCCGCCCGCCGTCCAGGAGACGATGCCGGCCGCGACCGCCAGGACGGTGCTGATGATGGCCCGCCACGGCCGGGCATGTGCCCTCACCCTGGCCACCTGCCCGGCCAGGTCAAGCTGACGTTTCTCCTGCAGGTCCACCGCGGCCTCCCATCTGCCCGGCACGTGGTCCGTCTACGCTACCGAGCCGGAAAGCAGTGATCCCGGAGGCACCGGGCCTCCGGGATCACGAGCCGGACGGTGGTTCAGGCGGCCCTGGCCCCGAACGGCTTGCCCACCGGCAGCAGCGGCTTGCCACGCATGCCGGCGATCACCCCAGCCGCGGACGTGTACCAGGCGACCAGCGCGGTCAGGATGCCCACGTAGCCGCCGATCTTGACGGTGTTGGCACCGCTGGCACCCTGGAAGAAGCCGATGAACAGGATGATCTCGGTGGCCTCCAGGGTCAGGAACACCCCGAACACCGCGAGGTTCACCTGCGTGCTCCACGCCAGCATGTAGGTGTTGAAAATGGCGAAGGCAAGCAGGATCCAGCCGAGGTCCTTGCCCGCCGCCGCTCCGTGGGCCGCCGCCGCCGCGGCGGCCACCGCCGGCGGGGTGCCCGCGGGCGCTGCCGGGGCCGGAGCCACGAGCAAGGCCCAGAGCCCGAGCCCGATCCAGAAGCCGCCGTACGTGCCGAACGCGGTAGCGCCGAACACGTTGCGGTTACGGAACTCCCACATGGCGGCCGCAAACTGGCCGAGGCCGCCGTAGGCGAAGGCGAAACCCAGCCAGGCATCCCCGGTGGCGCTGTTCATCCACTTCGCATTCGCCGCGGACAGCAGGAACGTCGTGAGGGCGAAGGCACCGAGCCCGAGCGGCGCTGGGTCGGCCGCCGGGGCCAGCATGAGCGGGCGGTCGTCGTTAACGCTCAATTGAATCCTCCTGGTGAGGGAGAGCGCCGCCTGGCCGCAGGACGGCAGGACGGGCACCTGGATTGACCGAAGGACACGATGGCCGCAACCAGACGGGTTAACGCGCTTGGCCCGGGCGGGCCAGGCAACCCCTCAGCGGGGGAGGATGTGAATGCACAGCGGGCCAAAGAGACCTTCTTCCGTCTTCACAGATGGCTCATGAGAACCAAGTGGAAGACCTGCCCTGAGGGTAACCCTAGACACCCTGGTTAGGGGAGACCCAGGTTTTGACATGACGGGAATACCCTGGGCTAGGCCACAAATCAGGCCCCGTCAGCCTGGCCCCGGGCAATAACCCGGCTCAGCCCGGCCCGGGTGGCGAGGACATAGAGCCGGTCCTGCGGCGACAGCCGCAGCCGCGGCGCGGGGGACCAGTCGATGTGGTCCGCCCCTGGCCGCCGGTGCGCGATCATCCGTACCTGGCCGGCCTGATGCACATCTTCCACCTGCTGGCCGTCCAGATCCGACCCGGCGCCGACCTGGATGTCGGCGATGAGCAGCACGTGCCTGCCCACCGGGATGGTCCGCAGCACCTGATGCTCCAGCATGGCGGCGGCGAACGCGGGCGCCGCCAGGTAGGACACGCTGCGCGAGATGGTATGGGTGACGTTGCGCTGCACCCGCTCGGCGAGGTCGTCGTCACCGAGCCGGAGCACGATCCGCGGCTTACTGGCCAGGGCGCGGGCGTGCAGCGCCGTCTCCAGGTTGACCGTGTCACTGTTGGTCACCGAGACGACCGCCTGGCAGGTGTCGATCCCGGCCGCCCGCAGGGTCTCCTCCCGGTGGGTCTCGCCGATGACCACCCGCAGCCCGAGCCGGCGGGCCAGCCCGATCCCGGCGGCGTCCTCGCTCTTGTCCACGCAGACGACCCCCACCCCCAGGTCGTGCAGCTGGCCCACGATCCGGGTGCCCACGTTCCCGAGCCCGGCCACGATGACATGGTCAGCGATCGGCCGGTCAATGGGCTGCAGCGATCCGGTCAGCCGGGCGCTGACCACGGCCGCCGTCACCACCGGGATGAAGGCCATGCCCGCGAACGTGAGCAGGAACTGCGCCACCTTCTCGGGGGCGCCCAGCCGGGGGTTGGTCACCGCCGCCCCGGCCGCATCCAGGAACGTCAGGTACACGGAGTTGCCGAGCGAGTAGCGGCTCAGGGTGATGAGCAGCGCGAACCCGGCGATCAGCAGCCCGAACAAGGCGAGGAAGGCGAACCCCAGCTTGTGCCACAGCAGCCGCCGCAAGATCCGGGCCGCGGCGCGGAACGGCCGCCGGCGGGCCCGGGCGAGCGGATCCCGCGGCGCCCCGTCCGCCATCGCCAGCACGAGGTCTGCGCTGCGGGCATCGGGCGGAAGCAGCGCGGGCGATAGCGGGTCGCCGGCGGTCGCCAGCGCGCAGACGACATGGCGGGGATGGACGGACCCGCCCCGGGCCACGTACAGGGTGCGGCCGGCCACCCGGACATGGCTGGGCGCGGGCTCTCCTAAAGCGGCGGCCACGAACGATGGCGCGGCCATGGCCGAGCTGGACAGCACCGCGCAATCACGGAAGAACGTCCGCATCCGCTCGCCCAGGCCGGTGTTGAAGATCGCCACCACCAGCCGCAGATCCGGGTTGAGCTCCTGGGCCCGCAGCGCGGCATGGAAGTTGCCCAGGTCGTCCTGGCGGAGCAGCGCCATCCCGCGGGCGGTCTGGACCTGTGCGGCGGTGAAGGCGTCACCGTCCAGGCCCGCCCGCTCGATCACCCGCACCCGGGGCAGCCGGGCGATCTGGGGGCCATGGCCGGAGTCGCGGGACCGGAGCAGGACCGTCACCGGCTCGCCGTACCTGGTGGTGAGTTCCTCGATGACCCGGGCGGCCAGCGCATCTTCGCCGCACACGATGAGATGGTCGCGGCGGGCCACGACCCGGGGAACTGGCGGCACGGCGCGATCTTAGCCGGGGTGCCCGGACTTCACCACAAAGCACCCTTCCCGCCGGATATGCCGGGGATGTCACCGGCCTGGGCGGGTGCCGGTTGCCCAGGTATTCTCCGGTTGTGCCAGCATGACCCCCGGGGGGAGGTCCGGCGATGCCGACCGATGACATGATCCGGGCGTCACACGCCGACCGTGAGCATACGGTGGCGGTGCTCCGCG
This sequence comes from Streptosporangiaceae bacterium, assembly GCA_036522155.1. Lineage (GTDB taxonomy): Bacteria > Actinomycetota > Actinomycetes > Streptosporangiales > Streptosporangiaceae > UBA9676. Next base: position 29,071 of record DATDGI010000445.1, read on the forward strand.
ACGGCTACACCGCGGGCCGGCTCACCCTGGCCGAGTTCGACGACCGGACGACCGCGGCCTTCGCCAGCCGGACGTGGGGCGAGCTGCGGCGGCTGACCAGGGATCTGCCGGCCGGGCCCCGCCCGTCAGGCGGGCGCCACCCGGCCGCGGGGCGGCCCGGCCGGGCCGGCCGGGCGGCGGGTACGGCCTGCGCCGGGACGGCGCCGGTGCTGCTGCTCTCGCTGTTCTGGCTGGCGCTGAGCGTCGCCGTGCACGCGGCCGACGTGCTGATCCCGGCCGTGCTCCTGCTGCTGATCGTGGTCTGGTCGGCGGCCCGGTTCCGCCCCCGTTAACTGGTCCGGCTGAGCTGGGGTGGGATGCGGCTGGCCGCGGCCCGGTCGAGCAGGAACAGCGTCCGCTGCCGCCCGCGGGCACCGGCCGCGGGCACCTGCACCGGGCCGACGCCGGACAGCGCGAGCCGGACCGCGCCCGCCTTCTCGGTACCCGACGCGAGCACCCACACCTCCCGGGCGCAGCGGATCGCGGGCAGGGTGAGGCTCAGCCGGACGGGCGGCGGCTTGGGCGCGCCCCGGACGGCCACCACCGGCCGCTCGTCATACAGCGCCGGCAGCCCGGGGAACAGCGACGCCACATGGCCGTCCGGGCCGATGCCGAGCAGCAGCACGTCAAACGATGGCACCGGGCCGTGGTCCTCCGGCCGCGCGGCGGCCGCCAGCCAGCCGGCGTAGCGGGCCGCGGCGGCCTCCGGGTCGTCGCCGTCCGGGCCGTCCGCGGCGGGCATCGGGCGCACCCGGGCCGGGTCGGCGTCCAGGTGCCGCAGCAGCGCCTCCCGCGCCCCGGTCTCGTTCCGCTCCGGATGCCCGGCCGGGAGGAACCGCTCGTCTCCCCACCAGATGTCGAGCCGGCGCCAGTCCACCGCGTCCCGCGCGGGCGCCGCCGCCAGCTCGGCCAGCACCGCGGTGCCGATCCCGCCGCCGGTGAGCACCAGCGACGCGCTGCCCGCGGCCGCCTGCCGGTCGACCAGGCTGGTCACCAGCCGGGCCGCGGCCGCCCGGGCGAGCAGCCCGGCGTCGTGGTGGATCAGCACCTCCGGGGTGCTCATGACGTCCCGAGCCGGGCCAGCGTCTCGGCATACACCTCATCCGGGTCGAGCCGGCGCAGTTCCTCGGCCAGCAGGTCGGGGGTCTCCCGGCGGTGCAGCGCCACCCGCCGCTCGGGCTGGCCGCGCCGGCGCAGATGCGCCACCCGGCCGTCATGCCGGGCGATGATGATCTCACCCTCGCTGGTGTCGAAGCTGACGTCGGTGATGCCGGGCCCGGGCGAGGTTTTGCTGGCGACCGGTACGCCCAGCCGGGTGGCCAGCCAGGCGGCCGTCAGATCCGCACTCGGGCTCTCCTTCTCGGCCCGGATCGTGGCCCCGGTGATCGTGCCGTGCGGCTGGTCCAGCGTGGCCGCCAGCAGCGAACGCCAGGAGGTGGACCTGGTCCAGCTCAGGTCGGTGTCCCCGGGCTGATACCCGGCGGCCAGGCTGGCCAGGCAGTGGCGGGGCTGCTCGGCCGCGGCGGAGTCGGTGATCCGGCGCTGGGCCAGCATCCCGATCGGTTCCTCGGCCGGGATGAACGGCGGCGGCCCTGGCCACCAGGCGACGACCGGGGTGTCGGGCAGCAGCAGCGGGGTGACCACCGAATCGGCGTGCAGGCCGAGCGGGCCGTACATGCGCAGCAGCAGGGTCTCGCCCGCGCTGGTCTCGGCCACCCGGATCTCGGCGTCCAGCCGCGACCGGGCCTCCGGCCGCCTGGCGATCACGGCCAGTATCCGGCAGGGATGCGTGCGGGCGGCCTCGCTGGCCGCGCGCACCGCGTCGTACTGCGACGCCTCGTCGGTGACGATGACGAGCGTGAGCACCTCGCCGCTGGCCGGGCCGCCCAGCCACCGGCGGGCCTGCTGCACCGCGTCGTGGATGGCCGTGGTGGTGGTGTCGGTCAGATCGATGGTGGTCATCGCGCGGCTCCTTCCGGCCCCGGTGACCGGGCCACCGTCCCGGCCGCCGCCGCGGTCACAGCCGGCGCCATGCCCGGCCGTCCCTGGCCATCAGGGCATCCGCGGCGGCCGGGCCGGCCGAGCCCGCCAGGTACTGCTCGGGCTGGGTGTGCTCGGCCCAGAATTGCTCGATCGGGTCGAGCACCTCCCAGGACAGTTCCACTTCGTGGTGGCGGGGGAACAGCGGCGGATCACCGATCAGCACGTCGAGCAGCAGCCGCTCGTAGGCCTCCGGGCTGCTGACCGTGAACGACTCGCCGTAGGCGAAGTCCATGTTCACATCCCTGACCTCCATGGGCGCGCCCGGGACCTTCGAACCGAACCTGACCGTCATGCCCTCGTCCGGCTGCACCCGGATGACCACTGCGTTCTGCCCAAGTTCCCGGGTGTCGGTGGCGGCGAAGGGCAGGTGCGGGGCCCGCTGGAAGATGAGCGCGATCTCCGTCATCCGGCGGGGCAGCCGCTTGCCGGTCCGCAGGTAGAACGGGACTCCGGCCCACCGCCGGGTGTCCACCCCCAGCCGCACCGCGGCGTAGGTCTCGGTCCATGAATCCGCGGGGATGCCCTCCTCTGCCAGGAAGCCGGGTACCTCGACACCGCCCTGCCAGCCCGCCGCGTACTGGCCGCGGGCCGTCCCGGTGGCCAGATCGTCGGGCAGCCGGACCGCCGAGAGCACCTTCTCCTTCTCGGCCCGTAGCGCATCGGCCTCGAAGGAAACCGGCTCCTCCATGGCGGTCAGCGCGAGCAGCTGCATCAGGTGGTTCTGGATCACGTCACGGGCCGCGCCGATGCCGTTGTAGTAGCTCGCGCGGCCGCCGATGCCAATGTCCTCGGCCATGGTGATCTGGACATGATCCACGTTGCCGCGGTTCCAGATGGGCTCGAAGAGCTCGTTGGCGAACCGGAGGGCCAGTATGTTCTGGACGGTTTCCTTGCCCAGGTAATGGTCGATCCGGAACACGGAGTGGTGATCGAAGACCGAGTTCACGATCGCGTTCAGCTCGCGCGCGCTGGCCAGGTCATGGCCGAACGGCTTCTCGATCACCAGCCGCCGCCAGGGCTGCCCCGCCTGCGGTCCGCCTCCGGTGGACAGGCCCGTGCGCTTGAGCTGCTCGACCACGGCCTGGAAACAGCCGGGCGGGACGGACAGGTAGAAGGCGTAGTTCCCGCCGGTGCCGCGCACGCGATCGAGTTCGGCCACGGTCTGGGCCAGCCGGTCGAAGGCGGAGTCGTCGGCGAAATCGCCGGGCACGAACCTGATCCCCTCCGATAGCTGCTGCCAGACGGTGTCGTTGAACGGGGTACGCGCGTGCTCCTTCACCGCCTCGTAGCTGACCTGCGCGAAGTCCTCGTGTGCCCAGTCCCGGCGGGCGAACCCGACCAGCGAGAACCCCGGGGGCAGCAGCCCCCGGTTGGCCAGGTCGTAGACGGCGGGCATGAGCTTCTTGCGGGCGAGGTCGCCGGTGACGCCGAACATGACCAGCACGCACGGGCCCGCCACCCGCGGCAGCCTGCGGTCCCGCGGGTCCCGCAGCGGGTTGCCCGTCATCGGCTCGCTCATCGCCGGCCTCCGTCGGTGTCCGCCGCGGCCAGCAGCTGGCGCAGGCCCTCGGCCCGGTCGCGCAGGTGCAACCGGACCGCTGGCCGCCCGCGCTGGCCCAGCGCCCGCAGGTCGCCGAGCGCCTGGGCGAGCTGCAGCCGGCCCAGGCTGAACGGCCGTCCCGGGACCGGCACGTCGCCCGTCACGGCCCCGGTGATCTGCAGGAAGGCCCCGTCTGGCGGGCCGCCCTTGTGATACTGGCCGGTCGAGTGCAAGAACCGTGGCCCCCAGCCGAAGGTGACCGGGTGGGTGGTCCGGGCGGCCAGCGCGTCCCGGAGGGTGGCGGCCGCCCCGTCGCCGTACCGGTCCAGGTACGCCATGATCGCCAGGTAGCCGCGGTCAGGCATGGCCAGCAGCAGCCCGTCGAGCACCCCGGCCAGGCCGCCGGAACCGGCCACCAGGCCGGGCTCGGCGTACACATCGACCGCGCCCTCGGTGAAGGCGGGCTCGCCGGTGGGCAGCGGCCCGTCACCGGCCTCGGCCAGCAGCTTGGCCGTGTTCTCCTTGGACTCGGCCACGTTGGGCTGGTCGAACGGGTTGATGCCGAGCAGCCGCCCGGCCACCGCCACCGCGTACTCCCAGATGAGGAACTGGGCCCCGAGCGGGCCGGTCACCGAGGTGTCGACCGGGCCGGCCGGCTGGCCGAGCCCGATGAGGTGAATGTCGGGCCCGGGGGAGAAGCCGGGTGCGGCCTCACCGCCCACCACCACCGGCAGGATGCCGCGTCCGTGCTTGCCGGTGGACTCGGCGATCAGCTGCTCGGCCCAGTCGCCGAAGCCGCCCAGGCCCGAGCCGCAATCGGCCAGCACCGCCTTGTCGTGACCGGCCAGCGCGTACCCGCCCAGCGCGGCCCCGAGATCCAGCCCGGGGTTGCCGGTGGCGGCGGCCAGCGCCGGCCGTACCGCGTCCGCCTCGTCCAGCAGCCACGCCACGTCCGCGCCGGCCAGGGCCGTGGGCACCAGGCCGAACGCGGTCAGCGCGCTGTACCGGCCGCCGACATTCGGGTCGGCCAGGACCACGTGGTATCCGGCCTGGCGGGCCAGGCTCTCCAGCGGCGATCCGGGATCGGTGACGGCCACGATCCGGCGGGCGATCTGGCTCGCGGACAGCCCGTGCTCGGCGAAGGCCTGCTCGTAGATGCGGCGATGGCTATCGGTCTCGATGGTCGAGCCGCTCTTGCTCGACACCACGATCAGCGTGCTGGCCAGCCGGTCGGCCAGGGCCCGGGCCACGGGGTGCGGGTCGGTGGTGTCGAGCAGGGTGAGCGGCACCCGGAAGGTGCGGCTGATCACCTCGGGGGCCAGCGACGAGCCACCCATCCCGGACAGCACGATGTGGTCGATGCCGTCCTCGCGGGCCTGCGACGCCAGCACGGCCAGGGAGCCCAGCAGCGCCCGGGACGCCCGCGGCGCATCCAGCCAGCCGAGCCTGATCGCCGCCTCGGCGGCGGCGCCGGGCCCCCACAGCTGCGGGTCCTTGGCCGACAGGGCGGCCGGCACGCCATCGGCGGCCAGCCTGCCCACCGCCTGCCCGGCCACCTCCGTCAGCGCCGTGCTGTGCCAGCCGACCGACACGGCCAGCGGCCGGCCGCCGCCCGCGCCGGGGGCCGTCATGCCCGCTCCATCTCGGCCCGGATCGTCCCGAGCAGCTCCTCCCAGGACGCCGCGAACTTCGTCACCCCTTCCTCCTCCAGCACACCGACGACGTCGTCGTAAGCGATGCCGAGGCCAGCCAGCTCCGCAAATACCTGGGCCGACTGCTCATAGGTACCGTGGATCGTGTCGCCGCGCAGCCGGCCGTGGTCGGCCATCGCGTGCGCGGTCGCCTCCGGCATGGTGTTGACGGTGCCCGGCGCGACCAGTTCCACCACGTACATGGTGTCGGGGTAGGCCGGGTCCTTGGTGCTGGTCGACGCCCACAGCGGCCGTTGCGGCCGCGCTCCGGCCCGGTGCAGCGGCTGCCAGCGCTCGCTGGCGAAGTTCTGCTCGTACACCTGGTAGGCGAGCCGCGCGTTGGCCAGGGCGGCCTGGCCGCGCAGCGCCGCCGCCTCCGGGGTGCCGATCTTGTCCAGCCGGCTGTCCACCTCGGTGTCGACCCGGCTGACGAAGAACGATGCCACCGAGGCGATCGAGGCCAGGTCGTGCCCGGCCTGCCCGGCCCGCTCCAGGCCGGTGAAGAAGGCGTCGATCACCTCGCGGTAGCGCGCCAGCGAGAAGATCAGTGTGACGTTGATGCTGATCCCCTCGGCCAGGCACTGGCTGATGGCGGCCAGCCCGGCCCTGGTGCCCGGGATCTTTATGAACAGGTTGGGCCGGTCCACCAGCCACCACAGGGCCCGGGCCTCGGCCACGGTCCTGGCGGTGTCACCCGCCAGCCGGGGGTCGACCTCCAGCGACACCCGGCCGTCCACCCCCGCGGTCCGGTCGTAGGCGGGCCTGAGCACGTCGCAGGCCCAGCGGATGTCGTAGGTGGTGATGGCCCGGGACGCCTCCCCGACGCTCACCCCGCGCAGCGCGAGGTCGGCGATCTGCTCGCGGTAGGCGGAGCCGTGGCTGAGCGCGTGGTCGAAAATGGTTGGGTTGGAGGTGACCCCGACCACGTGCCGGTCCGCCATCAGGGCGGCCAGGCTGCCGGTGACCAGCCGCTCGCGGTTGATGTCGTCCAGCCACACCGATACGCCGGCTGCGGACAGCTGCCCGAGGACGTCGTCTGGTTGTGCCGTCATGGCGTCTGGCTCCTTGTCACTCGCATTCCCGTCAGCTGCCATCGTGGGCACCGCGGGCCAGCCTGGCCAGGCTGGCCCGGGCGGCGGCCGCCACCCGTTCCGGGGTAAACCCGAACTGCTCCATCAGCACCTGGTAGTCGGCGGAGGCTCCGAAATGCTCCAGGCTGACGCATTCGCCGGCCGGCCCGGCGAAGGCCCGCCAGCCGAGCGCGATGCCCGCCTCGATGCAGACCCGCGCCGCGATCCGGGTGGGCAGGACTTCCTCCTGGTAGGCCAGGTCCTGGGCGGCGAACCATTCCACGCAGGGCATGGAGACCACCCGGGCGGCGACTCCGTCCCGGGCGAGCAGTTCCCGCGCCGCCAGCGCCACCTGCACCTCGCTGCCGGTGGCGATGATGATCACCGCCGGCTCGCCGCCGGGCGCCTCGGCCAGCACATAGCCGCCGCGGGCGGTGCCCTCGGCACCGGCCAGCCCGTCACCGGCGGCCACCTCGGCCGGGCCGGCACTGCGGTCAAGCACGGGCAGGTTCTGCCGGGTCAGGCAGAGGCCAGCCGGCCGGTCATGGTGGCCGAGGATGACCCGCCAGGCGACCACGGTCTCGTTGGCGTCCCCGGGCCGGACGACGTCCAGGCCGGGGATCGCGCGCAGGGCCCACAGCTGCTCGACCGGCTGGTGGGTGGGCCCGTCCTCGCCGAGCCCGATCGAGTCGTGGGTCCAGACGTAGGTCACCGGCAGCCGCATCATCGCCGCCAGCCGGACCGCGGGCCGCATGTAATCGCTGAACACCAGGAAGGTGCCGCCGTAGGGCCGGGTCAGCCCGTCCACCGCGATCCCGTTGCAGATCGCGCCCATGGCGTGCTCCCGGATCCCGAAATGCAGGATCCGGCCGAACGGGTTGCCGGGGAACATCCGGGTCTGGTGCTCGGCCGGGATGAAGGATGGCTCGCCCTTCATCGTGGTGTTGTTGCTCCCGGCCAGGTCGGCCGACCCGCCCCAGAGCTCGGGGAGCACCCCGGCCAGCGCGTTCAGCACCTCACCGGAAGCCTTCCTGGTCGCCATGCCCTTGCTGTCGGGCGGGAAGGACGGCAGTGTGGCCGCCCAGCCGCCGGGCAGCTCCCGGGCGGACAGCCGGGCCAGCAGCGCGGCCCGGTCCGGGCTGGCCGCGGCCCAGGCGGCGAACGACTCCTCCCAGGCCGCGTGGGCCAGCTTGCCGCGGCCGGCCACCTGCCGGGCGTGCGCGACGATCTCGTCCTCGGCCGGGAAGGCCACGTCCGGGTCGAACCCGAGGATCCGCTTGGTCGCGGCCACCTCCTGGGCGCCGAGCGCCGACCCGTGGGCCTCGCCGGTGTTCTGCTTGGTCGGGGCCGGCCAGCCGATGATGGTGCGCAGGGAGATGAACGAGGGCTGGCTGGTGTGGTCGCGGGCGGCGATCAGGGCCGACCGCAGCGCGTCCACATCCTCGGCGTAGCCGTCCGGGTGCCGCCAGCTCACCCGCTGGACGTGCCAGCCGTAGGCCTCGTACCGCGCGCACACGTCTTCCGACTTGGCGATCGCGGTGTCGTCCTCGATCGAGATGGTGTTGTCGTCGTAGACCACGACCATCTGGCCGAGCTGCTGATGGCTGGCGATCGACGAAGCCTCGTGGCTGATGCCCTCCTCGATGTCCCCGTCCGAGACGAACACGTAAATGTGATGGTCGAACGGGCTGGTGCCGGCCGGGGCGTCCGGGTCCAGCAGCCCGCGCTCGCGGCGGGCGGCCATCGCCATCCCCACCGCGTTGGCCAGGCCCTGCCCGAGCGGGCCGGTGGTGATCTCCACCCCGGGGGTGTGCCGGTACTCGGGGTGGCCGGGGGTGAGGCTGCCCCAGGTGCGCAGGGCCTTGAGGTCATCCAGGGTCAGCCCGTAGCCGGACAGGTAGAACTGTATGTACAGGGTCAGGCTGGAGTGACCGCAGGACAGCACGAACCGGTCCCGGCCGAGCCACTCCGGGTCCGCCGGGTCGTGCCGGAGGATCTCCTGGAACAGCAGGTAGGCGGCCGGAGCCAGGCTCATCGCCGTGCCGGGATGACCGGACCCGGCCTGCTCGACGGCATCCATGGCCAGGACGCGGATCAGATCGACGGCCCTACGGTCGGCGGCCGACCATCGCGTACCGGTGCCAGATGCGGTTGCCACGGTGAGATCAGCGCTCCTCTCCGGGCGCGTGCGCGCCGCCCCGCCGATGCAGCGTCCAGGACCGGTTACCGAATACGACCCTATCCGGCGGGGAGCTGGCCACCTCCCCCGCAGGTGGGTTCGGCCGGGCCAGTACGCTGCCGGCATGGCGACCCTCCGGCCCGGCCGTGAAGCGCGGGCGGTGATCGAGGGGCGCCGGCCGGGCCAGGCACCGGCCGGCATCGTGATCGGCATCGCCGCCGGCCTCGGCTGCGCGCTGGCCGCGCTCGGGGTGGACGTGCTGGAGAGCGTGAGCAGCGCCCGGCACAGCGTGGTGCCGTTCCTGGTCGCGCTGCCGCTGGCGCTGCTGCCGGTGCCGTTCCTGATCGCCCTGGTCCTGCTGCTGGACCGGCTGGAACCCGAGCCGCGCGGCAATCTGGCGTTCTGTTTCGCCTGGGGCGCGGGCATCGCCGCCCTGCTGGCGGCGATCATCAACACCGCCGGGCTGCTGTTCATCACCCAGCCCGATCTCGGCACCACCAACGGTCAGTTCGTGTCGGCCACCTTCGGCGCGCCGGTCGTGGAGGAGGCGCTCAAGGGCTCTGTCCTGTTCTGGCTGCTGTGGCGCCGCCGCCAGGAGTTCGACGGGCCGACCGACGGCATCGTCTACGCCGCCATGGCCGGGCTGGGCTTCGCCATGATCGAGAACGTCGGCTACTACCTCGGTGCGCTGGTCCGGCCGGAGATCGGGGGAGTGCAGCTGCTCGGCTACACGTTCGTGTTCCGCGGGCTGCTCTCACCGTTCGCGCACCCGGCGTTCACGGCCATGACCGGGATCGGCGTCGCCTACGCGGCCACCCACCGGCACCGTGGCTGGGCGGCGGTGGCCGGCCTGCTGGCCGCCATGACCTTGCACGGCCTGTGGAACGGGCTGACCAGCTACGGCCTGCGCGGCATCGCCGTGGCCTACCTGATGGTCATGGGCGTGCTCACCGCACTGCTCGTGGTCGTGGTCGGCGACCGGCGCCGGATCGTGGCCCTGATCTGGCGATACCTGCCCGGTTACGCCGCGGCGGGCGTGGTCACCGAGGCGGATCTGCGGATGCTCAGCACCCTGCGCGGCCGCCGGGAGGCCCGGCGGTGGGCGCGCCGCACCGGCGGCCAGCCAGCGGCCCGGGCCATGGCCAGCTACCAGCTGGCCGCGACCGAGCTGGCGCTGGTCCACCAGCGGGCCGGGCGCGGGGTCATCGGCCCGGCCCGGTTCGATGAGCGCCGCCAGTCGCTGCTGGCGCTGATGTCGGCGGCCCGCAGGCCGGCCGCCAGGAGCTGGGCGGAGCCGGGGTAACGGCCGCCAGGGACGGCGTCAGTGGGCGGCTGCGGGCTCGGCCGGGGCCCCAGCCAGGCTGGCGTGCTCACCGGGCTGGCCCGGTGGCGCGGGCAGCAGCGGGCCCCGGTCGCGCACCGCGAACACCAGTTGCAGCGCCACGATCCAGATCAGCAGCGAGCCGGTCACGTGTACCCACACCAGGCCGGCCGGGAGGCCGGTGAAGTACTGGGTGTAGCCGACCGCACCCTGGATGAGCAGCAGCCCCAGCAGCAGCCAGCCCAGCCGCATGACCGGCACCGGTGCCTTGGTCAGCCGGAGCCCCACCACCAGCGACAGCACCGTCCCGCCGAGCAGCCAGCCGATGTCGGAGTGAAGCTGGGTGACCCCGGTCAGCGGCAGGTGGTAACGGGGCACGTTGGCCGCGCCGGCCAGCGGGCCGGTCCCGGTGACCACGGTTCCCGCCGCCAGCATCGCGGCCGTGACCGCGACCACCCCGTAGCTCAGCAGCCGCAGGTCGGCCCGGACCAGCGGGCGGGCGGGCCCGGTGCCCTCGGTGCACCGGGCGTGCAGGGCCACCGCGGCGGCCACGACCGCGCTGGACACCAGGAAGTGCAGCGACACCAGGGCCGGGTTGAGCTTGGTCAGCACCACGATCCCGCCCAGCACGATCTGCGCGACCACCCCGGCGGGCTGGGCAGCGGCGAGCCAGACCAGGTCGGCCCGGCGGCGCCCGCCGGGGCGGAACCGCCAGGCCGCGATCAGCACCGCGACCGCCACCGCCGTGACCACGACCGTGACCAGCCGGTTCCCGAACTCGATCCAGGTGTGGAACATCGGGTCGCCGGCCGTGTGGGCGGCCACCAGGCTGCCGCGGGTGCACTGCGGCCAGTCCGGGCAGCCGAGCCCGGACTGGCTCAGCCGGACCGCCGCGCCGGTGACGATGATGAACGCGGTTGACACGACCCCGGCCAGCGCGATCCGCCGCAGCGCGGCGGGCGTGGGCTCCCAGACCGGGGCAGCCACGCGCCGGAGCGCCGTCGCCAGCCTGCCGCCGGGAGCGGGCGGCTGGCCGTCGGCGGCCGCGGGTGCCCCCGGGCTGGCTGGTGGCGGGGTCGGGTCGGCTGGCACGCCCCCCATGGTAGGGACTGACCTGCCCGATTCGCACCCCGGCCGTCCGCGCGCGAGGATGTGTTGGGTTGTGTTACGCCTGTGGTGCCTGGGACTCGCGGGTGCCGCCCCGGGCGGCGCCCGCGCAGGCGATCATCACCAGCACGATCGCCACCCATTCGCTGACCGCCAGCGACTCACTCAGCATGACCAGCCCGACCAGGGCGGCGACCGCTGGCTCCAGGCTCATCCAGATGCCGAACACCCGGGGCGGCACCCGCCGCAGCGCCTCCAGTTCCAGCGAGTAGGGGATGATCGAGGAGAGCAGGCCGATGGCCACCCCGGTGACCAGGATGCCGGGGCGCAGCAGCGCCCCGTGCCCGGCGGCGACGCCCACCGGGATGCTGAGCACCGCGGCCAGTGCCATCGCGATCGCCAGGCCCGACGTGCCGGTGAACCGGCGCCCGGTGGCCCGGCTGAGAATGATGTACCCGGCCCAGGCGGTCCCGGCCAGCAGCGCGAACCCCAGCCCGGCCAGGCCGACCCGGTGGCCGGCCCCGCCGGTGCCGCCCGCCTGGGTCAGCAGGGCCACGCCGGCCCCGGCCAGGGCGACCCACACCAGATCGATGACCCGCCGCGAGGCGGCGACCGCCACCGCCAGCGGGCCGAGGAACTCGATGGTGACCGCGATCCCCAGCGGAATCCGGGCGAATGCCTGATAGATCGAGAAATTCATGACCGCGAGGGTCACCCCGAAGGCGGCCACCACCGCCGCGTCCCGCCACGACCGTTGCCGCACCACCCGGGCCAGGTTCTGGGCCATCCCGCGGCCGCCAACGGCGGCCATCAGCAGGCCGGCCGTCCACAGCCGCAGCCCGGTAACCGCCGCGGGCGGCAGCTGGGTGAACAGCCGGGCGGCCAGCCCGGCGCCGACCTGCACGGAGACGACGCCGGTGAAGACCAGCGCGGACGGCGGAAGATGCCCGAGCAGCGCGGCCGGCCCGCCCCGCGCGGTCACCGCCGGGCCGGTCCCTCCCCGCGGCCGCCCGGCCGGTCCTGGGCCGGGCGCCGGTGCCCGGCTGCCGCCTACTCCCAGTGGAACGTCCGCGCGGCGAGCGCGATCGCGGCCACCGCCCAGACGGCGAGGACGGCCACGTCACGCGCGGGTGACCCGGCGCTGCCGGACAGGACCGAGCGCAGCCCGTCGGAGAGCGCGCCGGATGGCAGCAGCGTCAGCACGGCGCGGGCTCCGGCGGGGAACCTGGACAGCGGGAAGATCACTCCGCCGATACCGAGCAGCACCAGGTAGATCAGGTTCGCCACGGCCAGCGTGGCCTCCGCGCGCAGGGTGCCCGCCAGCAGCAGGGCGAGGCCGCTGAACGTGGCCGTGCCCGCCAGCACCAGCAGCACGGCCGCGCCCGCTCCGGCCACCCCGCCGTGCGGCTGCCAGCCCAGGGCCAGCCCGGTGGCGGCGATGATCACCAGCTGGCCGGCCTCGACCGTCAGGACGGTGAGCGTCTTGGCGGCGATCAGGCCGGCCCGGGGGAGCGGCGTGGCGCCGAGCCGCTTGAGCACCCCGTACCGCCGCTCGAAGCCGGTGGCGATGGCCTGGCTGGTGAATGCCGTCGAGATCACCGCCAGCGCCATGATGCCCGGGACCAGGAAGTCAACCCGGCGGCCGTGGCCCACCTTCACCAGCGGCTCCAGCGTGAACGCGAGCAGCAGCAGCACCGGGATGATCAACGTCAGCAGCAGCTGCTCGCCATTGCGCAGCAGGGTGCGGGTCTCCAGCGCGGCCTGCGCGGTGATCATCCGTGTCAGCGGTGCCGCTCCCGGCGCCGGCTCCGGCCATGGCGCGGCGCTCATGACCGCAGCTCCCGCCCGGTCAGCTCCAGGAACACATCTTCCAGGGTGCGGCTCTCGATCCGCAGATCCTGGGCCAGCACGCCGTGCTCGGCGCACCAGGCGGTCACCGCCGCGATCAGCTGCGGGTCCACCCGGTCGGGGACTTCCACCACGTAGTGCCCGGCCGGGGATTCCTTCGCCGCACTGCCGGGGGTGAGCGCGGCCAGCAGGCCGTCGGTGTCCAGCCCGGGCTCGGCCCGGAACCGCAACTGGCCGGCCGTGCCGGTCAGCTCGGCCGGGGTGCCCCCGGCCACCAGCCGCCCGTGGTCGACGATGGCCACCCGGTCCGCCAGGCGTTCTGCCTCATCCATGTGATGGGTGGTGAGGATGACGCTGGCCCCAGTCGCGCGCAGGTCACCGATCAGATCCCAGGTGGCGTGCCGTGCCTGCGGATCCAGCCCAGCCGTGGGCTCGTCGAGGAAGACAAGCTCCGGGCGGCCGATGACCGCGGCGGCAAGAGAGAGCCGCTGCTGCTGGCCGCCGGACAGGCGCTTGAACGGGGTCCGGGCGTGCCCGGTCAGCCCGAGCCGGTCCAGCAGGCCGGCCGGGTCCATCGGGTGGGCGTAGAACCTGGCCATCACCTGGAGGTACTCGCCCGCCCGGACCGCGGGCGGGATGCCGCCGGACTGCAGCATCACCCCGACCCGGGGGCGCAGCCGCCGGGCGTCGGCCACCGGGTCCAGGCCCAGCACCGACACCGTGCCCGCGTCCGGCCGCCGGTAGCCCTCGCAGATCTCCACCGTGGTGGTCTTGCCCGCCCCGTTCGGGCCCAGCACCGCGGTGACCGCGCCGCGGCCCGCCCGCAGTGACAGTCCGTCCACCGCGATCATCGCCCCGTACCGCTTGACGAGATCACGGATCTCGACAGCGGGGGTGGTGGTCACGCTGGCGAGTGTAGAGGTTGAGCCGGCCTGGGCCGTTTGCGGTCAGGCAAAACCGGCCGGCGTCACCGGCAGGCTGCCGTGGCGCGGTTCACTGCCCGGTCACCCAGCGGAAGTCATGCCGGACCTTGCGGTAGGCCCGGTCATCCCCGGCGGCCTGGTATTTCGCCAGCACCCAGTTGATGTGGGACCGAGCCAGATCGTCATGTCCGGCGCGGTGCTGGAGGGTAGCGAGCGACACCAGCGTGTCGCACTTGGAGCGCCAGTCACCCTGCCGCTCGTAGTGCTCGCTCGCCTTCTGGAACAGCGCGGCCGCCTCGTCATTCTGGCCGCTGTCCATCAGCACTTCGGCGCGGGACCGGCCGATCCGCGCCTCCAGGGCCATCGTGGCCGGATCGTCGGCGGGCCGCGCGGCCAGTTCGGTTTTCAGCCTGCTGGCCAGCTGTCCGGCCTCAGCCTTGCGGTCCACCTTCATGAGCGCACGTACCAGCAGGGCCTTGGCCCGGAGCACGCCGTCCGTGTTCCCCATGAAGTGCAGGATGCGCGCCGCGTCGCCGGCGCTGGCCACCGCCTCATGCGCGATCCTGAGCCGCTCGGGCCCGGCGGCCGCCGAGCTCTCGTTGAGCAGCAGCCGGGCGGTCCGGTACTGGACGTTGGCCGCCCGCCTGGCATCGCGGTAGTTGTCCTCGAACGCCGCGAGCATGTACTTGTGCGCCTGCTTCCACTCCTGCCTGCGCCGGGACTGGTCAGACAGGCCGAGCCGGACCCGGAACAGCATGGCATCGTCCAGCTTTTTCTCATACGCGGCCCGGTAAGGCCGGTCATCCAGCCAGTTCGATGGGTGGTACCAGGTGTTGTTTTCGGCGATGAGGAGCTCGATCCGCTCCCGCTCGCCGGTGGTCCGGGGGGTGGTGCTGTCCACGTCGAGCACCGCTCCTTGCGCGATCTTCAGCTCGCGATCGGCTACGGCGTAGGTGCCGAGCTGGAGCCAGGCCTCGGCCATCCGACGGTGGGCGCAGGCCTGGTAGTACATCCGGTCGGAACGCGCCAGCGCAGGCGGTGCGGTCTCCACGATGTCCAGCACCTGCTGGATGCAGCGGAACGCCTCCGGATATTGCTCTACCGCGTTCAGGAAGGCGGCGTGCGAGAGCAGGACTTCCACCCGGCCGGCCAGGTTTCCGTCCTGGTCGGCGCTGTGCAGGGCGGCCTCGAACGCGTCATTGCTGACCCGCGGCGGCAGGCCGCCGGCCACACAGGGCCCCAGCCGGGCGGCGATGCGCCAGGCCAGGCCCCAGGCAGCATCGCTGTCCGCCAGGGTCACCGTCCGCAGCAGATTGCAGTACTCGGTGCGGATCCAGTGGTCCAGCCGGCTGAGGATCTGCTCCACCCAGATGTGCTCGAACGGCTTCCAGGCGGCCGGGGTGCCCCACCCGGTCACCGGCTCTGGGGCCGGCCCCAGCTTGGTCAGTATCGTGGCGGCCGCGCCGAGGTAGGCCCCGGACAGCTGGCGCCGGGCGTCGTCCCGGCCGGTACGCCCCTCTTCGTCATAGGAAAGCTTGCGGGCGACCAGCCACACCAGCGGGTGAAACGCGTACCGGGGCAGGCCGGTGTCGGCTGCCTGCCCGGCATCGAGCAGGAGGTGATACGACGCCAGCCTGGCGGCCAGGCTCTCGGCCTCACCTTCGCCCACCCCCATCAGCGGGGCCAGCACCCACGGCCCGAAGGTGGGGGAGTCCACCAGTGAGAGCAGCCGGAACGCCTGGCGCTCGGCGTCCGGAAGGCGCTCGTACTCGCCTTCGATGCGTTCCTGTATGTCGTAGGTCTGGTACTTGAATGCCCGCAGCCGCGTCGTCCTGTTCTCCAGCCTGTTCGCGAGCGATGAGACGTTAAGGCGCCGGTCGGCGACCTGCTGGCCAGCGCTGCGGAGCGCCAGCGGCAGGGCACCGGCGTAGTCGACGATCTCCGACACCTCGACGGCGGCCTCCCCGGCTGCGGTCCCCGCGTACACGGCGAAGATCTCCCGCGCGTCGGACGTGCTGGGCGGTTCGACCGGATGGGCGTACCCGCCGACCAGTTCCGCGCCGAAATCGCGCCTGCTGGTGATCAGGACCGCGCACCGCGTCCCGGTGGGCAGCAGGTGACGGACCTGGTCATAACCTCGGGCCGCATCCAGGACGATCAGGATGCGGCGGTCCGCCGTGAGCGAGCGGAACACGTTCGTCCGCTCGACCACGTCCGCCGGGACGTCGCTGTCGGCGATCCCGAGCGCTTTCAGGAAGTCCTGGAGGACATCCGCCGGGGCGCGCCTGCGGCGGCCGATCCCGAGGTTGACGTACAGGTGGCCATCGGTGAACCGCGCGGCGATCTGGTGGGCGAACTCCTGGACGAGCGCGGTTTTCCCGACGCCGGGCATGCCGTGCAGCAAGATGAGCACCGGGCCGGTGCGTGGTGGCCCGTGCTGGTCACCGGCGGGCTGGACGGTGGCGGGCGCCTGCCGGTGCCGCCTGGACCACCAGGGTGGTTCGGTGCCCCACTGGCGGTTGAACTCCTCGGTCAGCCGGCTGAGGTCCTCCGCCCGGCCCCGGAACCGCTGGCTGCGCCCGGGCAGCTCGTCGGGTATGACCTTCCGGTGGCGGGGTGCGGGCTGGTGCTCGGTGGCTTCCGCCGCCAGCGGCCCGGCCATCGGTGCCGGCGGCTGTGCCTGCCCCTGCGCCCGGGGTGCCCGCTCCGGGGCCAGCGGCTCCGCGGATGGAACTGCCTCCAGCGCGGGCTGGCGTGCCTGCCCCAGCGCCCGCTCCCTGCCGCGCCGCACCTCGAAACGGCTGGCCACGGCGGCCAGCAGGGCGGCCACCCCGGCCACCGCGAACAGCAGCAGCAGGTGCCCCAGGCTGGGGTGCGTGCCGGCGTAGGTGGCCAGGACCGCGGTCAGCCCGGCGGTGACCGCGACCCCCGCTCCGAGCAGCCACAGCAGGACCCGGCGCAGGGCCGGGTCGTGGCTGAGTTTTCCAGGCACTAACGTTCCCGCTGGCTGTCCGGCCCGGGCCGCCGGGCGATGGGGCGGGCACCAAACCG
>DATDGI010000446.1:0-11169 GCA_036522155.1 Streptosporangiaceae bacterium
GCACGCCAGCCACAGCACCGGGGCGGCGCTGAACGTCCCGCCGGGGAGCTTCGGCACGTGGGTGAACGGCGAGATGTCGGCCACCCACCTGTTCAGGGCCGCGAACGAGCCGAGTTCGGAGAGGCCCAGGAACAGCACCAGCGCACCCCAGGCGGCCACGGTGACCCGCGGCACCAGCCCGAACAGCAGCGCCGCGATCCCGGCGAACACCCACACGGCCGGCACCTGGACGAGCGCGCTGCCCAGCATCCGCCCGACCGCCGCGCCCACGTCGCCGCTGGCCGCCCCGTAGACCAGCCCGGAGGTGAGCCCGGCGATGACCAGCAGCACGACCGGGCCGATGATCGAGAAGGCCAGGTGACTCAGCGCCCACTGGGTCCGGCCGACCGCGCCGGCCAGCACCGGCTCGGCTCGCTGCCCGGACTCCTCGGCCCGCATCCGCAGCACCGCCTGCACCGCGTAGACCGAGGCGAAGATGGCCATGAATCCCATGGTGGCGGCCAGGAACGCGTTCACCAGCCCGGTGTGGCCGCCGAGCTTGACGAACAGATCGCGGATGGAGGTGCTATTGCCGACCAGGCTGGCGACCCCGTTCGCCAGCGCACCCATGATCAGCCCGTACATCGCGATGCAAGCCGACCAGGCCAGCAGCGGTCCGCGCTGCAGCCGCCAGGCCAGGCCGAACGGCCCGGCCAGCCGGGGGCTCGCGGTCACCGGCCCGGGCCGCACCGGCAGCAGTCCGCTGCCCAGGTCCCGGCGGTCGGCCAGGGCGAACGCGACCGTGATCACGGCCAGGCTGAACAGCACGGAGATGCTGAGCACCCACCAGTACAGCGGGCCGTACGGCCGCAGCGCCTGGGTCCAGCCGATCGGTGACAGCCAGGTCAGCCGGGACGGCCACGTGCCCGGATTCGCGGTATCGCCGACCGCGCGCAGCAGGTAGGCCACGCCGAGCGCGCTGATCACCAGCCCGGTGGCGGTCCGGGCGCTGGCGGCGAGCTGCGCGGCCACCGCGGTGATGGCGGCGAAGGCGATGCCCACGGCGGCCATCCCCAGCCCGTAGGCGAATGACGGGACCACCGGCAGCCCGGACACGGCCAGCGCGGCGCCCCCAACCAGCGCCAGCCCCAGGTTGGCGATCAGCGCGGTGAGCAGGCCCGCGGCCATGGCCGCGTGGCGGCCGACCGCGCCCGCGTCTACCAGCTCGAGGCGCCCCGCGTCCTCGTCGCCCCGGGTCTGCCTGATCACCAGGAAGATGCTCATCAGGGCGGCCGCCGCGGCGCCGTAGACGTTCAGCTTCCAGGTGGCCAGGCCGCCGAGGGTGCGCAGGTCGCCGGCCGGGCCGTAGAGCGCGAGCGTGACCCGGTTCGTGGCGGCCGCGACCTGGAGCGGGATCCGCGACGCGACCGTCGGCGCGAGCTTGCGGGTGCCGACCACGCTGACGTAAGCGAACGCGGCGACCGCGTAGATCCAGCAGGCAATCATGATCCGGCTCCGGCGCAGCCCCAGCCGGGTGAGGGCGCCCGCGCCCGCCAGCCGGCCGCCAGACCGCTCCTGCCCGGCCCGGCCGGTCATGTCCGGGCCTCCTCCGGCCCGTAGTGGCGGAGGAACAGTTCCTCGAGCGTCGGGGGCCGGCTGACCAGGCTCCGCACGCCAGCGGTGGTGAGCAGGCGCAGCACCTCGTCCAGCGCGTCGCTGTCCACCTGGCAGCGGACCCGGTCCCCGGTCACGTCCAGGTCGTGCACGCCGGCCACCCCGGCCAGGGCCGGGGGCGGGCCCGCCAGCTCGGCGTCGATCGCGGTCCGGGTCAGGTGCCGTAGGTCGGCCAGGGCGCCGGTCTCGACGGTCCGGCCGGACCGGATGATCGTCACCCGGTCGCACAGCGCCTCCACCTCGCTCAGCATGTGGCTGGACAGCAGCACTGTGGTCCCGCCCTGCCGCAGCTCCTCGACCGTCTCCCGGAACGCGGCCTCCATCAGCGGGTCCAGCCCGGAGGTCGGCTCGTCGAGCAGCAGCAGCTCGGCGCCGGAGGCGAGCGCCGCGATCAGCGCGACCTTCTGCCGGTTTCCCTTGGAGTAGGCGCGGATCTTGCGGGCCGGGTCGAGGTCGAATCGCTTGAGCAGCATGTCCCGGCGCTGGCCGTCGAGCCCGCCCCGCAGCCGCGCGAGCAGGTCGATCACCTCACCGCCGGACAGGTTCGGCCACAGCGTGACGTCGCCGGGCAGGTAGGCGAGCCGCCGGTGCAGCGCGGTGGCGTCCCGCCACGGGTCGCCGCCGAGCAGCCGCGCGGTGCCCGCGTCGGCGCGCAGCAGCCCGAGCAGCACCCGCAGCGTCGTCGTCTTGCCCGCCCCGTTCGGCCCCAGGAAGCCGTGCACCTCGCCCTGCGCGACCGACAGGTCCAGCCCATCCAGGGCGCGCGTCCGGCCGAAAGTCTTTACCAGGCCGGTCACGTCGATTACCGTCGTCATAGTTTAGACTCTACATTAGATTCACAAAGTCATGAAGATACATAACGAACCTGCGGCTCCCGCCCGCCACCCTGGCCCGGCCACCGGGCGGCGGGCCACCAGGAGCCGCCTCGCCCACGGCAGAAAGCTATGCGGCCGATGACCCAGGCGCCAGCCGCACGCGACGAGCAGGCCGTCCGCGCCTTCATCGAGCGATTCGCCGCTGTCCTGGTGCAGGCCGGCATGCCGCCCATGCCGTCCCGGGTGTTCGCCGCCGTGCTGGTCACCGACTCGGGCCGGCTGACCGCCGCCGAGCTGGCGCAGCTGCTTGAGGCCAGCCCGGCGGCCATCTCCGGCGCGGTCCGCTACCTGGCCCAGCTCGCCATGCTCGGCCGTGAGCGCGAGCCCGGCAGCCGCCGTGACGTGTACCTGCTGCTCGACGACCTCTGGTACGAGATCGCCATCCGCCGGGACCAGGTGCTGAGCCACTGGGTGAGCGCCGCCCGGGAGGGCGTCAAGCTGCTGGGCCCGGAGAGCCCGGCCGGGCGGCGGCTCGCCGATTCGCAAGACTTCTTTGAGTTCCTCCAGCAGGAGATGCCCGCCCTGCTGGAGCGCTGGCGGGCGTACCGGGCGGCACGCGGCTAGCCCCCGCCGGTGCCCGGCACGGGCCGTCATCGCGACCGCCGCCTGGCTGCCGGTCCCCGCGGTAGGGCAGGATCCGGGCGTGACGGAATCGTCCCGCTCCGCCAGCACACCCGGCCATACCGCCTGGGCCGGGCGGCTGAAGACACCACTGCGCCAGTTCCTGCGCACCCAGACCGGCAGTGCCGCGGTCCTGCTCGTGGCCACGGTGGCCGCGCTGGCCTGGGCCAACATCGCACCGGGCGGGTACCAGACGGTGTGGGCCACGCCGCTGTCGATCCACCTCGGCCGGGTCAGCGTGATGCACGACCTGCACGACTGGGTGAACAGCGGCCTGATGACGTTCTTCTTCTTTGTGGTCGGCCTGGAGGCGCGGCGCGAGTTCGACCTGGGCGAACTGCGCGAACGCAGCCGGCTGACGATGCCCGTGCTGGCCGGGCTGAGCGGGATGATCGTGCCGGTCGGCATCTTCCTGGCCGCCAACGCGGGCGGCCCGGGGGCGCACGGGTGGGGCACTGCGATGTCCACCGACACCGCGTTCGCGCTGGGGATGCTGGCGCTGGTCGGGCGGAAGTCGCCGGACCGGCTGCGCAGCTTCCTGCTCACCTTCGCGGTGGTGGACGACCTGTCCGCGCTGGTCATCATCGCCGTCTTCTACAGCCACCACATTTCGCTGCCGGCCCTGCTGGCCGGGCTGGGCGTGTTCGCGGTGGTGCTGGCGGTGCGCGCGGCCGGGGTCCGGCGGGGCCTGGTCTACCTGGTGCTCGGGCTGGCCGCCTGGGGCGCGTTCATGCGGTCCGGCGTCGACCCGGTGGTGGTCGGCCTGGTGATGGGCCTGCTGACGCAGGCCTACCCGGCCGCGCGGAGTGACCTGGAGCGGGCCAGCGAGCAGTTCCGGTTGTTCCGCGAGCAGCCCACCCCCGAGCTGGCGCGGGAGGCGACCACCGGCCTGGCCGCGTCGCTCTCGCCCAACGACCGGCTGCAGGCGGCGTTCCACCCCTGGACGAGCTATGTCATCGTGCCGCTGTTCGCACTGGCCAACGCCGGGATCGTGGTCAGCGGCACGTTCCTGGCCCAGGCCTTTACCTCACCGGTCACGCTGGGCATTCTCATCGCCTACGTGGTGGGCAAGCCGGTGGGCGTGGCCGGCGGCTCCGCGCTGGTCGCCGCGGTCAGCCGGGGCCGGCTCAGGCCGCCGGTCGGCTGGGCCTCGCTGCTGGGGGCGGGCACGATCGCCGGCATCGGGTTCACCGTGTCGCTGCTGATCGCCTCGCTCGCCTTCACCGGCCCGCTGCTGGCCGAGGCCAAGGCCGGGGTGCTGGCCGCGGCGCTGTGCGCGGCCGCCCTGACCTGGCTGGTGTTCCGGCTGACCGCGATGCTGCCCAAGTACGCCCGGCTGCGGGCGCTGCTGGGCACCTCGCCGATGATCCTGGACCTGGCCGTCCCGGTCGACGCGCGCCGCGACCACCTGCGCGGCCCGCTGGAGGCGCCGGTCACCGTGGTCGAGTACGGCGACTTCGAGTGCCCATATTGCGGCCGGGCCGAGCCTGCCGTCCGTGAGCTGCTGGCCGACTTCGGCGACGTCCGCTATGTCTGGCGCCACCTGCCGCTCACCGACGTCCACCCGCACGCGCAGTTCGCGGCCGAAGCCACCGAGGCGGCGGCGGCCCAGGGGGCCTTCTGGGAGATGCACGACGTGCTGTTCGATCACCAGGACGAGCTGCGCCCGTCCGACCTGGCCCGCTACGCCGCGCAGCTCGGACTGGACGGCGCCAAGTTCGCCAAGCATCTCGGCAAGCACGCCGGGGCGGCCCGGGTGGCCGAGGACGTTGACTCGGCCGACCTGTCCGGGGTGTCCGGCACACCCACCTTCTTCATCAACGGCCAGCGCCACCACGGCGCCTATGACATCGCGGCGCTTTCGGCCGCGGTGATGGCGGCCCGTGCCCGCGCCGCCATCGCCCGCTGACCCCCGGTCGCCGCCGCCGGGCGGGGCGGGTAGCGTGGGCGCACGCTTTCGGTGTGCGCAGCGGGGATGGATGGCCGCCATCCGCTGGTTAGTAGCACATGGGGGACGACGGCCGAGGAGGCTGCGATCGTGGTGCGAGATGCGGGAGACCTCTACGAGGTGGGCCCCGGCGCGCCGGCCCTTGACGGTGCCGTGCTGCTGCACTACCTGGACGGCTTCATCGACGCGGGGGCGGCCGGGCGGCTGCTGACCGCGCACCTGCTGGGCAGCCTGGACCATGAGCCGGTGGTGACCTTCGACGTGGACCGGCTGATCGACTACCGGTCCCGCCGTCCGCCGATGACGTTCGACAAGGACCACTGGGAGGAGTACGAGGCGCCCGAACTGGCCATCCACCTCGGCCGCGACGCCGCCGGGACCCGGTTCCTGCTGCTCACCGGCCCGGAGCCGGATCACGAGTGGGAGCGGTTCACCACCGCCGTCCGCTCGGTGACGACCCGCCTGGGCGCCGAGCTGACCGTCGGCTTCCATGGCATCCCGATGGGCGTGCCGCACACCCGCCCGCTCGGCCTGACCGCCCACGGCACCCGGCCCGGCCTGGTCGCCGGCTCGCGGCCGATCGTGGACCGGCTGCAGGTGCCCGGCAGCGCCGCCTCGCTGCTTGAGTTCCGGCTGCGGGAGGAGGACCAGGCGGCGGTGGGTTTCGCCGTGCACGTGCCGCACTACCTGGCCCAGGCCGCTTACCCGGCGGCGGCCGTCACCCTGCTGGAGTCGGTGACCAGGGTGACCGGCCTGTCCGTGCCGGACGAGGCCCTGCGGGAGGCCGCCCGCCGCACGGACGAGGAGATCACCCGCCAGGTGGAGGCGTCCGAGGAGATCACCGAGCTGGTCCAGGCGCTGGAACAGCAGTACGACGCGTTCGCCGACGCGGCCGGCCGGGAAGGCCTGCTGGCCGAGGACGTGGCGGACATGCCGACGGCCGAGGAACTCGGCGCCCAGTTCGAGCGGTTCCTGGCCGAGCAGCAGGGCGAGTCCCCCGACGCCTGAGCGCCGGCCGCCCGAGGTCAGCCCACCTCACGCAGGCGGCCGGTGGCTACGCCGGAATGGGAGCATAACGGCATACGGCCGCGCGTACGGCAATGACATCGGGTCGCGCCGATCTCACGTTGAGTGACCAATAGCCAGTAGGCTGGGCCCCGGCCAGATCGGGGGGTGAACGGCCATGAGCCGGCCTGTGGCGCGCGAATGCCTGGCGCCCGGCATCACCGTGGCACCCGGCGAGGTCATGGTGGCCACCGCGATCGGCGACCCGGCCCGCGGGCTGCTGCCCTGCCCGGCGGCGCCGCTGGTCGGCGGGGTGCCCGCCCGCCGCGGGATACCGGTCCGCTACGGCCCGGTGCCGCAGTACGCGGAGGCGTCGCAGGCCGACGACGGTGCGGTGCTGTTCGTGACCTCGGCGCTGCTCGGCGACGGCGAGGCCACCGCGATCGGCGCGGCCGCCAACGCGGTGGACGGGGTGTCCGCGGCCGCCGCCCGCAGTGCGGTGGAGGAATGGTCGGCCGTGGTCGGCTCGCGCCGGCTGCTGGGCGCGGTCAGTCCCTGGTGCGACGGCGCCACCCACGCCCTCGCGCTGGCCCGGGAGGCGCTCTGGCGGGCGGAAGGGCCGGTCCACGTGTACGGGCCGCTGGCCGCCAGCGAGCGGACCCTGGCCGAACTCACGGCCGCCGGTGCCGTCTTCGTCACGTCGCTGGTGGAGGTGCCGGACGGGGCCACGCTGGTCCTTCCCGCGCACGGTGTCCCGCAGGTGGTGCACGAGGAGGCGGAGCGGCTGGGCCTGCGGATCGTCGACGCCACCTGCCCGCTGGTGGCGGCGCTGCACGCCGAGATCCGGCGCTTCGCCGACCGCGGCGACCAGGTGGCGATCATCGGCCCGGTCACGCACGCGGTGGCGGCCGGGCTGGCCGGCCAGGCGCCGGACCGTGCCATCTGCGTGGAGAGCCCGGCCGGGGCCCGTGCGGTGCGGGTGGCCGACCCCCGGCGCGTCTCCTACGTGCTCCAGCCGGGCATCCCGGTCGAGGATGCCGGGCCGGTGAGTGCCGCGCTGCGGTCCCGGTTCCCGGCGGTGCGCGGCCCGGATCCGGACCTGTTCTGTTACGCCGCCTCCGACCGGGAGGGGACGATCCGCACCATCGCCGCCGCCAGCGACGTGGTGCTGGTGCTCGGCGACGAGGACGAGCCTGACACCCGCCGGGTGACCGGCCTGGCCCGGGCGTGCCACGCGAAGGCGCACGTCATCGGCGGCGCCGGCCAGATCCTGCCGTCCTGGCTGGCCGGGGCGGGCGCGATCGGGCTGGCCGAGACGCTGTCCGCCCGGCCCGGGCTGGCCGACGAGGTCACCGCCGCGCTGTCCGGGCTCGGGCCGCTGAGCGTAACCAGGCGCCGGGTGACCACCGAGATCCTCGGCACTCACCCGCAGCCCGGCATATCGTGACGAGTGACCCCGGTAGACCCAGCCGGGGCTGTCGGCCCAGCCTGCGTCCGCCTGCCAGGAGATCAGCATGCTCTTCCCCACCTCACTTGTCGGCAGCTACCCGCAGCCCGATTGGCTGATCGACCGGGAGCGCCTGCAGGACCGGTTCCCGCCCCGGGTCCGGGCGCGCGAGCTGTGGCGGGTGGACCCCGCCTACCTGGAGCAGGCCCAGCGGGACGCGACGCTGCTGGCCATCCGGGCGCAGGAACAGGCGGGGCTGGACATCCTGACCGACGGCGAGATGTGCCGGGAGAGCTATTCCAACCGGTTCGCGACCGCCCTGGACGGGGTCGACATCGACAACCCGGGGACGGCGCTGGACCGCAGCGGCCACCCGAACCCGGTGCCCCGGATCACCGGCCCGATCCGGCGGCGCCACCCGGTTGAGGTCGAGGACGTCAAATTCCTGCGGGCCAGCACCCGCAGGAAGGTCAAGATCACTGTCCCCGGGCCGTTCACCATGGCCCAGCAGGCGCAGAACGATTACTACACCAGCACCGAGGATGCCGCGCTCGGCTACGCGGAGGCGGTGAACGAGGAAGTGGCGGACCTGTTCGCGGCCGGCGCGGACATCGTCCAGCTGGACGAGCCCTACCTGCAGGCCCGGCCGGAGGAGGCCCGCCGCTACGGCGTCAAGGTGATCAACCGGGCGCTGGCCGGCATCACCGGCACGACCGCGGTGCACCTGTGCTTCGGTTACGCGGCGATCATCCATGACCGCCCGGAGGGCTACTCGTTCCTGCCCGAGCTGGCCGGGGCCGAATGCGACCAGGTGTCGATCGAGACCGCCCAGTCCGGCCTGGACTGCGCGGTGCTCGGCGACCTGGACGGCAAGACCATCATCCTGGGCGTGCTCAACCTCGGCGACCCCGCGGTGGAGAACGCGGAGGAGGTGGCGGCCCGGGTACGCCGCGCCCTGCCGTATGTGCCGGCCGAGCAGGTGGTGCTCGCGCCCGACTGCGGCATGAAGTACCTCCCCCGTGACTCCGCCTACGGCAAGCTGGCCGCCATGACGCAGGCCGCGGCGCTGCTGCGGGACGAGGCGGAGGCGTAGCGGCTGGCCCCGCTCAGCCGGACGGCGGGTACTCGACGGTGACTATCTGCCCGCCGGGCTTGACGGTCAGGTACGTCACATAGGGCAGCAGCGGGTCCACCGCGGGCGCGCGGATATGGATGACCACGGTCTGCCCCTTGGCCAGCGACCCGGTGAGGGGGGCCACGATCAGGTGCAGCGGGTGCGGGTTGACGATGTGGAAACTGGCTGGCCCGCCCTGTGCGGTGATCGTGAACGAGCCGAGATAGGGCCCGGGCAGCGCGGCGGTGGTTTCCGCGAGCCGGACGAGGGTGGCCGACAGGACCAGCTTGCCCGTGGTCGGGGTGGGCGTGGAGGTTGGCGTCGGGGTCGGGGTGGCCGGCGGCGCTGACGGCGTGGTGCTGGCCGGGGACGCGGGGGCGGACGTGTGCGGCTTGACCGCCGCGGCCACCGAGCCGGACGGCGCCGCGGACGAGGTGGCGGGCCCGGCCGCCACGTGCCCGGCGGGCTTGAACATCTCGGATGCGAACAGCACGCCGCCGCCGATCACGGCCAGCGCCGCGACCCCGGCCGCGGCGGCCAGCGCGTAGGACCTCAGCCCGCGGCGGCGGCGCGGTGAGTCGAGCGGCCGCGGGAACCCGTTCCGGCCGAACGGCCCGGCCCGGCCGACCACCCCGGCCCGGTAGGTGACGGCGGCCGGGCTGGAGTCGGCGACCAGCCGGAACAGATGGTCGCGGAGGCTGGACGGCAGCAGCACCACCGGCAGCATGCTGAGCAGCATCGCCGGGCTCAGCTCGCGGCGCCGCCGGGCTCCGCACAGCTCGCAGTGCTCGATGTGCCGGTTGATCCGTTTGCGGAGCAGGGTGGTCAGCTGCCCGTCCCACCCGTAGAGCATCGCCGCCAGTTCGGGGCAGGCGTCCCGGCCGGTGCGGGCGACCAGCAGCGCGCCCAGTGAGGTCTCGAACTGGGCCCGGGCCCGCGACGCCAGCGCGTGCGCCTGGTTGGGGGTGACGCCGAGCGCGTCGGCCAGGTCCGCCCCGGCCAGTTCGTGCCGCAGGTTCAGCTCGATGATCTCCCGGTCGCCCGGGTTGAGCCCGTCCAGCGCCGCGCCCACCAGCGCCCGCAGTTCCGCCCGCTCGACGTCCGCGCCGAGGTCGACGGTCCGGCCGGTCATCTCGTTCGCCTCGTCGAGCGGGACGGACGACCGGCGGGACCGGAGCCGGCGGTGGCATTCGTTCCTGGCCACCGTGTACAGCCAGGGCCGGAGCCGGTCGGGGTCGCGGAGCCCGTCCAGCTTGGCGGCGGCGATGATGAACGTGTCCTGGACCGCGTCGGCCGCGTCCGCGGGCTCGCTGAGCATGCTGCGGCAGTAGGCGTGCAGGGCCGGTGCGTACCGGTCGTAGGCCGCGGCCAGGCCCGCTGTCTGGCCAGCCACGATCGCAGCCACGATCTCAGCGTCCTGCATGCGCTCACGGTACGGCGTGCGCGGCGATGGTTGAATCGAGAAACGATCACAACTTGCTCCCGCATCGTGCCCCTCCCTCATTCCGGCCTCCCGTCACGATCGCGGCCGGGCCGGGTGGGTCCGCGCCACCCGGCCCGGAGCTCCCGGCGCCCCGCTACAGGGACGCGCAGTCGGAGTCGAGCGGGACCTTGTTGGACCAGCGGCCGGACCAGGTGTCGAAGGCGATGGCGTAGTCGTTCTTGGTGGTGCCGGGGACGCTGGAGCAGTCGCCGATGCCGGTCTGCGCGCCGAACGCCCCGCCCGCGTACCCCGGGTAGGTCCCGGCGGTGGAAATGGCCGACCACAGCAGGGCCCCGCTGTTGCTCCGGATCTGCACGACTACGTGGCCGAAGTTGAAGTGGTCGCCGTTGATCTTGAAGTTGGGGCCGTCCCAGCCGCCCTCGGTGGTGGTGCACGTGCCGTTCGAGCAGTTCTCCTGCGGCTGCTGCGCGGGCGGCGTCCAGTCGGTCAGCCACAGCTGCAGCAGCGCGACGCGGTTGCCCGCCTGCGCGTTGTCGGCGGCGGCCTGGGCGCGCACGTCCGGGGTGACGCACGTGTAGTCATCCGGCACGGTCTGCCGCCACACGTACCCCTGCTGGCAGGTGTACTGGGCGTAGGCGCCGCCGCCAGCGGCGATCCGGCTGGTCGCGGCGGCGTTGTCGGCCGCGGCCTGGGCCTGCACGTCGGGAGTCACGCACACGTAGTCGCCCGCGAACGCCTGCCGCCAGACGTAGCCGTTCAGGCAGGGGACGTCCGGGTCGCCGATGGTCCCGGACGGGCTCGGCAGCGAAGTGACGACCGGCAGCTCCAGCCCGGCCGGCGGCAACGCCGGGTGCAGCGGCGCGAGCACCTTCGGGTAGCCGGTCGCGGGCGGCGGGCCGCCCTGGCCGGTCCCGGTGCCGCCCGTTCCGCCGGTCCCCGATCCGCCGGTGCGGGTGCCGCCGGTACCGGTGCCGGTGCCGTCGGTGCCGTTGCCGCCCTGCCCGGTGCCGCCCATGCCGGGGCTGCCGGTACCGGCGCCGCCCTGCCCCGTGCCACCCTGCC
>DATDGI010000447.1:0-29064 GCA_036522155.1 Streptosporangiaceae bacterium
GGTGTAGATCACCGCCAGCAGCGCGACCGCGATGATGGCCGCCCGGCCCGGGTTCGTGCGCCGGTGCTTGACCTCCTCGTTCACATACAGCGTGCCATCCCAGCCGCCGTACACGAACACCGCGATCAAGAACCCGGCCACGGCACTGCCCCGGCCATCGATCCCGGAGAGGCTGAGCCACCCCCGGCTGACACCGAAGGTCCCGGGGTGGTGATTGAGCACCGCGACCAGGCCCCAAATGGCCAGGCCGATGAGGATGAGGTACTCGATCAGGGCGAGCGCCCCCTGAGTCTGCGCGGTGATCCGGATGCCGACCACGGCGATGACCAGCATGATGATGCTCAGCCCGGTGCCGATCGCGATATACGCCCACTTGTTAGTCGAGCCGGATCCGAAGACCGCCAGCACCGACGGGCCCAGCAGCAGGATCTCGGCGACGGTGCCGATGATGTAGGCCACCACCATCAGCCACCCGGTCAGGAAACCCAGGTAGGGGTTGATGGCCCGGCCCACCCACTCAAACGACGCCCCGCAGTTCGCGTTCCACATGTTGCACCGGCGGTACGCGTTGGCGATGACCAGCATCGGGATCGCCGTCAGCAGCAGGATCGGCCCGCTGCCATACGCGGTCGCGGCCGCGAGCGCCGCCAGCGAGAGCCCGATCGTCGCCGCCGGCGCCGACGACGCCATGCCGATAACTGTGTCCTGCGCCACGCCAATGGCATCGGGTTCCAGCCGGATTTCAGGCACAGGCGGATTCTCTGCGACGGCGGTCGCGGAATGTTCCGTCACTTATCCCCTCCGTGCCAGGCTGTGTGCATTGAGATATTCCCGCAGCCCGCAGAAAAGCTGACATACATTCTGGCCGTCAGCGGCCATGCCGGATGCGCGGTACTGCCGGCCGAACATACCCCCAGGCTGGCCGCAACAAGAGATCATAGTAGCGATTCACGATGTCATGAATAGTAACTATTCGCCTGATATGCGGTAATAGGCCCCGCCGTGGAAAGCGCAATGTGACGAGCTTATCTAGAATTGAGTTATTTCCGGTCGCCGGGCCGGCCAGGCCAAATCCGGGCCAGCGGGCACCGGGGCCGCGGCCGCGGATACCCGCGGCGATGGGTAGAGAACAGGTAATTCATGGTGAGACCACCGAGGGGACAGGACCAGGGATAGCGTGAGGGAGCCGCGTTCGATCATCTTCTACGCGTGGGCCGGCCTGGCCGCCCAGACCGTGCTGGCCGCGGCTGTGATCGTCTTCGTGCTGGCCGGGAGCGCCTACCAGCGCGCGGCCGTCCAGGATCTCCGTGGCCAGGTGCAGGCACTTCAGGTGGCCAACCTCGGCCTGGAGGCCGACTTCCTCGACGCCCAGCGCGCACTCAACCGCTTCCAGGCCACCGGCAGCACCGGGCAGCTCGCGGACTACCACGCCGAGCAGGTGGAGTTCACGTCGGCGCAGCGTCAGGTCCGGCGGCTGGC
Source organism: Streptosporangiaceae bacterium (assembly GCA_036522155.1). GTDB lineage: Bacteria > Actinomycetota > Actinomycetes > Streptosporangiales > Streptosporangiaceae > UBA9676. Next base: position 1,480 of record DATDGI010000447.1, read on the forward strand.
CTGGAGCGACATGGCCGGCGACGTGTCTGCGGAAGACAGATCCGCCCAGGCCGCCTTCCTGGCCGGGGACCAGGCGTCTGTGGCTCCGGCCGGGAGCCGGACCGCGGCGCGGTTGTATGCGCTCGCCTCGGCCCGTGCGGCCACGTTCACCAGCCAGGCCGACGCGCTGCGGGGGCGCCTGGTCCGATACGGCGACAGCCTGGGAGACCAGAGCGAGCGGATTCTGGGCGTCGGCCTGGCCTGGGCGGCCGTGATTCTGGGCATCGGCCTCATGCTCCCGGTGATCGCCGCGGCGGTGGCCCTGCACTGGGTGAGCGGGCCACTCCATGACGCCACCACGATGATCCGCAGGCGGGCCGCTGGTGATCGCACGGCCCGGGCCACGCCCGGTGGCCCGGCCGACGTCCGGGAGCTGGCCGTTTCCCTCAACTTCCTGGCCGCCGAAGGCGACCGGATCCGGGCCCTGGAGCAAGAACGTGCCCAGTTGCAGGCCGAGGTGCATCAGGCGTCGGTCCGGATCCGCGAGCACCTGCGGGGAGACGCGATCATCCGCGAGGCGGTGACCGCCATCCACGAGCACCTCTCGGTCGACTTCGTCTGGGTTGGCCTGGTCAGCGGGGAACGGCTGACCCTGGGAGATGGTGATCCGGACCCGTGGGGCCAGGTCGCTGACATCGTCGGCTTCTTCCCGGCCGACTCGGTCGGCTGGATCCGGGACATCTACCGGCACCGGTCGAGCTACCGGATCCAGGACCTGAACACGGCGCAGGCCGAGGAAATCCCGGCCGAGATCAAGAGAATCCTGGCCAGTCAGGGCGCTACCTCGCTGCTGCTGACACCGTTCGGGGCCGGCCAGGAACTGCTTGGCTGTCTCACCCTGTTGCGGACCGGGGACGGGCGGGCGTGGACCCAGGCGGAAATCGAAGCCGTGGAATCGCTGGCCGCTGACATCGGCCGGGGACTGGAGCACGCCCGGCTGTATGAGGGCGAGGAGCGGCTGGTGGCCGAACTCACGTCGGTGGACCAGGCCAAGGCCAGCTTCCTCGCCTCGGCCTCGCACGACCTGCGGACCCCGCTGACCAGCATCATCGGTTACGTCGAGCTGCTCTCCGACGGCGAGGCCGGGCCGGTGCAACCCGCCCAGGCCAAGATGCTGGACGGGGTGGACAGGAACGCCCGCCGGCTGAAAACGATGATCGAGGACATGCTGACCATCTCCAAGATCGAGCTGGGTGCCTTCACGTCCCGGCTGCAACCGGTCGACCTGGCCAGCCTCGTGCCGGCGGCGGTGGACGTGATCCGGCCATCGGCGACTGCGGGCGGCCTCACCTTCGAGGTGAACTGCCCGGATCGCGGCCCGATGGTCGAGGGCGACCCCGAGCAACTGGACCGGGTGCTGATCAACCTGCTGTCCAACGCCGTGAAGTACACGCCCAGGGGTGGCCACGTCACGCTGACCGCGGGCAGCGAGGATGGCTCGGCGGTGATCACGGTCAGCGATACCGGGATCGGCATCCCCGAGAAGGATCAGGAACTGCTGTTCACCCGCTTCTTCCGTGCCTCCAACGCGGTCGAGGCCGCCATCCAGGGATCGGGTCTGGGCCTGTCGATCGCCCGCACGATCGTGGCCAACCACCACGGGGATCTGCGCATGGCATCGGTGCAGAACAAGGGAACGACGGTCACCGTCCGCATTCCCCTGCTCCGGGATGCCCCGGCAGGCGGGCCGGGCGGGGAACATCCTGGCCAGGCCGGGAACACCCACCCGGGCCGGCTCACCTGACCGGGCCAGGCGGGGCGCAGTGAAAAGGGTCACCGCGCCGCAGGCTAGGGCGACCGTCCCATGCGTTTGGGCCCCCCGGGGGGTTCTCGTCCCCTGAGAGGTCTTCGTCTCTGCCCGCAAGTGACACGAGTGATTTAGGCTGCCGCCTGGGTGCGGGAATATCGAGCAATCGTCCACGAGACGGAGCGATGAACCCCGGCACAGATCCCGGACGCCAGACGGGATGTTTCCTGCAGACAGCCGCGCGGGTTGTACTCAGCGGACTGGTCATACTTGCCGCGGGCGCGGTGCTCTGGGCCGGCCCCGCAGTCGCGAGCGCGGCCATCAGCCATACCGGCATGCCCGCCTCCTCGCACCCGGCGCGGGTCAAGTTCTACATCGTCCCGCCCGCCGGGAAAGGCCCCGTCGACCTGTACGACATCGCCGCGCTGACCCTCCGCGACGGCAGCCGGTTCATGCAAATCTTCAACCTGAACCGGGGACGTCTTCAGCCAAACGGCGGCCGCCTGGAGAATCCCCGCGTCATCGAGCCGGGCTGGATCCTGGAACTCCCGGCCGACGCCGCAGGCCCCGGCGTCCGCGTCGGCCGGCTGCCGGTGGTGGGCGGGACGACCCGGCCGGCCTCCCGGCACTCACCCGCGGCCAGCAGCGGCCACCGGCCGCCACCGTCCGCGCCCGGCGGGCTGGGCGCTGGCGTCGAGACCGCGGGCGCAGCCGTGCTCATCGCGCTGGCCACCGGGGTAGGACTGGTACTCATCCGCTGGCGCCGAGCCAGCGCGGCCGTCCGCCAGCAGGCCGGGAGGGCCGGGAGGGCCGGGCCGGACGAAATCGCGCCCGCTGCCGGTGACCCCAGCCCGGCGGCAACCCTGCACCGGAGCGACCATCCCAGCTTTCCCGGCGGCGACTATGGCGGCGGCTTGCCCGGAGCGGACCACCCGAGCTTCCCCGGAGCCGGCTATCGCGGCCTCCCCCGGACGGATCATCCGCGCTTCCCCCAGGCAGACCATCCGAGCTTCCCCGGAGCGGACCACCCGGGTTTCCCCGGTGTCGGCTCTCGCGGCTTCCCCCAGGCGGGCCATCCAAGCTCCCCGCGAGCGGACCCGCGCCCGCCCCGGGCGGACTACCCGAGCTTCCCCGGAGCCGACCACCCGAGCTTCCCAGGAGCCGACCACCCCAGTTTCCCAGGAGCCGACTACCCCAGTTTCCCCAGCGGCGGCCACCGGGAATGGCCGGGTGGGCCCGGCGGGCTCCCGATGGGCGCGGCCGGAGCATTCGTCACCCCGTCCTGGCCAGGCGGACCCGCCGGGACGATAAGCCAGGCCGTACCAGGCCCGGCTAGCGCATCAGGGTTCCGGCCCGGTCCGGCCGAGCTCGGAGGATCCATCCGGGTGGCGGAGCGGATGCTCGTCGATGCCGACCAGCAGGCGGCCGGGATCAGGCGGGAAGCGGAGGGTCAGGCCAGCGCCATCCTGCACGGCGCCGAGCAGGAAGCGGCGTGGATAAGACAGCAGGCGGCGGCCGAGAGCACGCCGATCCGCGAGGCGGCCGAACGGGAGGCCGCCGAACTCCGGCAGCAGGCGCGGATGCAGGCGGCGGCGACCCGCGAGGCGGCCGAACGGGAGGTCGCTGACCTGCGGGCGGCGGTGGCGGCGATGTCGGCCGAACTCGGCCGGCTCGCGGCGTCGGTCACCGAAGTCCTCGCCAGCCCCGCGAAGCCGCTGGCATGGCCGACCGCCGGACCCGGGACAGCCGCCGGACCCGGGACAGCCACCGAGCCTGGGACAGCCACCGGGCCCGGGACCCGGCCAGACCGGCGGCCCGCAAGACCGGCTACCAGGCCCGCGCGACGGACCGCGAAGCCGGCCCGGTCACGTCAGTCCCGCACCATGCGCGCGTTCGCAGCCACGATCGCGGCCCTGGTCGTCCTTGCTCTCGGCACCGGGGCTTACCAACTAGCCACGCGCGGATACACCTTCTTTGTCTTCCGGTCGGCGGGCACGGGCGCGACGGACAACAACGCCATATTCCCGGGCATTATCCCGACGCCCAAGCCGTCGCCAGCTCACCATCACCCCGCGACGGGGCCAGGCCGGCATGGCGCACAGGGAGCGCACCACCACCATCACCGGAGGGGAACCCACCACCCTGTGAAGGGCCACTAGGCCCCTCGGCTCCTCAGGAGGTATTGCCATGGCCAGACCCATAGTCGGGGAACGTCCCCCCCGGCCGCAGGCGGAGCGGCCGCCGGCGGCGACGAGGACGGCCATAGATGCCTGGATGGAGCACGACTTCAAGTTCGCCGGCTCCCGCGTCAAGCGCAGGACCGTCGCTTGCTGCCTCGTGGGAGTCTTCGCCCTGACGCCGCTTTTCCTGGTATCACGCCCGATCATCCAACTGGATCACAGCACCCTGAACCAGGTGGAACCCGACATCGGGGGCACCGGTTCGATGCTGCTCCTCCTCGCGACCCTGAGCATCACCCCGCTGGTGACGCTGACGAGGAGCCACTGGTTCGTCCCGCTCCGCAGGTGGTTCGGCATCATGCTCGCGATCACCGCGACCACCGACGCGATCGTCGGGGGCCTCACTTCATCGTTCGCCGGCGGCTTCATCGGCCACCTCACCGGGCACACGTTCCTGCTGGCCGGCCTCGTCATGGTGATGATCCTGGCTCCGCTCGCGCTCACGTCGAATAACCGGGCGCAGCGGGCGCTCGGGAAGTACTGGAAGCCGCTGCAACGGCTGACGTACGCCGTCTGGGCGCTCCTCTTCATCCACCTGGCACTGCTCGAAGGATTCGGGTTCCAGAACGGGACGAACGGGCCCAGCTCCCACGTGGACGGTGACCCCATCCCGCACCAGCGCCTGTACCAGCTCATGGCGTGCAGCATCCCGCTGCTCCTGCTCAGGCTGCCGCCGGTGCGGCGCTGGGTCGCCAGGAAGCAGGAGGAGGGCAAGCAGCGGGTGGTCTACCTCACGTTCCTGCCGCTGGCGGCCCTGTTCATCCTCTCCTACTCGTTCATCATCAACGAGCTGATGTTCAAGGGAATCAGCGCTTTCAGGGAGCAGCCCGTCAACGGATAACTGGTACGCCCGGCAAGGGTCAGGGGCTCCGGGACTGGTAAGCCTGCCGCGTGGGTCCAGCCCACGAGGCACGAGGCAGCGAAAGCGGGTGGGCCATCAGCCGTGGCCGTCTGGCCCGGTTGCGCCTGAGGCGGCCAGCCGCCAGCCTGGGAACCGGCATGAACGCTGTCCCGGATCTTCCTGCGCTGCGCGGGTTCGCCGCGATCTGGCTGCGGAGCAACTGCGGCTGCCCGGCCTGCCAGGATCCGGTCTCGGGGCAGCGGCTGACCGGCATCACCGACGTGCCGGTGGACGTCTCCATCCGGTCGGCCCGGCTGGCGGGCGACTTGGCGCAGGTTGTCTTCGGCCCTGACGGCCACGAGTCGGTCTTCTCCTCCGCCTGGCTGGCCGCACAGCGCCAGCCCAGCGGGGACGACCGGTGTGAGGGTGCCAAACGGCTCTGGGTGGCGGCCGACTTCGCTGGCCGGATCTCGCAGGAGTCCTGGCCGCGCTACCGGTCAGCGGCCACTGCCCGTGAGGAATGCCTCGCACGGTTGCTGCGGTATGGCTTCTTCCTGCTTCAGGACGTGCCCTGCGAGCCGGGGACAGTCCTGGACGTGGCCGGGACCCTGGGATATGTCCGGGAGACCAACTACGGCCGGCTGTTCGACGTGCGGGTGGAGACCACCCCGGCGAACCTCGCCAACACCGGCCTGGCCATCGCCCCGCATACCGACAACCCGTACCGCGACCCGGTTCCCACGGTCCAGCTGCTGCATTGCCTGGCCACCGCGGTGGCCGGTGGCGATTCGGGGCTGGTGGACGGATTCGGGGCGGCTGCGCTGCTGCGCGGCACCGACCCGGTGGCCTTTGAGATCCTGGCCCGTACCCCGGTCACCTTCCGGTACGCCGATGCCACCGCCGAGCTGGTAGCCACCCGGCCCATGATCGGCCTGGATCCGCAGGGCCGGATCCGCGAGATCAGGTTCAACAACCGGTCCCTGCAACCGGTAAGCCCGGACGGCGGCGGGGCATCGGGGCAGGCCGCCTCGTTCTACGCCGCCTACCGGAAGTTCGCGGAGGTGCTCAGCCGGCCGGAACTGATGCTCACCTTCCGGCTCGGCCCCGGCGACTGCATGGTGTTCGACAACACCAGGATTCTGCATGCCCGGACCGCGTTCGCGGCGGCCGGACGGCGGCATCTGCAGGGCTGCTACGCCGACCTCGATGGAGTGGCGTCCACGCTGGCGGTGCTGCGCCGCTGACCCGGTGCCCGGCCGGCCGCTCATCCGGCGCGTCGATCGCCACCACGCGTAGCATCCTCCTCGGGGTTTGGCGAAAGGTATGGAAATGAACCTTTATGGCATTTGCTCACGCGCGTCCGTGGCGGGTGCTGCGCTGCTGGCCGTGACCGGGCTGGCGGTGGCCGGCTGCGGGTCCGGGCCGGGATCCGGGACGGGGTCCGCCTCGTCATCGGCGACGTCCCCGGCGAGCACGTCCGCGAGCGCCGCCCCGGTCAGCGGCTCCTTCGACGGCACCGCACTGTTCCCGATCACCGTGGGCAACACCTGGGTGTACAAGATCACCACGGTCGGGCTGGTCACCGGCACAGCGGTGGACAAGATCACCAATGTGGTGCCCGCCGCCGGCGGCCACCAGGCGACGACGGTGCACACGTTCAATGGTGCCACGAGCAGCGAGACATTCCTCTTTGGCTCCGACGGCTCGATCACCATGCCGCTGGCCTCGATCGGCAGCACTACGGTCAGGGTGAAGTCCGGTGGGATCGTCTGGCCGAGCCAGGCGGTCATCGACTCCGGCCAGCCGACCAAGAGCACGATCGTGGTGGACGCCAACGTCGCGGGCCAGAGCCGGACCGTGGCCGCGCACGTGACGGTCAGGGGCGCGGGAACGGCCACCGTGACCGTGCCGGCGGGCACCTATCACGCCACGATCGTCCAGACCACGCTGTCGGAGTCGATAGTCGGGATTACGGTCAGCATCCAGATCCGGACCTGGCTGGCGCCGGGCGTCGGCCAGGTGAAGTCCGAGGTGAGGACGAACGACACGGTGGTCAGCGACGAAGAGCTCAAGTCCTTCACGAAGGGCTGACGCCCCAGGTCAGCGGCCCGGCCCGGCCCGCCAGCAGGCCACCGGGCGGGCCGGGTTGGCCGAGGCTTTGCGGCGACCTGGCGGACGGCAGGAGCTCCAGTTGCGATACTTCGGGCCATGACCACCGCACAGCGGCGCCCCGCCGTGCCCCCGCCTGGCACCCGGCACCCGGCCAGCAAGGTGCCGGAGGTGACGGCCTTCTTCTGGATCACCAAGGTGCTGACCACCGGCATGGGCGAGTCCACCTCGGACTTCCTGGTGCACCGGATCGACCCGGTGATCGCTGTCGGCCTGGGTGCGGTGGGCCTGTCGGTGGCGCTGGTGCTGCAGTTCGCCCGCCGGACGTACTCGACCTGGATCTACTGGCTGGCCGTCGTCATGGTGGCGATCTTCGGGACGATGGCGGCCGATGTCCTGCACATCCGGTTCCACATTCCGTACACGGTGACCAGTACCTTCTTCGCCATCACCCTCGCGGTGATCTTCGTGGCCTGGTACATGTCCGAGCGGACCCTGTCCATCCACAGCATCTACACCCGGCGCCGCGAGGTGTTCTACTGGGCCACGGTCATGGCCACGTTCGCGCTGGGCACCGCGGTCGGCGACCTGACCGCCTACACCCTCGGGCTGGGGTATTTCACCTCGGCGGTGGTATTCGCGGTGGTGATCACGATCCCCGGCATCGCTTACCGGTGGCTGGGGCTCAACGCGATCGCGGCGTTCTGGTCCGCGTACGTCGTCACCCGGCCGCTGGGCGCGTCCCTGTCGGACTGGGCGTCGGTGCCGCACTGGCGGGGTGGCCTCGCGTTCGGCTGGGGGCCGGTGAGCGTGGTCCTGACCGTGATCATCATCGGGTTTGTCGGCTACCTCGCCGTCAGCGGCAAGGACACCGCCCTGCGGGCGCCGGCGGAGCTCGGCCAGGGTCGGCAGCGCCGCGGCGGGCGCCTGTACGACGAGGAGTCCTTTGCTGGCCGCCCTTACCCGGAGCCGTCCTACTCCGAGCCGTCCTACTCCGAGCCGTCCTACTCCGAGCGGTCCTACCCTGAGCCGCCTCACTCCGACGGGTCCTACCCTGAGCCGTCTTACTCCGGGCAGTCCTACCCCGCTTACTCCGAGCCGACCTACTCCGAGCCGCCTTACCCCGAGCCGACCTACCGCGAGCCGGTCCACCCCGATCGCTCCCATCCCCAGCGGCCTCGTACCGGGTGGTCTTACGCTGAGCAGCCGCACGCTGGCCAGACACAATCGATCCCCGAGTATTACTCCGCTCCACCGGCCTACCCGCCGTCCGCGCCACCGCGGCCGCGCCAGCCTGCCAGCGCGTGGGAGCGCGACGGAGCCGGTCCGCCGCCGGGGGCCTGGCAACCCGCCGGTCCGTGGCCGGCTGCCGAAACGGGGCCACCGCCGGAAGCGGCGCCATGGTCCGAGGCGCGGCCGCCCGCCGGAGCCCAGCCGCCCGCCGATTCCTGGTCAAGCCCCGGCGCCCGGCCCCGCTACGGGGCGGAGCGCCGGGCCGACGGCCAGCCGCCGCCCGAGCATGGTGAGCGCCGCCCGGCCCCACCGCCTGGCCGACCGGCCCGCGGCGGGCGGCACCGCGCCCCCCGCTCCTGATCACCACGTCGGGCCCGGGCCAGGCGACGGGGCGGGTGGTGAACTTTCGTTAGGCATCGTCCGTGTTTGTGGGTGTGTGCCGGGGTGCGGGTCGTTTGACCGCACTAGGGTTACGGGCAGGGCGCGCCTGTCCATGGAGCCCGGGCGTGCCCGCAAGAGCGGTCTCCGGCCGCGGTCTGGCTCCTGCCCCAGGCTGCGGCGGGCGCCACCCACCCGCCCCCCGGCCACCAGTTTTTTCTGATCCATGACCGTGGCTTTAGGCTACGGTTACACGGTGGATTCCGAGAAGATCTCCGCACCGGGCAGCGCCGACGCCGCCGGCTCAGAGACCGCGATCAGTGCCCCGCCCGCTCCGCCGACCGCCGACGGCCGGCCCCAGCCGCGCCGAGAGCAGGCGCGGCTGGTCTTCGCCAGCTTCCTGATGCTCTTCGTGGAACTCGCCCTGATCCGCTGGGTCACGGCCAACAACGTGTACGTGACCAGGGCGACCAACTTCATGCTGCTGGCCAGCTTCCTCGGCATCGGCATCGGCTTCCTGAACGCCCGGGCCAGGCGCGACTACCTGCGCTGGGCGCCGGTCACGCTGCTTGCGCTGGTCGGATTCGTGCTCGCCTTCCCGGTGATCCTGCAATCGCTGTCCGGGCCTCACCCCCTGCAGGGTCTGCACGGCTCCCCCGCGCTGCCGCAACCGGTCAGCCTGGGCGTGGTGTTCCTGCTCACAGCGGCGGTGATGGCCGGCTTCGGCCAGGCGGTCGCCCGGATCTTCGTCCAGTTCCGGCCACTCAGCGCCTACCGGCTAGACATCCTGGGCAGCATCGCCGGCATCGCGGTGTTCTCCGGCCTGTCGTTCCTGGACCTGCCCCCCGCCGCCTGGGGCATCGTCGCCGCCGGTGGCCTGGTCGTGCTGCTGCCGCGGGTCCGCTGGTGGCAGGTGCTGGCTGCGGCCGGGGCGGCCGCGCTGCTCTTCGGCGAATCCTTTGTCCCGCACCAGCAGTGGTCCCCCTACAACAAGCTGTCGGTACAGCAGACCAGTGGCCGCACGCCCGCCCTCTACGTGTCGGCGAACAACATCCCGTACCAGGCGGCCCGGTCACTGGCGGTGATGCGGGTGCAGAAGAAGTTCTACTTCTACCCGTACCAGCACGTCACCCCGGCGGGCCTCGGCCACGTACTGATCATCGGGGCGGGCACAGGGAACGACGCCGCGGTCGCGCTCGCCGAGGGTGCCCGGTACGTGGACGCGGTCGAGATCGACCCGCTCCTGCCGAAGATCGGCCGGGCCCACCCGGATCACCCCTACCAGAACCCGCGGCTCACCGTGCACATCGCCGACGGCCGCGCCTACCTGCAGGCCACCCGTACCAAGTACAACCTCATCGTGTTCGCGCTGCCCGACTCCCTGGTCGCGCTAAGCGGGCAGTCCGCGCTGCGGCTGGAGAGTTACCTGCTCACCGAGCAATCGGTGGCCGCGGCCAAGGCCGACCTGGCGGCCGGTGGCACCTTCGCGATGTACAACTACTACGCGCCCTTCCTGCTCAACCGGTACGCCACCACCCTGACTGACGTTTTCCACCGCAACCCGTGCGCCCAGGTCGGGCCGCCACTGGGCGGCCGGCGGCTGTCGGTGCTGACCATCAGGGCGGACGGCCAGGTGCCCAACTGCGCGGCCTTCTGGCATGGCCCGCCGATCGCCCCGGCCACCGACGACCACCCGTTCCCGTACCTGCCCGCCAACACGATCCCGCGGCCCTACCTGCAGATGCTGGGCCTGATCCTGCTCGGCTCGCTGTTGCTGGTCCGGGCGGGCGGCGGATCGCTGCGCCGGATGAGCGGCTATGCCGACCTCGCCTTCATGGGCGCGGCGTTCCTGCTGCTGGAGACCAAGAGCGTGGTCCAGTTCGCGCTGCTGTTCGGCGCCACCTGGTTCGTCAACGCACTGGTCTTCGCCGGGGTGCTGGCGGCGGTCTACCTGGCGGTGGAAACTGCGACCCGGATCCGGCTGCCCCAGCCTGCCGTGCTCTATGCCGCGCTGATCGGCGCGCTGGCGCTGGCCTGGCTGGTGCCGCAGGAGGCGCTGCTGGACCTGCCGATGGTGCTGCGTTTCCTGGCCGGCAGCGCGCTGGCGTTCGCGCCGGTGTTCCTGGCCAACCTGGTGTTCGCCCAGCGATTCTCCGGGGTGGAGACCGCCGGGGCCGCGTTTGCCGCGAACCTGCTCGGTGCGATAGCCGGCGGCACGCTCGAGTACATCGCGCTCATCACCGGCTACCGGTTCATCCTGATCGTGACCGGCGCCCTGTACGGGCTGGCGTTCGTGACCGGGCTGCGGGCCAAGCCGGGGCTGGCCAGGGCCTGACCGGCCGCCCGGCCAGCTGGCCGCGGACAGGCCGGCGCCGCCGCGACGGTGACGGGACTCAAAGCGAGGGACCGTGTCACCATCGCGGCGGCGCCGTAACTGCTGGTGCCCGGAGCGGGCGGCCGGGTCATGCGGCCTTGGTGAGCTGGTCCCGCGCCATCGCGGCGGCGGCGGACGTGGGCGGAGCCAGCGTCAGCGCCTGGCGGGCCCGCAGGTAGGCGTGCGCCTGGCTGTGGTCCGGGACGGTGTCGGGCCGCTTGAAGGTCATCCACAGCGGGATGCCGATGAACGCCACCAGGAACGGGATCGTGAGCAGCAGGCTGGTGATCACCAGCGGGGTCATGTCGTGCCTCCTTCGGTTATCAGCGTCGGCTCTTCGCGCCGGCCTCTATGAGCAGATAACCCGGGCGGCTTCTCGGGACCGTATGCGGAACTTCTGAGCCAGCTATGAACCGGATCCGGGCAGGCCGAACAGGCTGGCCGCGTTCTGCCAGCAGACCGCACGCCCCACCTGGCTGATCTCAGGCCACTGAGCTTCGCGGCTCCTGAGCTGAGCTCAGGACATGCAGCAGGACCAGCCGGTGATGGGCTGGGCCCTGATCACCTGCAGTCGTGCTCCCCACCATCGTCATTCCATGCCCGGCCGGACCTTCGCAGGATTTCTGTGCCACAGTCTGGGCATACGCCATCGTCCTGTACTGGCTCAGATCGCGGCGTAGGTGCGACTACGGCTATGGCGTTGAATCTGACCGCGTCAGCCTGCGCTTTCAGGAACGAAGCCTGGTCGGCGATCGTTTTCTCGTGCCGCGTACCGTCGGCGAAGATTACGAACGCGGTTCCCAGGAAGCCCTTCCTGCTGGCACCGGCCAGCAGCCCGGCTGGTCCCAGGACGGACGCGCCCGAGGCCGCGTCACCTGCTCTGACGATGCCGCTACGGCCATGGCCACCTGTCCCCTCAGTGACTTCAGCATGGGCTCCGGCAAGATGGCCGAGACGCGAGCCTTCACTGCGACCAATCACCACCTCCAAGGTGCAGGGGAAAACCTCGCCTGCCCGGACAGCAACCCCAAGATGGGCGAGGACTGTCGTTGCCGCACGGCGAGCCGCCTGCTCGCGGTGAAGTGCCCCCCTTCTCTGGCGCCGTTCTGCCCGCTGGGCCGCGATCTGCGCTCGCTCGTCCTCGCTCTTGCGGAACTTCATGGGCCTTCTTTTGTAGGAGTTGAGGAGGCGGCTCGCTGACGGTCAGCCGGATCCGGTTCAGGAATGGTTCAGGAAAGGTGAGGAATCGACCCGCTCCGGGGTGGCTGCGGCTGGCCTGCGGCCCCGGTCCGGGGGTTGGCCCGGCAGGTCAAGGTCGATGGTCAGGCCGCCGCCGGGGGTTTCCGCCAGCGCCGCGGCGCCGCCGTTGGACGTTACCAGCCGGTGCACGATGGCCAGGCCGAGGCCGGCCCCGCCCGGGGTGGTGCTGGCGAACCGGCGGAACGCCGCTTCCCGCTGCTGCGGGCTCATGCCTGGGCCGTCGTCGGCGACGCTGACCCTGACCCGCTGGCCGGCCGGCCCGGCGCTGACCCGGACGTGGCCGCCGCCCGGGACCGCCTCCAGCGCGTTCGCCAGCAGGTTGTCCAGGATCTGCTCCAGGTGGCCCTCGCCGAGCCGTGCCACCACCGGCCCGGTGCATCCGGTCGTCAGCTCGACGTCACGCTCCTCCGCCAGCGGGCGCCAGGCCACCGCGCGATCGTGGATCACCGCGTTCACCGAGACCTCGACCGGCTCGACCACCACGTTCTCGGCCCTGGCCACCGCGAGCAGGCCGTCCACCAGGCGGGACAGCCGGAGGATCTCGTCCTGGGCGCCGACCAGTTCGGACACGGTGGCCTCATCGGCGTCCTGGCTGAGCAGGTCGAGCCGCAGCCGGAGCGCGGCGAGCGGAGTCCGCAGCTGATGCGACACGTCGGCCATCATCGCCCGGTTGCCGTGGACGAGCGCCTCCAGCCGGCCGGCCATGGTGTTGAACGTGCCGGCCAGCCGGCGCACCTCCAGCGGCCCTGACCCGGTCTGCGACCGGGTGTCCAGCGCACCGCCACCAAGCCGCTGCGCCGCCGCGTCCAGCGCCGACAGCGGCCGTCCCACCCAGCGTGCGAGCATGATCGCAATCGTGGTTCCGGCGAGCAGGCCGACCGCCGTCACCGCTGCCATCCACGCCCAGAGCACCCGGAGCCGCTCGTCGAGCTCTTCTGTGGAACGGGACAGCACGACCACCCCGACGGCCGCCCCGACGGTGGCGTCACGCACGCTCGTGATGACCTGGATCCGGCCGTTGACCTCGAAGGACACCGAGCCGCTGGAGCGCAGCGCGGCCGCTATGCTGGCGCCACCGACGGGGAGATTGCGCGCGGTGGCGCCGCCGGCCACGGCGACCATCCGGCCTGCCAGGCTGAGCACCCAAACCTGATCGCCGGGGTGGCTGAGGCGGGCCAGGGACGGGCCTAGCGACGGGTAGGGACTGTGGTCGGCCAGGTTCTCCTCGGCCAGGGCGGCCAGGGTCCGGGCCGACAGGGTCGTGCCCTCCTGGAACGCATCCCGTTCCCGGCCGCTGGCCAGCAGTCCGAGCGGGATGACGGCACTGACCAGCAGGGCGCCGATCAGCGCCAGCATGGTGAGGACGATCCGGCGGGCCATCAGCTGCCGCCGAGGCGGAAGCCCCTGCCGTACACGGTCTCGATCAGCCCCGGCGCGCCGAGCTTGCGGCGGAGCGCCGCCATGTGCACGTCGAGCACCTTCGTCGGCCCGTACCAGTGGGCATCCCAGGCACTTTCCAGGATCTCCTGCCGGGTGACGACCCGGCCGGGATCGATGGCCAGGCACTCCAGGATGTCGAACTCCTTGGGAGTCAGCGCCACCTCCTGGCCGGACACGGTCACCCGCCGGGTGCGCAGGTCCACCACGAGCGGCCCGTGCCGCAGCTGCTCCCCGCCGGGGTGGATCCGCCGGAGCACGGCCCGGATCCGGGCCAGCAGTTCGGCCAGGCCGAACGGCTTGACCAGGTAGTCGTCGGCCCCCGCGTCCAGGGCCAGCACCCGTTCCGGCTCCTCCCCCCGGGCGGTCACCACGATGATCGCCACTGCGGACCGCTCCCGCAGCTTCCGGCAGACGTCCACCCCGTCGCCATCCGGCAGGCCGAGGTCCAGCACGACCACGTCCGGGTCGGCATGGCTGAGCGCGTCCTGGCCGGTGGTCACGTGCGCGACGTCGTAGCCGCCCCGGCTCAGCCCGCGAACCAGCTGGCTGGCGATGCCCCAGTCGTCCTCCACCACCAGCACGCTGGTGGCAGCCGTGCCCGCCGGCACGGGATGCCCGGGCAGGCGGGCGGAAGACGTCATGACACTACGTTAGGCGCCAGTACCGGATGAAGCCGCGCGACCCGGTCACAATGGGGCCAGCGGACGCGTCGGCCAGTTCCGGCACGAACAGCGCCGCGTCCACGGTGCCCAGCCCAGACGCCAGGTCGTAGCCCCGGGCCGCGGTGTACCCGGTAACGGTGCGCAGCTGCCCGCCCTGGCGGAACGAGACCGTGTTGCTGCCGCTGACGACGTCCACGATGCCCGGCGCGTGCTGCGCGGCGAGCTGGTAGAGCCGGGTGTTGATCGGCCCGAGCGGATGCCCGGCCAGCTGGTCGGCCAGCGCCACGATCCCGGCGAACAGCGGCGTCGCCTCGCTGGTCCCGCAGGTGGGGTACCAGCCTGCTGCCTGGCCGGGGAAACTCTGGTACTCCACCACCGAGCCGTTGCAGGCAGCGCTCATCGAGATGTCGGGCACCCCGCGGTGGCCGCCGGCCACCGCCCGCACGCTGTCCTGGAAAGCGGGCCGGCCGAACATGTCCGACTTCCCGCCGCCACCGGCCAGCGGGTTCGGCCCGCGATCGCCGGAGACGAACATGTTGGCCGCCACGTTGTAGGTGTCGTTCCACACCCGGTCCGGTGCGGTCCGGTGGCCGGCCCCGTCGAGCTGGAGCTGGGTCCCGCCTACCCCCGTGACCAGCGGGTCGCTGTCCGGCCACGACGTCACTGGCTGCAGGTAGTAGCTGGCCTGGTTGAACTTGAGGTCGGCCGCGCCGCTGTCGCCGGACGCGGCGAGCACGGTCACGCCGTTGCGGGCGGCGTCAAGATACGCGCCCCGCAAGCGCAGCAGGGAGGCCCGCGACGGGAACGTCAGCTCGGTGGCGCTGAAGCTCTGGCTGATGACCTGGCCCAGGTGGCGGCCGATCACGTACTCCTCGGCCTTCACGATCTGCGGGAACCCGGTCGTTCCCTCGTTCTCCGAGGTCGGGGTTTCGACCAGCAGGATCTTCGCGCCCGGCGCCACGGCATGGGCGTACTCCACGTCCAGGTTGGTCTCCCCGGCCCACCCCACCCGGTTGGACGTGGGCCGGTAGGCCGGGACCCGGCCAGCCGGCTGGATCACCGTCAGCGCGGGCGGCGCCGGGAGCCGGAACGCCGCGTCGAAGGCGCGCAGATCCTGGCGGATGGTCGGGGAGCCGAACGAGTCGACGATGACAATGGTCTGCCCGGCCCCGGTGATGCCCTGGTCCAGCAGGGCGGGCAGCTGGTAGGCCTGCCGGATCTGCCCGGGTGAATAGCACGCGATGTGGTAGTTCTGCTCGCAGAACGCCGTGGTCGGCGGCTGGCTGGACGGGCCGGCCGCGTGGATGGCGGCCGGCGCGATCAGGACGACCGGGGCGGCCTCCCGGGCCGCCGGGCGGGCCGCACCTCCGGCCGGATGACCGCCGGCGCCGACCGCGGCCACGGCGAGCAGGCAGACGGCCGCGGCGGGCAATGCCGAGCGCAGGCGCATGGCGACTCCTTGGGCGGGCTGGCGCCGGTCACGCCGCCCTAGCCGGCCGCGCTACCGTAGCCCGGATGCCCCGAGGCTAACAAGCCACGGGCGATGATCATGTTCGTGGCTGGTCTCTGCGGCAGTGGGCAGGCGCCCGCGGCCCGGGCTGACCGCGTAGCGTGGGATGGGCGGGGATCGGAGACGGCGCCATGAAGCTCACGCTCGACCTGCACGACATCTACAACCGCGGCGGGGACATCGACCGGGCTCTGCGGGCGATCATCGACGAGGCCGTGGCTAAGAAGGCGCCGGTGGTTGAGATCATCCCGGGTAAGGGCTCCGGCCAGCTCAAAAAGAGGGTGCTGAGGTTCCTGGAGCAAAAAGAGATCAAGGCGCTATATCACCGGGTCGAGAAGGACTCCAAAAACTTCGGCCGGCTCTTCGTCCATTTCCGCTGGAAGTGACAACCCCGAAGGGACGGGCCAGAAGTAGCGGGCCGCAAGTCCCGGCGACGCCGGGTCAGCGCTCGCGGGCCGCGACGGCGAGCCTGCGGGGAAATGGCCGCAGCCAGGCGGCAAGCTGCGCTCGCGCTGCTCCGAGCGCCGACCGCGCCGCCCGCCGCCACCAGGTGGGCTTACGGTGCCGCGCCGCGGGCCGCTCGTGCAGCCTGGCCTCACTCAGCCTGGGTACCGGGGCATACTCCGACTGCCACACACACCCCATGCGTGCCTTCCCCCCTCATCATCGCCCGTCCCAGGTCCGGCCTGGCCAGCTGGTGGCATGGGCTCCCGCCTGGAACTGCTTGGTACGGACGCGACGAATCCCCCAGAAGAGAGCGGGGTACCTCTTCCCTGCTTCGTGCCCCGGGGCTCTGCCTTCCCAGCCGGGCGAAGCATTGGTAATGCTGGCACGATCCACTGCGAATGTCCAGGGAAAACACTCAGGAAGGGCCGGCCCGTCATATATTTCTTAGCACCCGATGATATATAATCGGATCTATTAGCCTGGCGAATTGGAATAAGACGCCCAAAGAGCTTGACGGGTAGACATCCGGCTGCTAGCGGGCAGCCTGCCCCGTTCCCGCATGGTGGTCGCGGTGCTCGCGCACGAGCGCCTCCGCGATCACCACGTCCGGACCGGCCGGACGTCGGCGTCATCCAGCACCTGCACGGCGGCTGACACCATCCCGTCCCTTCCCCCCGGCCGTCATGCCCGCCTATGACCCGGCTGGCGTGGGCCCCGGCCGGGCCGCGGCCACCGGCCCGTAGAGTCCGGGGCGGCGGTCGGCCAGCAAGTCGTTGTGGTCGTTGATGCGCTTGTCGGCGGCGGCGGCCAGCTCGCAGCGGGCGGTGAGCACGGCAGGCCGGTCGGCCAGCACCGGCCCGGCCAGCGGGTAGCCATCAGGGCCGACGATGATGCTGCCGCCCACCCACGAGACGCCGCGCTCGTCCTGGCAGCGGTCAGCGACCGCGATGAAAACCCCGTTGGTCGCGGCGTCTGCCTGCGCCTTGACCACCTCGGCGGGCCGCTCACCGGCCGGGGTCACCGCGGCGGGCCAGTTCACCGGGGCGGCGATGAGGTCAGCACCGGCCAGCGCGGCCAGCCGAACCCACTCGGGGAACTCCAGGTCGTAGCAGACCATCAGGGCCACAGTGCCAAACGGCAGCCGGGCCAGCGGGGGTGGTGCGCTGCCGGGGGTGAAGATGAGCGTCTCGGCGTCCCACAGGTGGGTTTTCCGGTAGACGGCCCGGGTGCCGGAGGCGTCCACCACGGCGGCGCTGTTGTAGAGCAGCCCGTCGCTGCCCAGCTCGCAAAAACCACCGGCGATCACGGTCCGGTGCGTGGCGGCCAGTTCGCGCCAGCGCCCCAGGGTGGGGTTCCCGGCCACCGGGGAGGCCAGCGCTCGGGCCTCGGCGGCGCTGGCGAACACGTACCCGGTGTCGGACAGCTCGGGAATCACCACCAGGTCCGCGGACTGGGCCGCCGCCTCCGCCACCGCACGCTCGGCGGCGGCCGCGTTCGCCACCAGGTCGCCGATGCTGAGCCCGAGCTGGCAGACCGCGATGATCGTCATACCGGTATCCCCCGGTCAGCCCGGCAGCAGCAGCAGCTTGCCGGTGGTCCGCCGGGCCGCCAGGTCGTTGTGAGCCCGGGCCGCATCGGCCAGCGGGTAGGTGCCGCCGATCCGGACCGAGAGCCGGCCGTCGCCGATCCAGCCGAACAGGTCACCGGCGCGCCACAGCAGTTCCTCCCGGCTGGCGATGTAGTGGCGCATGGTAGGCCGGGTCAGGAACAGCGAGCCGCCTTCGGCCAGATCCTGCGGTTCGACCGGGGGCACCGCCCCGCTGGCCCCGCCGTACAGGACCATCATTCCGCGCGGGCGGAGCACGGCCAGGCTGGCGCCGAAGGTGGCGCGGCCGACCCCGTCGTAGACGACGTGCGCCCCAGTCCCGCCGGTGACGCTGGCCACTGTCGCGCCGAAGTCGTCGTAGCCGGCGATGTGATCGGCCCCGGCCTGGCGGGCCTCGTCCGCCTTGGCGGCGGTGGAGGTGGTGGCGATCACGATGCCGCCCCGCAGCTTGACCAGCTGGGTCAGCAGCAGGCCGACCCCGCCAGCGGCCGCGTGCACCAACGTCACGTCGCCGTGGGCGACCGGGTAGGTGCTGTGGCACAGGTAATGGGCGGTGATGCCCTGCAGCATGACGGCCGCGGCGAGCTGCGAATCCACCCCGTCCGGGATGGCGACCGCGGACGCGGCCGGGATGACCGCCTGCTCCGCGTAACCGCCCGGGGCACCCGCCCAGGCGACCCGGTCACCGACCGCGAAACCGGTCACGTCCGGCCCCAGGCCCGCAATCGTGCCCGCCCCCTCCGAGCCCGGCACGAACGGTGGTTCCCGGCGGTACGGCGGCCGGCCTTCGCGGGCGTAGATGTCCGCGAAATTGACCCCGGCCGCGGCCACATTCACCAGCACCTGGCCGGGGCCGGGCACCGGATCCGGGTAGTCGGTCATGATGAGAACCTCGGTCCCGCCAAGCTCGCTGACCACCACCGCGCGCATTCCCCCATCATCGCCGCTGCGGGCAGGAACCGGCCAGGACGTGGACGATTTGGGTCGTGCTGACAGCCCGAATCGACCGTGTCCAGGCCGAAGGACCGACTCGATCAGGCGACCTGGGCCGGGGCTGACGGGAACGGTGGGGTGGCATGCCGCAGGCTGGCATGGGCAGCGGCCAGCCTGATCACGGCTTCGGCCAGATCCGGCCCGGGCAGGGAGAACGGCAACCGCAGGTACCTCTCCAGATGGCCGGGCGGGCCGAACCGCGGGCCGGGCACGAGCCGGAGCCGGTGCTGCTCGGCCGCGTATACGAGCGCCGTGCTGACCGGGGCTTCCAGCCGGGCCCACAGCGACAGCCCGCCCGCTGGCAGCCTGACCTGCCAGGCCGGAAAGTGCCGGGCCAGGGCCGCCGCGAGCGTGTCCCGGCGGCCGGTGAGCAGCTCGCGCCGGGCCGGAAGCAGGCCGCTCGCCCGGTCCAGCAGCCAGGCCGCGGCGAGCTGCTCCACCACCGGGCTGGCCAGGTCGGACGGGCTACGGACGGCCTGCAGCTGGGCGACCAGGCCCGGGTCGGCGCGGACCCAGCCGACCCGCAGCCCGGCCCAGAAGGCCTTGCTCATGGAGCCGATCGTGATCACCTGGCCCGCCGGATCGAACGCCGCCAGCGGGGCCGGCCGGCTGACCTCGCCGGGCGCACCGAGCGCCAGTTCAGCGAACGTCTCGTCGATGACCAGCCTGGTCCCTGCGGCCGCGGCGGCATCGGCCACCGCCGCCCGGTCGGGCCCGTTCATCAGGTGCCCGGCGGGATTGTGGAAATCGGGCATCAGGTAGCCCAGCCGGGGCAGGCTTTGCCGCAGAGCGGCGGTCAGCAGGTCGAGGTCCCAGCCGTCCGGGGCCAGCCCCACCGCCACCACCCGGGCCCGGGCCCGGGCCAGCGCGTCGAGCGTGTTCGGGTAGGTCGGGTTCTCCACCATCACCGGGTCGAGCGGGCTGGCCAGGCAGCGCAGCAGCAGGTCGAGCGCGTGCTGGGCGCCGCTGGTGACAAAGATTTGGTCCGGCCCGGTCGGCAGGCCGCGCTCGGTGAACCGGCGGGCGACCGCCTCCCTGAGCACCGGCAGGCCGTAACTGTCGTACCCGTGCCCGTGCAGGTAGGCGGGCAGCAGCTCGATCGCAGCGCTCATCGCGGCCGGCACGTCCGGGCACGCCTCCGGGGAGGCGAGCGCCAGGTCAATCGCATCCTCGTCGTCGGGCACGGCCGGCACCCAGGGGGAATACCGGCGGAGGCGGCCCGGTGGCAGCGCGGTGACGCTGCCCGAGCCCTGGCGGCTGGCCAGGTACCCCTCCTCGCGCAGGAGCCGGTAGGCGGCGGCGATGGTGGTCCGGCTCAGCCCCAGCGTGCTGGCCAGCCGCCGTTCGGCCGGGAGGCGCACCCCGGCGGGCAGCCGGGCGTCCAGTAGCAGCGCGCGCACCTGCGCGGCCAGCCGGACGTACCCGGGCCCCGCGGCCCGGCCGGACCCGCGCCCGGGTGGGCCCGGCCAGTCCCCCAGTAGCCGGGCGAGCTGCGGTTCGGTGATGCTGCGCACGCCAGGCACATCCAGTCAGTCCAAAGCAAGGCCAGTTGTTGCTAATTGGCTCTTTATAGAGAGCCGACTTGCTGCCAGTCTGGCGTATCAGAGGTCAATTGGCAACGCTGGAGGGTGACGTGCGGGCGGCCCAGGTCCTGCGGACGGTGATCAGCCCGCCGCCGCGGAGCCGGCTGCCCCGGCGGCTGAGCCAGCTGTTCACCGGCCTGGTCCTGTACGGCATCAGCGACGCCCTGCTGGTGCTGGCCGGGCTGGGCCTTGACCCGTGGGACGTGCTGCACCAGGGGCTGGCCCGGCTGACCGGTATCCCGATCGGCACCTGGTCGATCTTCGTCGGCGCGGCGGTGCTGCTGATGTGGATTCCGCTGCGCCAGCGCCCGGGTGCCGGCACCGCGTGCAACGTGGTGGTCATCGGCTCGGTGATCGACGCCGTGCTGGCCGTGGTGCCCGCCCCGCACGCGCTCGCGCTGCGCTGGCTGGCGCTGATCTGCGGGGTACTGCTCAACGGCGTGGCCACCGCCTGCTACATCGGCGCCGGGCTCGGTCCCGGGCCACGGGACGGCCTGATGACCGGCATCGCCCGGCGCGGCCACTCGCTGCGTGTCGTCCGCACCGGCATTGAGCTGACGGTGCTGGCCATCGGCTGGCTGCTCGGCGGCACGGTCGGGGCCGGCACCGTCCTCTACGCCGTCAGCATCGGCCCCATCGTTCACCTGCTGCTGCCCCGGCTGACCATTCCGGGCACCCGGGCCAGCGAGACCCGCCCGATCAGTCCGGCCGCCGCCACCAGCGCCACACTGGTCAGGTGATGACACGCGATGGCCGCCAGCTACTGGCCGCGCTGGCGGAGGCTGGGTTCACCTACCCCGAGCTGGGCGCCACCCGCGGCTCGCTGCCACCTGGATACCACCACCGGGTCCGCCAGGCTGGCCTTGGCCCCGGCCAGGCCACCTTCGACCGGGCCGCCGCCGCCCTCAGCGGATGGGCGATGCACCGGGCGGCCGGGCTGCGGGTCACCGCGTCCGGGCCGGCCGAGCCCGGTGCGGTGGTCGCCATGGCGCTGGGGTGGGGGCCGGCCAGGATCACGGCCTGCTGCCGGGTCGTCTACACCGTCCGGGAGCCCGGACGGCACGGATTTGGCTACGGCACGCTGCCTGGTCACCCGGAATCCGGCGAGGAGGCATTCCTGGTGGAGTTGGGTCCCGGCGGGGACGTGACGTTCACCATCCGCGCGTTCTCCCGCCCCGCCACCGCGCTGGCCCGGTCGGCTGGCCCAGCCGGCCGCCTGGTGCAGGACTACTTCACCCGCCGCTACCTGCGCGCCCTCCAGCGGCTGGCCAGCTGACGAGAGGCCGTCCCGCTGGCAGCACCCGCGGGCGAGCCGCCTGCGGCTGGCTATGCTCGCCAGGTGCCCGAGCCGCCGGTCCGCTACCGCTCTGCAGACGAGGACAGCGGGCGATGGGCCGGCTTCCCGTTCCGCCCGGGTGACATCGTGATCAGCACCCGGTCCAAGAGCGGGACCACCTGGATGCAGATGATCTGCGCGCTGCTGATCTTCCAGACGCCGGACCTGCCGGAGCCGCTGGGGCGGCTGTCGCCGTGGCTGGACTTCCTGGTCGCGCCGCGGGACGAGGTGCTGGCCCGGCTGGACGCGCAGCAGCACCGCCGGTTCATCAAGACCCACACGCCGCTGGACGGGATACCGCTGGATCCGCGCGCCACCTACATCGTGGTGGCCCGGCACCCGCTCGACATGGCGGTATCGATGTACCACCAGGGTGACAACATCGACCGGGTGCGGATGGCCCAGCTGACGGGCCAGCCGGAGCCGGCCGGACCGCCTGCGCCGCGCCGCCCGCTGAAGGAGTGGCTGCTCGGCTGGATCGACTCCGACGACGACCCCCGGCAGCAAATGGACTCGCTGCCGGGCGTGATGTGGCACCTGTCCGACGCATGGGCCCGGCGTGGCGAACCGAACGTGCTGCTCGTCCACTACAACGACCTGGCCGCCGACCTGGCGGGTGAGATGCGCCGCCTGGCCGGCCGGCTGGGCATCACCGTGCCCGGGGAAGCCTGGCCCGGCCTGGTCCAGGCCGCCACCTTCGAGCGGATGCGGGCCACGGCCGGCCAGGTCGTCCCGGCGGCCGGGGTGCTCAAGAACAGCGCCGCCTTCTTCCGGCGGGGCAGTTCCGGCGCCGGGCGGGAACTGCTCACCGATGAGGAGTTCGCGCACTACCTGGCACGCACCGCCCGTCTGGCACCGCCGGACCTGCTGGCCTGGCTCCATTCACCCGGCGACTTCCAGCCATGACCAGCCCGCCCGGCGACCTGACCTTCCGTCCCATCCACGGGCCTGAGGAACTTGGCCTTTACTGCCAATTCCCTTACGTGCAGAACGGATCGCTCGCGGCCGACCTCGACGCCGGCCACCGCTGTCCGGGGTGGCTCTGGCTGGCCCTGCGCGGTGATCACCCGGTCGCCCGGGCGGGCTGGTGGGCAAGAGCGGGCCAGCCCGTGCCGGACCTGCTCGACGTGTTCGACCTCGGCGATGGGCCCGGTGACCCGGACCTGGTAGCGGCCGGTGCCGGGCTGCTGCGGGCCGCAACCGCCGGCATCATGCCGCCGGGCCGGCCATGGCCGGAATACACCCGGCTGGAGCCGGCGGACTGGCGGGATCAGCCGGCCACGCGGCAGGCGGTGACCGACCGGATGGCAGCGGTGGCCCAGGCCGGCGGAAGGTTCCTGGTGGAACGGCTGCAGCTGGAATGGCAGGCCGGGACGCCGATCGCGAAGCGGACCGGACGGCTGGAGTTCGGCCCGGCCGGAGAGCCCGATGAGCTGATCGAGCTGATGACCGCGGTCCTGGACGGCTCGCTGGACGCCCACAGCCGCCGTGACCTGGCCCAGATGACGCCGGTGCAGGCGGCCACCCGGCATTACTGGGACGAGCTGGCGCGCTATCAGAGCCCCCGCGGATGGTGGCGGGTCGCCAGGCGGCCCGGCGGCGAGCCGGTGGGCTTCGTCATCCCGGCGCACAACGGATACCTGCCGATCATCGCCTACCTCGGGGTCCTGCCCGGGTACCGGGGCCGCGGCTACGTCGGCGAGATCCTGGCGGAGGGCACCCAGATCCTGGCCGCGGAGGGGGCCACGCTGATCCTGGCCAACACCGACCTGGGCAACGAGCCGATGGCCCGGGCGTTCCACCGCGCCGGGTGGGCCGACACCGGCCATGTGATCAACATGATCTGGGACTGACGCCGGGACAAGGAATTGCTGACAGCCCAGGAGTACTGGCCGGAGCCGGTACACCGGCTACGTGGTACCGCCACAAGGGTGACCAACCGGGCTCCATCCCTCAGCCAGGTGCGGATAATGAGGAGCGGGCCGGGCACGGGATGGGGTGGTGGGCGTGAGCGAGCCAGCGGGGACATCCGCGGCCATCAGCCCGGAAGCGACCGCCGTCTACGCGCTGGGCAGTGATCAGGGCGAAAGTGCCCGGCTGCAGCGGCAAGCGGAGGAACTGGCGGCCGAAAGCAGTGCGCTCCTGGACCGGGTCGGCCTGCGGCCCGGCCAGCGCGCGATCGACCTGGGCTGTGGCCCGCGCGGGATTCTTGACCTGCTGGCCCAGCGGGTGGCACCCGGCGGCCAGGTCATTGGCCTGGACGCGAATCCGGCGCACACCGCGATGGCCGCCGAATTCGCGGCCCAGCGTGGGCTGGGCGGGGTGCGGGTCGCTACCGCGGATGCCCGGCACACCGGCCTGCCCTCTGATTCGCAGGATCTGGTCCATGCCCGCACCCTGCTGGTCAACGTCCCCGAGCCCGCGGAAGTGGTGGCCGAAATGCTCCGGCTGGCCAAGCCGGGTGGGTGGGTGGCCGTGATCGAGCCGGACACCGAGTACACGATCTCGCATCCGCCGGATCCGGCGTTCACCCGGATCAGTGAGATCTTCACGGTGGCGTTCCGCCGCAACGGCGCGGACCACACGATCGGGCGCCGGGTCCCCGGACTCTTCCGCCAGGCCGGCCTGCATGAGGTCGCAGCCGAGGCCCGGGTGCAGATGTACCCGCCCGGCAGCACCCGGCGGACGCTCCGGATTGACCTGCTGCGCAGTATGCGCGCCCAGGTAATCGAGATGGGGCTGGCCACGGGGGCGGAGCTCGACGAGCTCGATGCCGCCGCCCGCGCCCATGTCCAGGACCCGAGCACGATCGTGATCTACGGCCACCTGTTCCTGGTCTGGGGGCGCAAGCCAGCCACAGCGTGAGCACCTGCGGAGACGTCGAGACGCACCGGGGAATCGGACCCCGCTACTGACGGCTTTGCGGGCCGCCTCCCACCACCAGCGAGACGTGCGCCGGGTGTGCTTCCAGCAGGACTCGAACCTGCGCTGCCGCCTTCGGAGGGCGGCGTCCTATCCCCTGGACCATGGAAGCCTGCGTCCGTGAGGGAGGAATCGAACCTCCATGCCGAAGCTACGGGGTTACGGCCCGCTGGGCGCACCGCCTGCCCAACTCACGGCTTTGGGGTGACTAGCGAGGTTCGAACTCGCGGCCTCCGGGACCACGACCCGGCGCTCTGCCCAGCTGAGCTATAGCCACCACGGTCGATCAGGCAGGACTCGAACCTGCGCGGGCCGGTGTGTGGGACCGGTGCTCTGCCGCTGAGCTACTGATCGGTTGCGCGCCCGGGAAGACTCGAACTCCCATTCCATGATCCGTAGTCATGTGCCCTGTCCCTTGGACGACGGGCGCCTGGTACCGGCCCGGTACCAGCCGGGCGTGGCGGTCCCTGCGGGTTTCGATCCCGCTGCCTTCGGCTTGACGGGCCGACGCTCTCCCTATTGAGCTAAGAGACCAGGTGCTGGCTGAGCTCTCGCGGCAGGCCTCGAACCTGCACATCTTCCGGTTAACGGCCGGACGCTCTGCCCACTTGAGCTACGCGAGAATGGCGATGCCGTGCCGCCGGCGGGAATCGAACCCGCGTCGTTCCCGGATTGAAAGTCCGGTCGCCCCTGGCCAGCAGAGCAACGACGGCCTGCGCACCCCGTGCCGGGATCGAACCGGCCCTCTCCTCGCTGAGAACGAGGCGAGATCACCACTACTCCAACGGGGCATCGTGCTGCCCAGAGGACTCGAACCCCTTCAGTCCGGATTAAAAGTCCGGTGCCCGTCCGGTCGGGCGCGGACAGCGTAGCGAGGGTGGGAGTTGAACCCACGTGCCTCCGGTTATGGGTAGCGAGGGGGAGACTCGAACTCCCGAATCTTCCGGTTATGAGCCGGGCGCTCTACCTGCTGAGCTACCTCGCCTGGCTACACCTTGAAGTTAGCGTATTTGCGGGTCAACGCTATCTCCTTGAGCCCACTCACTACGGGCTGCGGGATGAGGTAGTTCGTGCCATCCTCGCAAGCTATTAAAAAGAATTCTGTGGCTCCGTCGTGATATGGCTGAGCACGGAACCTGCCCCCTGCATTTGCAGTAACGCCCGGGTCATATGCGCCGCGACTAATTCCCGCACGGTGATGCCCTTCTGCCGTCCTCGCCCTCGTAGTCTTGACCTGCACCCGTTGTAGACCCTGGTCCGACTCTACGATCAAATCGTATAGGCATGGCTCAATGGGTATTGACGGAGTATATCCATGACCTAGAAACCAGTTGATCGCCGTGCTAAGGCCAAGCCTTGCAGGCGTACTGAGTGCTGGTCGCCCACTGAATGGGCTGACAGGTTTCCTCGGGAGAATCATACTGCCGGGGTAGCTATCAATCTTGGCCGTATCCAAACCAAGCTCAAGAGCTCTCTTTCGTGGCCACGCGGGATTGCCCGGGCGCTTGAACCTGCTCAGCTACCTCGCCAATGAAGTCCTGACCCCAGGAGTTGAACCTGGTCCGGCCGCTTATCAGACGGCCATGCACACCGCCTACACCAGGTCAGGGCGGAAGGGCCGGGAGTCGGACCCGGAAGGCGCCTCGCGGCGCTCGCCTGTTTTCGGGACAGGTGCAGTCGCCAGTCTGCTTGCCCTTCCCTGCGTGCCGGGCGGGAACATCGGCACGTCGTGCCGGCGGATGGCGGAGAACTCGGATCCCACGCCTGGCGGCGCGCACTCGTTAGCAGCGAGGCCCGGCACCCTGCCGGTTCACCATCCGTGCCGCCCCCGGGATTCGGACCCGGAACCTCTGCGGTCTGAGCGCAGCGCCTCTGCCAGTTGGGCTAGAGCGGCTTGCGAGCGGATACCGGGAATCGGACCCGGGACTTCACCATGGCCAGGTGACGCGTTGCCACTACGCCACATCCGCGTGGAGCCCTCCCCCGGTGCCGACCCGGGCAGCCGCGCCCTACCAAGGCGTGGCGGACGCCGATCCAGAGGGCATGAGCGGGCCGGGCTGGCGCCGCGCCGGGCCGTGATCCGGCGTCACGTCGCCGCGCTCGGCCGGGCAACCAGCCGGCCAGAGCCGTCTTCCGGTGCCGACCCGGATCTCGCGCCTTACAGGGGCGCGGCCACAGCCGTGTGCGACGGCGAGTGCGCTCAGCGGGACTCGAACCCGCAACCTCCAGCACCTCGGGCTGGCGCCTCTGCCTGTTGGGCCACGAGCGCGTGGAGCCACCACCCGGTGCCGACCCGGGGCATCCGCCTACGAGGGCGGAGCCGCAGCCGTGCGCGGCGGCGCGGTTCCCCAGCGAGGATTCGAACCTCGATAGCCAGGTCCAGGGCCTGGCGGCCTGCCGGTTAGCCGACCGGGGAATGAGTGGGAGGAGTTCAGCCTCAGCCATCACGTTCCGGTGGTGGACGCCTGCCGCTGGGCACGGCCGCCCGTAGTACGCCGCGAGCGGGTCGAACGCTCATCTCGCAGATTAAGAGTCTGCTGCTCTTGCCATTGAGCTAGCGGCGCGCAGAGCGGTTACGGGGAATCGGACCCCGGTCCCGACTTTGGAAAAGTGGAGCTCTGCCATTGAGCTATAACCGCCCGGTGGCTCCCGCAGGTACCGACCCTGCCTCTCCCGCTCTTCAGGCGGACGCTAATCCATCTCAGCTAGAGAGCCCGCGTCGGGATGGAGAGAATCGAACTCCCGCTGCCTGGTCCCAAACCAGGGGCGCTGCCACTACGCGACATCCCGTACTGCTCTGTCATCTCACTGGTGGACCGCCTCGGATTCGAACCGAGATCCTTCTCCTTGCAAGGGAGTTGCTCT
>DATDGI010000448.1:0-3270 GCA_036522155.1 Streptosporangiaceae bacterium
ATCACATGCCGGGCTACGACGAGCCGACCAAGGAGATAACCAGGACCTTCGCCGCCCATGGGTACCTGGCCGTCTGCCCCAACCTGTACAGCCGGGAAGCGCCCGGCGCGAGCCCGGATGACGCCGCCGCGGCGGTCCGGGCGCTCGGCGGGGTCCCGGACGACCGGCTGGTGGGGGACGCCGGGGGAGCGGCGGCCTTCCTGCGGTCCATGCCCGCATCCAACGGCAAGGCCGGCGTCATCGGCTACTGCTCCGGCGGGCGGCAGTCGTTCCTGGCCGCCTGCAGCCTCCCGCTGGACGCCGCCGTCGACTGCTACGGCGCGTTTGTCGTCGGCACGCCGCCGGAGGGCATGCCGCTCAAGGTCGGGCCGATCATCCATTTGGCCCCGCAGCTGTCCTGCCCGCTGCTGGGCCTGTTCGGCGAGGACGACCAGTACCCGAGCCCGGACCAGGTCGCGGAGCTGGACAAGGCGCTCACCGAGGCCGGGAAGGCGCACGAGTTCCACAGCTATGCCGGGGCCGGGCACGCGTTCTTCTCCGTCAACCGGCCCGCCTACCGGCCGGAGGCGGCCATGGACGGCTGGCAGAAGATCTGGGACTTCTACGGCCGCTACCTGGCGAGCTGACCGGAGGCCGCGATGTGTACCTACCTGACCGAGAAAGTCGACCTCAGCGGGAGCGGCAAAGGGGCGGCGGGGTGGTTCCCGCTGACCGAGGCGACCGTGTACTTCGACCACCCGCAGCACGCTCCGGCCGGTCACACGCTCAACATCGATTTCCGCAACCCAGGGCAGGGTCCGTCCGCGCGGGTGGCGGTGGAACTCACCGCCGAGTCGGCCCGCGCCCTGGCCGCGGCGATCGAAACGGCACTGGCCGCCGCCCCGCCCGGGCTGGCCTGAGCCGTCAGGAAATGTCGGTGACTCGTGCCAGGATCGGTGACGGGAAGGTGGTGGCATGAAGTTCCGGGTCGAGCATGACGTGCTGGCGGAAGCGGTGGCGTGGGTGGCGCGGGCACTGCCATCCCGGCCGGTGGTCCCGGTCCTGTCCGGGCTGCGGCTGGTGGCGGCCGATGGGCTGACCCTGTCCTGCTTCGACTACGAGCTGGCGGCCACCGCCCAGCTGGCCGCCGAGGTCGCGGAGCCGGGGACGGCACTGGTGCCCGGCAGGCTGCTCGCCGAGATCGTCCGCAGTCTGCCGGCCCAGCCGGCGGATTTCACCGGCGACGGCGACGTGGTCAGCCTGACCTGTGGCAGCGCGGAGTTCGCGCTGGTGTCACTGCCGCTGGCCGAGTACCCCGAACTGCCCCCCACCCCGCCGGTGGCCGGCACCATCGACGGGGGTGAGCTGGCGGCCGCCGTGGCGCAGGTGCTGCCCGCGGCTAGCCGCGACGACACGCTGCCCATGCTGACCGGCATCTGCCTGGATATCTCGGGCGAGTCCATGACCCTGGTGGCCACCGACCGGTACCGGCTGGCCGTGCGGGAGCTGCGCTGGAAGCCGGCCGACCCCGGGATACGGGCGATCGCCCTGGTTCCGGCCCGCACGCTGATGGATGCCGCCCGGACGATGACCGCGGGCGAGCCGGTGCCGGTGGCGTTCACCCCGGCGGGCGAGGCGGCCCAGCCCGGCGCCGGCCCGCAGCCGGTCACCGGGATGATCAGCCTGGAGAGCCGAGGCCGGCGGCTCACCGGTCGGCTGATCGGGGGGGAGTACATCCGCTACCAGTCCCGCTTCCCCGAGTCGTTCGGCTGCCGCGCCGAGGTTCCGGCCGGCCCGTTCATCGAGGCCGTCCGGCGGGTGTCACTGGTCGCGGACCGGGCCAGCCCGGTCCGGCTCAGCTTCGGCCAGGGCCGGGTGGTCGTCGAGGCGCAGACCGAGGGCCGGGCGCGGGCGGCGGAAACGGTGACCGCCAGCTTCACCGGCGACGAGCCGGTGATCGCCTTCAACCCGCACTTTCTGCTGGACGGGCTGACCGCCGCCGCGGCCAGCCCGGGCCGGCCGCCCGACGGCCCGGAGGGAGCGCCCGCACCGGCCGCCGCCAGCGGGACGATCAGGCTGGAGTTCACCAGCCCGGCCAAGCCGGCGCTGATCACCCCGGCCGTCGAGGGCGGCGAGCCAGCCGCGGGGAAGCAGGCCGGCACCGGCCCGGATGGCGCGCCGTCGTTCCGCTACCTGGTCGTGCCGCTGAGATCGCCCACCCGGGGCTGAGCCCAGGGCCCGCCCGGGCGCTGATAGCCCGGGTACCGGCCGGCGCTGCGGGCCCGGCGGCCGCGGAGCGGCCGGGCCACCCGCCTGCCCAGCCGCCAGAATGCCCGGCTCACCAGTACCGCCCGGGCCAGCCAGATCACCCGGCCCAGCCACGGCACGCCGGCCGCGACGGGCACCAATTCCAGCCAGGCACCGCTGCGCCAGGCCCTCCGCCCGACCCAGACCAGTGTGGCCGCCAGCGTGGCCAGCGCCAGCACGGGCAGCACAACCAGCAGGAACACCAGGACCAGCAGGCCCCCATGCGGGAGTGAGCCGATCAGCACCGCCGAGCCGGTGATCGCGGCGGCGAGGGCCAGCACGCCCAGCAGAGCCGCCCAGCGCCGGCGGCGCCGGGCGCGTGCGGGGTAGGGCCGGAGTGGCCCGGCCTGCCCGGTGGCGGCCGCAGGCAGGTCGGCGGTCACCGGGGCGAGGTCACGTACGGTGACCGCGGCGTAGGCCGCGTCCAGCCGGGCCCGGAACTCGTCCATGCTGATCCGCCCGAGGGCATAGTGCTCACGCAGCTGGTCGGCCACGGCCGCACGTTCGGCATCGCTGGCCCGCCAGTCCGTCCCCGTGGCCATGAACCACCTCCGTGCACCCGCTGGCCGATGACTGACAGCCACGATATATCTCGACCTGCGGGCAGGCAAACGGGCTGGCCGCCGCGCCGGGCGGTTGGTACCGGTCAGGCGGGCGGGGGAGTGGAGGGCCGTAAGCCCGGCCGGGTAGCGCTAGCCGGGCGGGGGAGCGGCTTCGGTGCTGAGCAGGACGACCGCGGGGGAGGGGCCGAGGGCCAGCTCGGCGCGCCGTGTGGCGCTACCCGGGCCGGCGAGCGCGGCCCGGGCCCCGGCCAGCGACGCGGCGCCGCTCGGGTCGGCCGCGATCCCGGCCGCCGCCAGCTCGGCCATGGCCTGCCGGGCCAGCTCGTCGGTCACGGCGACCGCGGCATCGAGCCCGCCCGCCAGGTACGGCCAGGCGAGGGCGGACGGGGTGCCGCAGTTGAGCCCGGCCATGACCGTGTGC
>DATDGI010000449.1:0-22156 GCA_036522155.1 Streptosporangiaceae bacterium
GGTGTAGATCACCGCCAGCAGCGCGACCGCGATGATGGCCGCCCGGCCCGGGTTCGTGCGCCGGTGCTTGACCTCCTCGTTCACATACAGCGTGCCATCCCAGCCGCCGTACACGAACACCGCGATCAAGAACCCGGCCACCGCGCTGCCCTTGTGCCCGATCCCCCACGGGCTGAACCAGCCCTTGGTGATCGCGAACGTGCCCGGGTGGTGGTTGATCACCGCGATCAGGCCCCAGATGGCCAGGCCGATGAGGATCGCATACTCCACCGCCGCCATCCCCACCTGGGTCCGGGCCGTGATCCGGATGCCGACCACGGCGATGACCAGCATGACGAGGCTCAGCCCGGTGCCGATGGCAATATACGCCCACTTGTTCGTCGAGCCGGACCCGAACACCGCCAGCACCGACGGGCCCAGCAGCAAGATCTCGGCCACGGTGCCGATGATGTACGCCACCACCATCAGCCACCCGGTCAAAAACCCCAGATACGGGTTGATGGCCCGGCCCACCCACTCAAACGACGCCCCGCAGTTCGCGTTCCACATGTTGCACCGGCGGTACGCGTTCGCGATGACCAGCATCGGGATCGCGGTCAGCAGCAGGATCGGCCCACTGCCATACGCGGTCGCCAGCACCAGCCCGGCCAGCGACAGCCCGATCGTCGCCGCCGGCGCCGACGACGCCATGCCGATAACTGTGTCTTGCGCCACGCCAATGGCGTCGGGTTCCAGCCTGGTCTCGGGGGTGGGTGCGGTACCGCGAACGGCGGCGGCGGAATGATCCGTCATCTGTGCTCCTATCGCGCCGGGCCAGGGCCTCGGCTCAACTGCGGGATAGCGAAACGGCCCCGTTCAGATTCCCGGGGAGAATGCACGCGCGATGATGGGACAGCGGCCCGGCGCCGGCCGACCTGCCGCTCGCTATTGAGCGCAGCCCGCCACGCGGCAGGTCGTGAAACCGCCGCGTTAGCCACGTACAGGATCGTAGCGGTTGTTTCCCGACATTGGGAGACAAGCACCCCGCGTTACCGGCGCGTAACGGTGTTCCCATGCCAGCGTTTTACCCAGGGTTTCCGGTGCGGCCACCCCATTGCCAGAAGAGCCGGTTTTATCCGCCGGTACTCGTTGGATACGCTGCCCGGGATTGCCGAATCGGTGGAGGATGCTCATGCCCGCTCCGGTGGCAGGGCCTGCGAGCGGCATTGGCGCGCAGGTCGGCCGGCGCTGGCAGGCCATCGACAGGCTGCTGCCCGAGCCGGCCGCCCTGCCGGCCGGCTGCGGTGCGGAGCTTGCGGTCGCCAGCGGCGGGCAGCCGGTAGCCATCGGCCGTTGCGAGCACTGGCGGGCCGAACCCGGATCCCTGGAGCTGTCCTGGGGCGCGGCGCGCAGGTTCCGGCTCACTGCCCAGGTGGCGGGGCCGGACATCGGCGGTGCGCTCGACCGGCTGCTGTCGCAGTGGCATGACCATCTGGCCAGCGTGCCCGGGGCCGGCGGCGAGGACACCGCCGCCACCGTGACCTGGCCCAGCCGTGACATCGACGGGGTCCTCCCACTGCTGCGGCACGGGCTCATGCCGCTGACCGTGATCGCCGCGCGCAGCACGGTGGCGGCCGGAGCTGGCCGGGCCGGCCGGGCTGACCCGGACGGGCCGGCCGGTGTCCGCATCCGGCGGGCCGGGCCGGCGGACATCGAGGCGGTCACCCGGCTAGGGCAGGAGGTGATCCGGTACGACGGGCATTTCGGCATGGTGTCCGAGCGGCCGAGCACGGCCGCCGCGATGCGCCGGGAGGCGGCCGCCTTGCTGGCCAGGCCGCAGCCCTGGGTGTGGCTGGCCGAGCGGGATGCCACCCCGGTCGGGCTGCTGGCGGCCGAGGGACCGGAAACCACCGGGTGGATCGCCCCGCTCACCCGCCTGGCGCCGGCCTGCTATCTGGGCTTCATGTTCACCGCGCCGGGCGAGCGGGGCGGCGGTGTCGGGGCGGCGCTGGTGGCGCGGCTGCACCACGATGTCGCCGCGGCCGGCGTCCCGGTCACGCTGCTGCACTATGGGCAGGTCAACCCGCTGTCGGTGCCGTTCTGGAGCCAGCAGGGCTACCGGCCGCTGTGGCTGGCCTGGGAGGCCTGGCCTGCCGCCGCGGTCCGCTGACCCGCGGGAAGCGTCAGGTCTGCCCGCGAGTGTCACCGGCCGTTAGGGCAGCCACCGGTGGCCGATGGGCCCACCGGGTCTCCGGCGCGAACAGGCCCAGCACGGCCGACAGCCCGAGCACCCCGGCCGCCAGCCCGAAGGCCGCCTGGTAGGAGGCCACGTCCACCAGGTAACCGGCGGTCACCGGCCCGGCGACAGCGCCGATGTCGCCGGACATCTGGTAGGAGGCGACCAGGGTCCCGCCGCGGCCGGCCAGGATGTCGCCGATCATCGCGGCCGGCCCGACGTCGAGCAGCCCCGACCCGGCACCCACGACGGCCAGCGCCCCGAGGTACCCGGCCAGCCCGGCCGGCCCGGGCAGCACTGCGAGCATGACCAGCCCACCCGCCGACACCAGGCAGCCGCCGACGATGACCGGCCGCCGCCCGAACCGGTCGGCTAGCCACCCGCCGGGCAAGAGGGTGGCGGCGTTCAGCACGGCCACCACCCCGAAGCCGATGCCGGTCCAGATGGCTGACCGGTGCAGCACATCGCGGACGAACAGCGGCACGATCGCGCTGCGCACCCCGATCACGGCGAAACCGTCCGCCAGGTTCGCCGCCGCGGCCGCGCGGAACGCCCGGTTCCGTAGCGCCCGCGCGACCTCGGGCAGGATCCGGCTGGCCGGTGGCCGGGTGCCGGGGTTCCGGCCGGGCCTGCCCCGGAGCGCAACCGCGGCGATGATCCCCGGCACGACGAGCAGCACGCCGTAGATGATGAACGGCGCCCGCATGGACCAGGCGGCGATCAGCCCGCCGAGCGCCGGGCCGGTAATCCCGCCGACCAGGAAGCCGCCCGCGTACAGGCCACTGGCCCGGCCCCGGTCCGCCCCGGGCACGCTGGCCAGCAGCAGGGTCTGGGCGCTGACGCCGAACATCGCCGAGCCGAACCCGCCCGCCCCGCGCAGGACGATGAGTTCCGCGAACGAGCCGGAGAACCCGGCCACGATGCTGCTGACCGCGACGATCGCGATGCCGCACGCCATGACAGCGGGCTCGCCGAACCTGTCCACCAGGCGGCCCGCGGGCAGCGCCCCGGCGATCCTGATCAGCGCGAACGCGCTGACCACGCTGGCCGCCGCGGCCGTGCTGACCCCGAAGTGACGGGCGAACGCCGGGATGTCCGGCGCGACGATCCCGAACCCGAGCGCGACCGTGAACGAGACCGCGGTGAGGATGGCCACCTCGCGCGGCAGGCCGCGGAATGGCCCGCGGCGAGCGCGAGGCACGTGGGACATTTTGCCAGGCCAGCTTGGAGGGTTGTGCCTGCCCGGGAGGGAGTTGCCTGGTACTGTCCTGCCGGACTTGATCGTCCTGTCCGGGTTCAGCCTGGAACTCAGCGGGAGGCAGCGGTGCGCAAATACGTCGCTGAATTCATCGGCACCTTCGGCCTGGTGTTCACCGTCGGCTGCACGGTCCTGGCCCACGCGGCGCTGGCACCGCTCGCGATCGGCGCCGTGCTGATGGTGCTGGTGTACGCCGGCGGGCACATCTCCGGGGCGCACTACAACCCGGCGGTGAGCCTCTCTGTCTTCCTGCGCGGCGGGCTGACCAGGAAGGATCTGTTCCCCTACTGGGCCGCGCAACTGGTGGCGGCGCTGATCGCGGCGCCGCTGGCGCGGTTCGTGGTCAACCCGTCCGCGGTGGTCGCGCTGTCACTGTCCGGCCGCGCGGTGGCGGCCGCGCTGCTGGCCGAGTTCCTGTTCACCTTCGCCCTGGCCTACGTCGTGCTGAACGTCGCGACCAGCAAGGACCACCCGCAGAACTCTTTCTACGGGCTGGCGATCGGGTTCACGGTGTTCGCCGGCGCCACCGCCGTCGGCGGCATCAGCGGCGGCGCGTTCAACCCCGCCGTGGCCTTCGGCGCCACCCTGATGGGCCTGCTGTCGTGGTCGAACATCTGGATCTACCTGCTGGCCGAACTGGCCGGCGGTGCGGCCGCGGCGGTGACGTTCCGCTACCTGAGCCCCGGTGATCGCGCATCGGACTGACCGCGGGTGTCACCAGCGGCCGTAGTGAACCATCTGGCGGGTTCAGGGCAGCCAGTCGAGAAGCAGGTCGTTCAGCCGATCAGGGGCGTCGAGCGGGATCCAGTGGCTCGCGCCGGGGATCACCTCATGATGCCAGGGCCCGGCCACCCAGGCGCCGGACTGCTCCATCGGCTCACCTTCGAGGTAGTGGTCGTTGGTTGACCAGACACCGAGCGTCGGCGCCTGCACCGGCGGAAGCTCGGGCGGTGGTCCCGGCATCCGCGGCGCCAGGTTCGCCCGGTACCAGTTCAGCGAGGCGGTGAGCGCGCCGGGCCGGGACAGGTCGGCGATGTAGCGGTCGAGGTCGCCGTCGCCGCGGCTGAAATCCCGCAGCCAGGCCCAGTCGTCGAACTGGATGGTGGCCTCGGCGATGCCCTCGAACTGGAAGAACAGCTGGTACCAGGCCATCTCGTATTGCCGGATCGAGCGGGGGGCGCGCGGGTGCCCCACCGACAGCACGGTGAGGCTGCGCACGCGGCCAGGCAGGAACATGGCCGTGAACCAGGCGACGGCCGCTCCCCAGTCGTGCCCGACGACGTGGGCCTGCTCGACGCCGAGCGCGTCGAGGATGGCGGCCACGTCCCCGACGGCGTGGGTCAGCGCGTACTCCGCCACCTGCGGTGGCCGGTCCGAGCGCCCGAAGCCGCGCATGTCCGGCGCTATCACGCGGTAGCCGTGGCCGGTGAGGAACGGGATCTGGTGCCGCCACAGGTAGGCCGAGTCCGGCCAGCCATGGATCAGCAGCACCGGGGTCCCGCTGCCGTGGTCTTCCACATGCAGGCGGACCCCACCGGAGACGACCTGGCGGTCCTGGCTGGCGCTCACGCCAGCATCCTCAGCAGGTCGCCGCGGGCCGGCCCGGGCATGGTGACGTCGTCACGCTCCCCGGCCAGCGTCATGATGCGCTCGCTGAGACCGGGCCGGGCCAGCACCTCGGCGGGCGGAGCCAGCATCGCGATGGTTTCCAGGAAGGCACGGAAGACGTCGGCGTCGTACAGCATGGCCTTCTGCAGCGCGGCCCGCACCGTGGCCGGGCCGGCCGGGCCCGGAATGGGCCGGCCCTCGATGGCCGCGTCCATCTGTTCCTTGCGGGCCCGGTCAAACCCGACCGTGTCCCGGTACCAGGGGGTGATCCGGGCCCGGGTCATCTCGTCGTGCGCGTTCGCCAGCGCCAGCGGGTCATCCAGGTGGCCGCCGATGACCTCGACGGCGCCCGCGGCGTGCATGAGCCCCATGGTCATGCCCCGCCCGAGCGACGGGTTGGTGCAGCACGCCGAGTCGCCCACGGTGATGAGCCCGGTCACCACCGGCGTGCCGTCCACCACGTAGCGCCGGTGCCGGTCGACGACCCCGCTGATCGCGAGAACCTCGGAGACCGGATCGCCGTCAAGCAGGTGTGCGTGCAGCGGGCACGCGGCGATCACCGCCGTCCATGCGGCGGTGTGACGTAGATCTTTCAGCGCCTGGTCGCGGGAGGAGATGTAGATCGTCACCGACCAGGTGCCACCGTCACCGGGGAGGGTCAGCAGTGAATAGCAATCGAACGGCGTCAGCAGCCCGGTGAGGAAGGGCGGCATGGTTCCGGCCGGCGACCGGAAGTAGCGGGTGTAGTAGGTGAACCCCGAGTCCTCGGCCTCCTCGGCGGGCGGCCGGGCACCCAGCGCCGCCAGCCAGGCCGGCAGCTCCGACCGGCGGCCCATGGCATCGATGACCAGATCGGCGGTGAGCTCCTCGCCATCGGCGGTGCGGACCCCGGTCACGTGCGGCACGCCGCTGGCGGCCGGCGGGCCGGTCAGCAGTTCGGTCACCCGGACGCCGCGCCGGACGTCGACGCCCTGCTCAGCGCAGCCGGCCACCGCGTACTCGACCACCGGGCGGCGGGCGGTCACGGTAGTGAACCGTTCGTCACCGGCCCGCGGCTCACGGTCCTGGATGAACGGCGGCAGCAGCGTCAGCAGGTCGAACGATGTGCCGTCGGCGTCAAGGAGGGCCTGTTTTACATCCGGCAGCTGGGCACCGAGCATGTGGGTGCCGCCCGGCTGCAGGAAATGCGGCTGCTTGAACTGCGCGACCCCCCGCCGTTCCCACGCCTGCCAGGCGTCACCGGGTGAGCCCGGTGTGGCGGTGCCGTCCCGCTCCAGGACAACGACGTCCATGCCTTGCCGGGCGAGCATCAGCCCTAGCGACAGGCCGGCGAACCCGCCACCGGCGACAACGATCCTGGGCATGCCGGCCCCCGATCATGAGTCATCGGAATCGGTCGGCCGCTCCCGGCGCGGGGCGGCCGTTGTCTCGTACCTGACTCTGCCGGAAATCCTCGCAGGCACTGTGCGGGGAGGACAAGATTCCTGCCCGCTCTCCGGTGACGGCTTGCTGCCGGTGTTACGAACCGGGTGCGGCGCCCCCGGGGCCGGGTGGATCGGCGGGTTCCCCGATCCACACCGTTGTGGTCCAGCCGCAGCTTCCGCAGGTGATGTCCTGCTGCTCCCCCGGGTCGGGCAGCCAGGTCTCGATGGCCGCACCGCAGTCCACACAGGTAATTTCGGTTGGCTTAGGCGCACCGAGATGTTCGGTCATGCTGGCGGTATAGTCCGCGATCGGGCCCAGCCCCACCGATGCCCGCCGCCGGTCAACCGCGTCCGGGTCGCGGAGCTTCCGCGGCTGCCAGCGCCCGTCCCGGCCAGCCAGCTGGGTGCCGTACTCCTGCGGCTGATCCTCCGCGAGCAGGACCC
This sequence comes from Streptosporangiaceae bacterium, assembly GCA_036522155.1. GTDB lineage: Bacteria > Actinomycetota > Actinomycetes > Streptosporangiales > Streptosporangiaceae > UBA9676. Next base: position 6,950 of record DATDGI010000449.1, read on the forward strand.
GGTCGGTCAGGTAGGCCAGTTCGGTACCCGACGCTTCGCCCCGCCCCGCGGCCTCGGTCATCAGGGTGAGGCAGGTCCGCTGGAACGCGGGGTCACGATCGGCGTGCTGGGCCAGCAGCCAGGCGGCGTGAGCACCGTCCTCGCCGACCAGCGACCGTCCTGGCCAGCCGGACTCGGCTATCACCTGCTTCAGCCAGGGCAGGTTGTCGGCATCCACCGCCGCGACCGGCTCCCAGTCCCGTTCGGCCTGCCTGCGCGCGTCCTGATCGAGGGCGGCCCGGCGCAGAAGCTCGGCCCGCAGATCCGCACTCATGCCGTCAGCCTGCCGCCCGGCCACCGCCCGGGCAAGGCACCCGCTGCGGCCACGCCGATCTGCCCGACGTAGTGGCCGCGCGGTGCACCTCCTCACCCGGCTCGGGTATCTCCGACGTCGGTCTCTATTGGCGTGATCCCCAGCAGCCGGTTCCGGCGCGGGTTCACCCGGGCGTGCACGAGCGTGCCCGGAGTGAACCGCTCGTACTGCTCACGGGAGACGCTGAGGGCCCAGGCTTCGTCGCGCTGGCCATCATCCAGCGCCAGGCACGGGACATAGCTATCGGCGTTCTCCCCGGCGATGGTCTCGACCCACGCCTCGATGACCCGCCCGTCGAACTCGGTGAAGCGGGAAAGACGCTGATCCTTGGCGACGGCGTAGGCCAGCAGCAGCGCATCCCCGACCATGACCAGAAGCGCTCCCGCTCTGACCCAGGGCCCACCGACCACCGCCACCGCGATGGTGGCCGGGAGAAGGCCCAGCCCTAGCCACAGCAGGATGCCGCCACCGTCGGGCAGATCGCGTTGCAGCGGACTGCCGATGGTGACCTGCCGCCACTGCCCGCCGTAGCTTGACCACGTCTGCTTCGCGGGCGGCACTCCCGCCGGGCCGGAAAACAGCTTGACCGCGGGCCGCGCCCGGCCGAGGGCCGCGGCGTAGGCGACCTGGCGGCCGGGCCACCCCGGCGGCAGCACCGCGGTCGTCATGTCGCTGGTCACCGGGCCGGTGGCACCCGGCGGCGTCCAACCGGCGGCCGGCAGCACCCCGCCAGCGCCGGACCCGGAGCACCTGGCCCGCCAGCGGTCAAGCGCGGCGCGGCCCGCCGGCGTCAGCCTTTCGCCGCTGACCGCGATGCCCGAGACAACCCACAGCACGACCAGGCCCACCACCGGGATCCAGTACGCGTGGGAATGATGGGCGCGCACCACCAGGCCCGCAGCGGCCGCGGGGATCAGCGCCGCCACCCACAGCAGGCACCCCGCGGGCTCGGTCAGCCTCTTGCGGATCAGGCCGCGCGCGCGGGAATCGGCCTTGACCTCGTCATGGAACGCCGCCATGAAACTATCCCGCGCGGATTTCATGTCCCTTCCGCTGGCCCCCAGGGTGGCCGGACCCGCGAAGCCGTCCGACAGCGCGCGGGCCGGGACGTCACGGCGGCTGCCAGCCCGGGACACCACCTGCGCGTACACCCGCTGCTCGTAGTCGGTGAGCTCCTCATCCGGCGGATCCGCGGCGATGACGCACGAGACCGGCCCGCCCGCCGCCGCCTCCAGCCGGAGCCAGCCGCGGGCGGCCAGATCGAGCAGCGTCGCCGGGTAGCCATAGGCCTCAAGACGCCCGGCCAGCAGGCTCACGACCGCAGGCGGCTCCTCATCCGCAGACGCTGGCCGCCTGCTATTGCCCGGCGGCCCACCGGCCCGGCGGGTCCAGGCCATCCAGCGGGCGACCACCAGCGCGGCAAACAGGCACAGCCAGCCAGCAACGGTGGCGACCGTAAGGATGACCAGCATGCCGTGCCCCGCAGAAGGTCCCAGAACACCCCCGCCACTGAAGGTAACCCCGCGCCCAGCCGCGGGCAATATCGCCGGCGCGTCAAGGACTACGTCGCCCGCCCCACCCGCGGAAGGCAGGACCGCAACCGACCTCGGCATGACGCAACAACTCGGAGCGCTCAGCCGGCCTGAGCGCTCAGCCGACCTGAACTGCTGGTGTGAGTGACCATGTGTGACCGGAGTCCAAATGTGTGACCGGCGTCCAACGGGCCCGGTCCGGGGCAGCGGCCCGTGATCCAGACGAGGCGTCGAATCTCAGACCAGACCGTTCCAGAGATTGCGCTCGTTGTAGAACCGCTCGACCTCGCCGAGCTCGACGTCGGCGTCCTCCGCCGCGGCCGCGACGGCGCCAGCGACCCACCAGTCGGCGCCGGGCAGACCAGCGGACAGGTAGGCCCGGGTTCCGGGCGGCCGCAGCTGCGGCGCGCGGCGAGGCTGCGCCACGACTTCGCCGTGCGACGGCTCCCACAGCCGGGTCAGGCCGGCCTCCTCGCCGAGTACGACGGCGTCATACCACCGCCAGATCGCCACTTCGGAGCCGTTTGGCACGATCGCGACGGCTAGCAGGTGACCGGGTGACACCCTTTCCGTCCGTGGCGACGGGAACGTCGTCGCGTACCGAACGGAGCAGGGCTGCCCCTCCCCGAAAATCAGGCAGGCGTCCTCCTGAACGCGTAGAACGATGCCGCACCGGAGCCGCGCGGGAACAAGACCATGGTTCGCCGAAGCACCCATGTGCCCAAGTATTCCTTGGCGCATAGCGGGCGCGGACGTGCCAGCGGATCGCAGCTGGCCGTGCTCAGGACCGCCGACACTGCGTCGAGAGTGCCCGGCACCGGCCCTCCCGCCGAGGTCACCGCGCTAACCGCGACGCTGCGCCGACATCCTGTAAGGACTTACTTATATAAGTCATTGCTGATATCATCGCCTGGTGCACGCGTTCGACGTACTCGGCGATCCGGTGCGCCGCCGCATCCTGGAGCTGCTCGGCGACGGCGAGCTCACCTCCGGCGCGCTCTGCGAGGTGATCCAGCGCGAGTTCGGCATCTCCCAGCCGGCCGTCTCCCAGCACCTCAAGGTGTTGCGGGACAACGGTTTCGCCACGGTACGACCGGACGGCGCGCGTCGCCTCTATGCGGTCGCGCACGAGCCGCTGCACGGCATCGACGCCTGGCTCGACCAGTTCCGCCGGTCCTGGACGCCGCACTTGGACGCGCTGGCCACCGAGCTGGCGCGAGGCAAGCACGAGCGGAGGAAGAAACCATGATCGATGTGACCGAGGAGATCAGCGCGGTCCGCCGCGAGGTGGGCGGCCGGGTGCTGGAGGCCGGCAAGGCCCGGGTGGTCACGGTGTCCCGCAGCTACCCGGCCGAACTCGCCGACGTCTGGGACGCCTGCACCAACCCGGAGCGCATCCCGCGCTGGTTCCTGCCGGTGAGCGGGGAGCTGAAGGAGGGCGGCCGGTACCAGCTGGAGGGCAACGCGGGCGGCACCGTCACCCGCTGCGACCCGCCGCGCGGCTTCGACGCGACCTGGGAGATGGGCGGCGACATGAGCTGGATCGAGCTGCGGCTGGCCGACGAGGGCAACGGCCGGACCCTCTTCCGGCTGGACCACATCGCGCATGTGGATGACGAGCGGTGGGCGCAGTTCGGCCCCGGTGCGGTCGGGGTGGGCTGGGACAGCGGCCTGATCGGCCTGTTCCTGCACCTGACCACCCGGCAGGCAGTGGACCCGGCCAGGGTGGCCGAGTGGTCCGTGTCGGAGGAGGGCCGCCGGTTCCTGACCGCGTCCAGCGACGCCTGGTATGAGGCGAGCGTGGCTTTCGGCACCGACCCGGCCGGGGCCCGGGCCGCCGCCGACCGCACCACCGCGTTCTACACCGGAGCGCCCGGGCCCGGCGCCGGGGCCAACCAGCACGGCTGACCGGCCTAGGGCCGGCGCCTGGCCACCCCTACCTGAATCTTTTGTACTTGGCAGGAGACCATAGGTAGAGACGGCTCTTGGCTGGGCCCGACCGTCACCAGCTTGGAAAATCCAGGGGTCCGGCCGGCCGATCCTCCCCGGTGTAGAGGGGGGTGTCCGCCCGCTCGGCGTGGACCTCGGCGTCGGAGGGCGCGTACTGCTGGGTCTTTTCCGCCAGGCGGTGCGCGTCATCTTCGCTGTCGGCACTGGCCATCACCGACTTCCAGGCCTGGTTGACTTGATGCCCGTCGCTTGACAGCCGTTGCGCCAGGGCCACGGTGTCGCGGTGGGTACGCAGTTCGACGCGGACCCGCCACTGGGCGACCCCGGTTTCTGCCGACAGGCGGCGGTCTTCCCGCTGCTGGTAGTCGCGCTCTTCGGCGAGGTCGCGCTGCGATACCGCTGACGCGTCCTCCCACCGCCTTTCCACCGGGAGCCAGCACTCGACCGAGACGCGAGCGGCTAGCCCGTGCTGGCCGGTCACCTCCCGGGCAACCCGCGCCGCCGCCTCGGCCGCCGCGCGGTTGTCCGTGTAGGCGGAAACGGGCGACTGACCCGAATCGAGCCGGGCAATCAGCCCAGAACCCGGTTCCCCGGCCACGACTACAGCTCCGCCGGTGCGGTCCCGCATCTCGCGGGCAACGTCACGCTTGCAGCGCCACACCCCAGACCGCCCAGCACCCGCCGCGCCGCTCACGACGACCGCGACGCGCCACCTTTCGGCCACGGCCGCGATGCTACGCCTGCTCACGCAACTTCGGAATACAGCGCAGGTGCGACCTCCAGGCTCCCGGCGGCCGGACGGCCAGATCTGCACCCCGGTCTGCACTGGGCTGCGCTCGCGCGGCGTTCGCCCGGAGTCATCCCGGACCACGAGTGGACGGGGACCTTCTGACGTGTATCAGGATCTCGGGGAACTCTCCGTTTGAGTGACCACGGCGCCAGACGTTCACCAGCAGACACACCAATCCTGCTCACCGTGGAGCTGGGTGAGCCGCATTGCGGCGGCTGCGCTCATGGACGCTTCAGGAACCTCAAACCAAACGCAGCGAACACCAGGACAATTCCGACGTTTACTATCAGCCGCTCCCAGATCTGGTGCCTGAAGAACAGGACGTCCACGCCGACCACGACGGCCACCAGCGCGAGCACGTAAAGCGCGACGGCTGCCCGTCTTCCCATCCATCCTTTCTATTACGTGCGAGGGAGTGGAGCAAGATCGGCGCCGGTCAGGGCATCAACGGACGTCCGGTGCTGCGGGGATGCGGTGACCGGATCGTCTCGCCGGGCAGGTACCGGCATCGCGCTCCCTGGCGGATTTCGCGGCGCAGGCCGTCGGGGATGGTCTCGCCGACCGGGCACACAGCGGGCACGCGGGAGCGAGGTCACAGCGCCTCATGGCCGGGTGGTGTGGCGTCCTGCCCAAGCGCCACCCGCCTCCCTCGCAGATCAGGATGACGCAGGAACCCGTCCACGAGCCCGGCCGGTCCGCCCAGGCAGCTCCAGTCGTCGTCCCACAGCGTCGATACCAGCCAGGAATGGTCAGCCGGGAAAATAAGGTTAGGCAGGTCGCCGGTCCCGAACGCCCGGCCGTCACCCGGACGCCAGGCCGCGGCCTGTTCCGGTCCCCCCTCCACCAGGACATAGTGCCACCCCGTGTACAGGGTCACTTTCGGCGCATCAGGGAAGACGATGTCATCGACGCCTGTGTCGAGATACCCCAGCCACCATCGCTGGTCCGGCGACTGCTCGGCCAGCAGCGCGAGCACGGCCCGATCATGCTTGACTCGTTCTTCTCCGTACGCCACCACAACGGTGGCGTAGGCCTCGAAGACGGCCGGGATGGCGGCGGTGATGGTCCGGCCCATGGACGTGCCCCCGGCGATCCACGCAACCTCGGCGTCGGTCCCGATCCGCCACGTGCCGCCGTCCCTGGTCCGCGTCACCATGTCGCGAGCCTAAAGGCCCAGCCCAAACACGCAACCGCATTAGCAGCTCGGGGCTGAGCCGTCCCGATCGGTTCAAACAGATCAAGGCGCTCTATCACCGGGTCGAGAAGGACTCACGGAACTTCGGCCGGCTCTTCGTCCACTTCCGCTGGTTATGTCTGCTGCTTCTGGCCGACCTGCCCACCTGCTACCGGCAGCACCCTGCTGGTCAGCGGCGCGCCACACCTGCGGAGGCGCTCACCGGCATGACGCAGCCGGCGCCCAGCCCGGCGACCACCTTGGTACCTGCAGCCCGTGACCGGGCGTCCCTGGCAGGGACCTGAAGATGACGCCGCCGGGCACGGCCTGATGCGGCCCAGTGCCCCAAACCCGCATCCTCACAGGTGCACCGGCAGAGGGCTGGACCAGGACGGGCCCACCGGCAGGGGGCCGGATCGGGAGGAGCTGCGGCAGGTAGCCGGCCGGCCCGCACGGGCTTGGAGGTGAGGGCCACCCCTGGGGCGCAAACTCCGCCGCCGATGTGCGCGAGGCGCGAACCAGCGCTGCGGCCGTCGGTGAGGAAGCGGCGTGGTGCGGCCCACTGCGGGCGACTACCACGCCGGCCAGCACTGCCGCAGCGGCAACTCCGGCGACCACCCACGCCCATCGCGGTGGTTGAGGCCAGCCGCCGAACTCGATCACATCCTCTGAAGGCACGTCGCAACCTCGCCCTCATCGTAGGCGGCAGTAGCCGCCTTGGTCAGGAGGCAGCCTTCTGGAAGGCGCCGGAGACTCGCCACCCTCGCCGTTGTCCTGACACGTGCGCTCAGGCCGCACGCCATCCGCGCGATCGGAGCCGAAGGGCTGCACTTTCACGATCTCAGGCACACCGGGAACCACTTCGCGCAGCTAGCGGCGCGAGCCTCAAGGATCTGATGGCGCGGATGGCCACGACAGCGAGCGCGCCGCGATCATCTACCAGCACGAGGCACGCGGCGCTGACCTGGCCATCACAAGCGCGATCGACGCCCACATCGAGACAGCCAAAGCCAGCCAGGGCCAGGACGACGACCGCTCGCCCGAAGCACAGCCCAAGACGGCTAATGGCCCACAAAAGGCCCATGGAGATCAACAAGACCCCAGCGGGGCCGAGAGCCGTGTTCAGCATGCGCGCTGACCTTGGGTTTCCTCGTGGAGCGGATGACGAGAATCGAACTCGCACTATCAGCTTGGGAATCTGAACGAAACAGGCGGTCATCCCGTCTGAGCTGCCAACTTGTGTGCCCGCTAGTGGCCGCCCAGCGCCGCTCTTGACCGTGGTTAATGGCACACCTAATGGCACGGTGATCTTGTCGGCTCTCCTCGCGCGCTCCCGCGCACGCCTGTCCTGGTGATCATCCCGTCTGCCGTCGACCTGCCCCACCAGGGAGCGGGCCAGGCCAAGCCGGTCAAGATGCAGCGCCCAGCCGGACTAACGATCTTGACCAGCTTGGCCTGGTCTACTGGGCTTGTCCCCTGGTCGACGGCAGACGGGATGATCAGGCACCCCTCAGGCAGCAACACACGGTGGACCGTGCGTTAGCCATCATCCCTGGCGACGAACCTGACGCAGTCGCGCTGGTTCTTGAACACGGCGTAGGTCTTCCAGCCGCCGTGCCTGCACTGGGCCTTTCTAGTCGGCAGCGGCCGCGAGAAAGTCGCCTTGAACGCGAGATCGTCGGCGCCCAACCCGACTTGGTTCGACCACGGCACTGTCGTCCACTGGCTCGTGTCGCCGCCGTTGTTTATGAAAACCCAGTCGCCGCCCGAATACGTATCCGTGGCGGTGTAGCCGACGAAGCCGGGGATCCCGGCAGTAGGCGCGTCGGCAGCGTAGTCCTTGGAGATCGTGAAGAACAGGACGTATTGCGCGCCAGCGGTCAAAGGAATGCCGTCGGGGATGTTGAACGTGATCGGCTCAAAGGGTCCAAAGCCGCTGTTGTAACTAGTGGTGTGCATCTTGCTGCTCTTATACAGCGCCGGTCCGGTCGCGTTCCCCGAGGTGTTGTTGGCCTGGTTCCCCGTGGCGGGGTTCCAGGCGTAGACCTCGCCCCGGAATATCAAGTTCGTCGGCAGCTGCACGTAGAACGTGAAGCTGTCGAGCACCGGGTCGGTCGCAGGCACGGTCACCGTCTGACCGTACGTCGCGGTGCAACAAGGTAGGCCGTAGCCGAACCCACTGGTGATCGTAGACCCGCTCCAGGGCGGGGTGTTGCCGATCGTCGTGGTGTTGCCGGTCGTCGTGCTCGCCAGCGCACCCGACGCGAGCGCAAGCGAGACCGCCGCCACACCTACACCGACCAGCAGCGCCCGGCGCAACCGTGCGCCAATAAAAGCCCTGCCCGAGGGCATGCGAACCTGACGCATAAGCCACCCCCAAGAGTCGCGGTAGACCAACCCGGCTGCGGCGGATTTTAGAGGGAGGTACAGCCAGCGTCAAGCGTTGCGGGTACCTATGTTGGGCGCCCTTTGATACCTATACAGGGGGGCCGCAGCTGCACGAATTGGGTCCGGCTACTGCCGGTGACCGCGCGTTTCCCCTCAGCACGAAGGTCCAGTGCGCCCCGCACGGATCCAGCCCTTCGCGGAGAAGGCGTGCCCCACTTGCACGACTTCGCCTCGTCCCGCGTCTGCATCCGCCAGGCTGAACCGAACCCGTGCCCCACACTCCGCCGCTGTGACATCGACTTGGAAGCGGGAACCGTCCGCGTCCGAGCCGCCTACGTTGAACGATCGACGGGCGAGATCATCCTCGGTCCCCCGAAGTCCAAGGCCGACCGCCGCATCGTGGGCATCCCCCGCGTGGTCATCCCGGAACTGCGCCACCACCTGGCGGCCTTCGCCGAGGCCGACCCCGCCGCGCTCGCCTTCCCTGGAGCCAAGGGCGGCCCCCTGCGCCGGGGCAACTTCAACCGCTCCGCCGCCTGGCCGCAAGCCGTCGCCGCGGTCGGCGCAGCGGGCCTGCACTTCCATGACCTGCGGCACACCGGCAATACATTCGCGGCCGCCAGCGGTGCGGGCTTGCGGGACCTGATGACCCGGATGGGGCACGACAGTGAACGCGCCGCGCTCATCTACCAACACGAGGCACGCGGCGCCGACACAGCCATCACCAACGCGATCGATGCGCGCGTAGACGCCGAGCGATCCCAGGACCGCTAATGGCACGTTAATGGCACGCGGGCCCAGCAAGCCCCAGAAACGATCAAGGCCCAGGCTGGCGACACCGCCTCTGACCTGGGCCTTCGCTATGGAGCGGGTGACGAGAATCGAACTCGCACTATCAGCTTGGGAAGTCTCATCCACGGTCCGCGGTCTACCTGCTGACTTGCTGATCTGCGGCTACCCCGGCCATGTGCCCGCGAGTGACCGTGAGTCGCCGCAAGGGCTCACCCGGTCGGGCACGTAGCGGGCACGGACCGTCTTATACGTAGATCCTGCGCGGGCATCCGCACCCGTTCAGATCAGTTCGTGACCGAGATAATCCAGGCGTGGACGCGCGTCAGATTCCCGGTGACATGTCGCGGTTCGTGGCGCACTATTTTGGTGCCTCCGGCCGTGCGTGGCTGGAACAGCTTCCCGAGGTAATCGCAAGCACGGCGGGCAGTTGGGGCCTGGAGATCGAGCATCCCCTGGACGGGGGGCTGTTGTCGTGCGTGCTGGCTGTGCGCCGCCGCGATGGCAGCCCGGCCGTGCTCAAGATCGCCGGCCCGTGGGCGCATACCCGTCATGAGGCGCTCGCGCTGGAGCACTGGGACGGCGGACCGGCGCCGCGGCTGCTGGACTTCAATGAGCGCCTATCGGCGTTGCTGCTGGAGCGGATCTGGCCTGGCGATGTGCCCGCAGGCCTGCCCGGTGATCAAGTTGCCCGGCTTGTCAGCGCGCTGCACGCGACGCCACCCGCCAACTCGCTGATTGCCGTGCTGCCTTCCCTGGCCGAACTCGTCGAGGAGCGGTTCGTGACGGCAGGTGCAGAGGCGGCAGCGCGCTCGCAAGCAGACTTCGCCGCCTTGGCTCCGAATATCCAGCGGGCTCGAATCGACGCAGCCGAGCTGCTGGGCGACTTCGCAGGGCCGTGCGTGCTTGTGCACGGCGACCTCGAACACCGCAACATCGTACGGTGCCAGCGCCGCGGCCTGGCTGCGATCGACCCGGTGCCGTGCATCGGCGACCCGGCCTACGATGCTGCCTACTGGGCCGCCAATGGGCATCATGCTACCGACCTTGAGCAGCGATGCCAGGCGGTGGCCGCGCAAGCTTCGCTGGATCCCAGCCGGGTGCTGCGCTGGGCTTCGATCATCGCGCTCGCGCAGCAGTAGCCACCATGTCCGTCCGCCTGGATTGGCTATCGACAAGACGGCGGATTGAGCCGGAGGTGCGCCAGACTCGCTGACGGTGGGGTGTAGGGCACGCCTGTCGTTGCTGGGTGTGAGAGCGGCGCCGCGGAAGGCACTACCCGAGCCGCCACCAGGCCCCGGCCCGGCACCTATCGGGCACGGACCGAAGCAGTACGGCTTCTGATGTCAGGCCAGGTTCCTGACTGGCACGTGGCATGACCTGGGATTTCTGCTTGGAGCGGGTGACGGAGCGGGTGACGGGAATCGAACCCGCACTATCAGCTTGGGAAGCTGCACCGTACAGCCGATCAAGCCGCCTGATCAGCGGTTTCGTATGCCCGTCGGTCACCGCTGTTGACCGCCAGGCACCCTGGCTAGTTGCACGTTAATTGCACGGCGATCATGTCTTCGCCGTCCCGGGCGCCTGCTGGGCCACAACGAGTTCGGTGAGCGGATCGAAGGGGATCCGCGGAGTACCAGCAACAACGAGATCGGCACGTTCCCACGGCTGCTGCTCGGCGAGGAACGGCTCCTCTTCGGCCATCCACTCACGCAGGTCCCGAATCGTCCGCGGCCCCCCTGGCCGCCCGACACGTGCCAGGCTCCGGCACTCGGCTTCTGCCTGATCGGACTGCACCCAGATCAGCGCATCGACCAGGTGCGCGGCATCGCGGCGCCCGGCGCCAACTCCCTCGATGATGAGCAAGGGACAGCTGGCCGGGACGTCGATGGATCCCTCGCGGCCATGCTCAGCCCAGCGCGGTGGCCGGAACGATACAGGCTGGCCTTGGTGCACGGGCATCAAGATCCCATCAATCAGTAGGTCAGCCCAGCCGAAGCGGGAGTGCCACCACGCGAGGTCATCGGTGTGAACGATCACGGACCCGGCCACCGCAGCCTGTACCTGTGCCGCCAGGGTGGTCTTCCCGCTGGAGCTGCGCCCATCCACAGCCAGCACCACGCTACGACCGCTAGTGCGCGCGGCTGTGCCGAGTCGACTCAGGCTCTCGATGACCGCCGCCAGCCGTTTCGCCCGCCACGGCCCGGCCTCCGGTTCCTCCGGGGCTAGCTGCTGCACCACGCGTATATCATCGCGCTTGGCTCTCCGCGGCTGACGGCCTACGTCTGACTCCCTGCTTGCAAAGGAGGTGGCCGCGGCCAGCGGACCTGCGGTCGCACAGGCCAGGAGCGCTGCCGGTTGCTCCGTGAATGACCGTGAATCGCCGTGGGTGACCTTCCTTACGGGCACGTGGCGGGCACGGGCGGGGCTGCTGGCTGCATCGCGTGATCATCTGACCGTAGGCATGGGCGGACCCTCCAGGGCCGTCCATCGGTCACTTGACCGGTCCCCTTTCAAAGGCCGCGGTCAGCTTTTCGTGCACGTCGGGGGGTGCCAGGACCAGGACATCGTCTGCGGCTTGCAGCTTGGTGTCTCCTGTGATGGGGACGAGCTGGCCGCTTCGTACGATGAAGCTGATCCAGGCGTCGCCGGGGAGGCCGGGCAGGTCGTTGATGGTGTGGCCGTCGGCCGGTGAGCCGGGTGTGATGGTGAGCCGGTGCACGCCGCTGGGCTCATCGCGCAGCCGCACCCCGAGCGCCCATGGCTCGGGCTCCATCACCCGCATGGGGATATGGAGCAGCCGGGCGGCGGCGGGCGTGAGGCTTCCCTGTACCACCACGGAGAACACCACCACGACCGCGACGATGCCGTACAGGCGCTCAGCACCGGGCACGTGGGCGGCGAGCAGGAAGCTGCCCAGCAGGATCGGCACGGCCCCTTTGAGCCCGGCGAACAGGACGAAGGTACGCTCGTTGCTTTTCAGCCGGGCCGGGAGCAGGCACAGCCCGACCAGGACCGGCCGGATGATGAGCGCGAGCACGGCGCCGAGAATGAGCCCGGGGATCCACACGTCGGCCCGGGCGATCACGGCGAGATTAATGGTGAGGCCCAGGACGACGAAGGCGATGATCTCGGCGAGGCTGGCCAGTGTCGAATGGAACGCCTGAATCTCCCGCTTGAACGGGGCACGCTCATCGCCCAGCACGATCCCGGCGGCGAACACCGCCAAGAACCCTGACCCGTGGGCGAGTGTGGCGATGCCGAACAGCAGCAGGACGCAGGCCAGGGTCCGCAGCGGGTAGAGCCCTTCGCTGGGCAGCGGTACCCGCCGCGTGAACCACAGCAGCGCCCGGCCGCCCACCACACCAATCGCCACCCCGATAGCCATTTGCAACAGAAACTCGCCGCCGACATGAGCGAACGCGCCCGCGCTGACACCGGCCGCCGCGATCAGGCTCACCATCAGCGCGATCCCCACCGGGTCGTTCGCGCCCGACTCCCCCTTCAAGATGATGCCGGCCCGGCCGGAGACCTCCCGCTGGCCAAGGACGGAGAACACCACCGCCGGGTCGGTCGGTGCGACCGCCGTGGCCACCAGCAGCGAGACATACCAGGCAAGGCCGAACGCGAAGTGCACCAGCAGCGCGGCGGCGATCACGGTCAAGAACGTGCCCAGCACGCCAGTGGTGGCGATCGGGGCGAGCGCGGACCGGAACCGGGCCCAGCCGATGTTCATGCCGCCGTCGAACAAGATGCAGGCCAGCGCCACGGCCACCACCTGCTCCACCGCATGCTGCGAGGGCCCGTGCAGGGCAGGAATGACCGTGGCCGCGACGGCCGCGCCCACCAGGAACAGCGCAGGCGCGGGGAGCTTTACCCGGTACGCCAGCCGGTTCGATACCACCGCGGCCAGCCCCACCGCAGCCACCAGCACTACCACCAGGGCAAATGATGTGGTGCCAGTCACGACGGTGCTCCTCCGGGACGGTCACGGCTAACGCGTTTGCCGACCAGGCTTCCCGGCGCACCACCGCCAAGTTTAGCTGATGACCATGGGCTGGCCATTGTGCCCGCCAGAGCTGGCCGCGGCGATGATCGTTTCTGTGCCGCACTACAGGTTGACCGCTGTCATCTCTGCCCCGTCCTCCCCCGCAGGCGCTAACTTCCAGGCGAGTGGACGCCGGGTCAAATGTCGGCGTATGCCGATCGCGCAGTGACGCCCGGAGGGCGCGTTTGACGCGGTGGCTGCGAGCTGGACAATCGAAAGCCCGGGGAGACGGCTAAGCGCAGCACTCGGTCTGCGCTGACGGGTGAGCCATCTTGATCGGCGTGTTGTTGTGGCTGTGGCCCGGCTGCGCCGGGCGGGCCTCCCCAAGGCAGAGCCCGGCGCGGGAGCCGGGCCAGCGGCGCCGCGCAGCGGCGGCGCCTTGACCCTGGTACCGGGGAGTTTCTGCCCACCTGGGATGACGCCCTGGACGCCATCACCGATGATGACCAGCCATTGCATGTGGCCCGGTTCGGGGCCAAGTTCGACGCCCAGGGCGTGCTCGCCGGGTCCAAGGACTCCACCCGGTGCATCGGCTACCTCACCAAGTACCTGACCAAGCAACTCGGCGACTGCCACCAGCCCGACACCGACTCGCAGCGCGAGCACATGGAACGGCTCGCCGACGCTCTGCGCTACGAGCCGTGCTCGCCGACGTGCGCGAACTGGCTGCGGTACGGCATCCAGCCCAAGAACCCCCGGCCCGGCCTAGTGCCCGGCCAGTGCAAGGGCAAGGCTCACCGCTATGACCACCTCGGCCACGCCGGGCGGCGGGTACTGGTCTCCCGCAAATGGTCCGGCAAGACCCTGGCCGACCACCGCGGCGACCGGCAGGAGTGGCTGACCGAGATGCTCGGTCTTCCGGCAACCGACCCCGCAACCTACCGGTGGGAACAAGTCGAGCCAGACGATGACGACTACCTGCCACCCGGCAGGCGGCTGCTGCACTCCGTCGCAGACCGCCTCCGGTGGCAAAACGCCCTCACCGAAGCTAGACGCCGGGCGCAAGACGCCCTGACCGCCGAACTTTCGGCAACCGGGAGGGCTGCGTGATGGCCAGGTCTGCGGCGGTCCAGGTGGAACGGCTCCTGACTGTGGCCGAGGTCGCTGAGCTGCTCGGCACCACCGAACGTTTCCCCCGCCGTCTCATCGCCGAACGGCGCATTGAGTTCGTGAAGATCGGCCGTCACGTCCGGATCCGCGAGTCGGCACTGGTTGCATTCATCGAGGCCGGAAGCGTCGGCCCCCTGACGGCATCCGATGTCTGGCGTCACAGCAAGGGCGTGGCGTGATGCCGAAGGGGAACAGACCCGGCCATCGACGTTTCGGCAATGTCCGGCGGTTGCCATCGGGGAGATATCAGGCCAGCTACCGGGGCTTGGATGGGCTGCGTAAATACGCTCCTGACACCTTCGAGCGAAAGACCGACGCGGAACGCTTCCTGGCGCTTGTCGAGGTGCAGCTGGGAAGTGGCGACTGGGCTAATCCCGCCCAGGCCAAGGTCAGGCTCGGTGACTACGCCCGCGTGTGGATTGCTGAGCGGCCGGGTCTGCGGCCAAGGACGACGGACCTTTATCGATGGCTGCTGATGAAGCACATCGCCCCTTACCTCGGCCAGGTTCCGGTCGGGAAGATCAGCCCCCAGCTGGTGCGGGAGTGGCGCGCAACTTTGCTGGCGTCCGGGGTGTCTTCGACGGTGGCTGCGAAGGCATACCGGCTACTCCGTGCGGTGCTAATGACAGCCGTCGAGGAAGACAAGATCATCGCGCGTAACCCATGCCGGATACGAGGTGCCGGGTCAGAGCACGCACCAGAGCGTCCGGTGCTCACCGTCGCGCAAGTCTTCAACCTGGCCGAGCGGGTGGGGCGACGTCCGGTCGGCAACATCCGTGGGCTTGCTACAGGTGGCTACCGGCTGCGGTGCCGCCGGGATGGACAGATGCGGACGTCGCCAGAGGCATATGCGACTAGGGCGGACGCAGAGCGGGCGCTTTGGGAGCTGGCCGAGGACGGCCGTGCAGATTACAGCCAGGACCGGCGGTATCGCGCTTTGGTACTGCTCGCAACATTCGCCAGCCTGCGATGGGGTGAGGTGATCGCGCTGCGCCGCTGCGATGTGGACCCGCGTATGGGCACTGTCCGGGTCCGGGCGTCCTTCGTGGAGCGGTCGAACGGTCAGATCCTGCT
>DATDGI010000450.1:0-2288 GCA_036522155.1 Streptosporangiaceae bacterium
TTCACAGCGTGCGCCTCTCCGTTCAAACCGGGTTCTGGTTCCCTGTGACCAGGCGAAACGGCTGCGCTGGTCCGGTCGGCGCACTGCCCTGGGTGCGCAAGACAGAGCCTTCCGTGACCAGGAACTGAGACAAAACTGAGACAAACCTTGACGTCGAGACAGTCTTGGCGGCGCCGACCTTTGGTGTTCTTGCAGGTCAGGATGGCGGAGGATAGGAGATTCGAACTCCTGAGGGGTTGCCCCCAACACGCTTTCCAAGCGTGCGCCCTAGGCCACTAGGCGAATCCTCCGCCGGCCAGCTTACCGGCCCGCCCCGCGGCCAGGGGCCGGGCACGAACACATGGCCCAGCGAGTGCGGCCTGACGGCCTGAGCTGGCACCCGCCGGGCGGGCCGAGGCCAAGGTCAGGTGAGCAGGTCAGCGACGGCGGCGATACCCGGCTCGATGGCGTGCTCGCTCACGTTGCCAAAACCCAGCACCAGCTGCGGGGGTCCGGCCCCGCCCGCGGCCCGGTAGCGGCCCATCCCGTACAGGCCGACCAGCCGCTCGCGCGCCGCCTCGACCACCGCCTGCTCATCCGCGAGGGCCGGCAGGTGCGCGACCGCGTGGAACCCGGCCGCCAGCCCGGTCAGCGCGACGCCGGGAGCGTGCCGGGCCAGCGCGGCGATGAGCCGGGCGCGCCGCCGGGCGTAGATCCCCCGCATCCGGCGCAGGTGGCGGTCGTACCGGCCCGATTCGAGCAGGGCGGCCAGCGCCAGCTGATCCAGGGTGGACGAGCCGCGGTCGCTGATCTGCTTCTCCGCAGCGACCGGGTCCGCCAGCGGCGGCGGGGCGAGCACCCAGCCCAGCCGCACCGCCGGGGCCAGCGCCTTGCTGGCGGTGCCGATGGTGAAGACGCGGCCCGGCGCCAGGCCCTGCAGCAGGCCGACGGGCTCCCGGTCGTAGCGGAATTCGGAGTCGTAGTCATCCTCGACGATGAAGGCGTCATGACGGCGGGCCCAGTCCACCAGGGCGTGGCGCCGCTCGGCCGCGAGCACGACGCCCGTGGGTGACTGGTGGGCCGGGGTGACGACCGTGACCTGGGCCCCGCTCGACTCCAGCGCCGCGACGTCGATGCCGAGGCCGTCGACGGGCACGTGGACGACGCGCAACCCGATCGCTTCGGCCCCCCGCACGCTCTCATCGGTCTTGGCGCTGCCGTAGCCCGGGTCCTCGAAGGCGGCGCACCGGACGCCAGCCTGGGCCAGCGCCCGCAGCACCAGGCCGAGCCCCTGCGCGAACCCGGTGCTCACGATCACGTGCTCGGCGTCTGCGGCGGCCGCGCGGACCCGCCGCAGGTAACCAGCCAGCACCTTGCGCAGAACGGCGCTGCCGCGCGGGTCGCCGTACCCCAGATCACTGGTGGCCACATCGGCGCACGCCGCCCTGGTCGCCCAGACCCAGTCGGCCCGCGGGAAGCTCGCCAGATCGGGAATCCCGGCCCGGAAGTCCGCGATCAGCCGGGGCGGCGCGGC
Organism: Streptosporangiaceae bacterium; assembly: GCA_036522155.1. Lineage (GTDB taxonomy): Bacteria > Actinomycetota > Actinomycetes > Streptosporangiales > Streptosporangiaceae > UBA9676. The sequence goes on from DATDGI010000450.1 coordinate 1,514, forward strand.
TGGCGGCTGGGCAGGCCCCGGCGCCGCCGGGAGCGCGCCCGCCGCGACCCGGGTGGCCGACCCGATCTGGCTGGTCAGGTAGCCCTCGGAGAGCAGCTGGCTGTAGCACTCCTGCACCAGGCCCCGGGATACACCGAGGTCATGGGCGAGCTCCCGGGACGACGGCAGCCGTTCGCCGCCGCGCAGCCGGCCGCTACGGATCGCCTCGCGCAAGCCCCGTTCCAGCTGGGAGCGGAGCGGCTGATCGCTGCCGCGGTCGAGCCGCAGCATCAGTTCCGGCCCCAAACCGGACCACTGAATCGCCACGGAATTGGACCTTACCAGTGCTCCACTTGGCCTCTAACGTCGCAGGCATGAGCACATTGACGCACGCCGCCGCCCGCCGCGGCACCGCCCCCGCCGCGCCCGCCGGACGGATCATGAGTGGCCCGCTGGCGGTGGTGTTCCTGGCCGAGTTCTGCGCGCTGACCAGCTTCTACCTGCTGCTGTCGGTGACCCCGGTGGAAACGGCCGCCGCCGGTGCCGGGAGCACCGCGGCCGGGCTCGTGACCGGCGTGCTGCTGCTCGGGACCGTGACGGCGGAGCTTGCCGCCCCCGCTCTCATGACGCGGTACGGGTACCGGACGGCACTGGCCGCCGGGGCGCTGCTGCTGGGGGTGCCCGCCCTGGCGCTGGTGCCGAGGGGCCCGCTGGCCGTCATCGTGGCCGTCAGCGTCGTCCGCGGCTTCGGCTTCGGCCTCGGCACGGTCGCCACCGGTGCCCTCACCGCCACCTT
>DATDGI010000451.1:0-16040 GCA_036522155.1 Streptosporangiaceae bacterium
GGGCTGCTCGGGACGCCTACCTGCGGCCTCCAGCAGGACGCAAATCAAACCTGCTGGCTCCCCGCTTGGCTCCCGGAAGCGCCTGACCGCAGCCACGATCCTCGACCAGCGACGCCGCAGCGCGCTGACCTGCGAGAACGACAGGTCATGCCAGCTCGCCGGATAAGATGACTTCTTGCCAACATTACAAGCGGTCAAAGATCAAATACGGAGACCAGAAATGGCCTCTGAGCTGCGAAAACGTGGAGCTAAGGGGATTCGAACCCCTGACCTCTTGCATGCCATACAGGCCCCGCCCATCGCCCGGCGGTGCCAGACGTCGCCCCGTGGGCTGTTTACCTGCAGCGACTCTGGCTGGCTGTGGCCAGGCGTCGCCTGGCAGCCGGCGCCGCTGGCTCCCAACTTGGCTCCCAGAGAACCCCTTAGCGCCGCTAATGTTCGATCGATTCGAACACCCCGGGACGACGGACCGCTCCAACCAGCCCCGGCAGGAGCGACCGAACATCCGCCTCTGCCGAAAGTAGTGTGTTACGTCAGCGCATTCTTTGCGCGGTTCAGCATGATCATTCGTTAACAGCTGATCATGCTGAACGTATTCGACCCAACCTTTGGCCCACCCCGGGCAGCGACGATCTAGACAAGTTGCCGATTCGGAGCTGCTCGGTGGCCGGGTCGGCGTCCGGTGGCAGATCCAGAATGACCAGTTCTGCTCAGGTGGAGCCGTTGGGCAGGTAGAGGGCGGAGAGCCGGGGCAGGCGGCGGCGTATTTGCTGTGCGTCATCGAAGTCGAAGTCCTCGCCCATGTCCGCAGGGCTGTGGTGACTGTGCTGGCGCGAGTCGCGGTAGCGGCTCCAAGCGATGTTGAAGCCGTCCTTCTCGCCGGTGACCCGTTCGAAGGCGTAGCGCGCGGCGTAGTTGACCTCTTCGCAGAACAGGTCACGGCCCCCGAAACGGTTCGCGTCATCGGCCACGACTGGATGGTCAGCCAGGCTGTCCGGGGAAGACGCCACCGTCTGGCACCACTCACGGCCTTGCGCGATGAGCCCTGCCCTGAAGTCCAGGAAACTGTCATCCGAGCAGCCGCCTGCGATGAGGTAGGCGGCTGCCCACACGTCCCATCGGTACAGGGCCGCGTGCACCTCGTCGAACCGTTCCTGGTATTCCAGGATGTCCTGCTGGGTGCAGGTAGCCAGGTAGTCGACCAGCGCCCGGTCGAACCGCTTGTGCGGTCCGCTAGATGCCCGCGCTGTATCGATGATGTCCCAGAACGTGCCGATGTCCACGGCCGCATCATGCCATCGGGGCACGACATCCGTGGCCTGCGTGGCCATGAGCTGGACGGATGCGGGGGGCAGGCCCGGCGGCCGGTCTGTGCCCTCTTCCGTCGTCGCCAGCAAGTCGTTAGACGTGGTCGTGTGGTTCGCGAGTGTCTACGCGGCGCAGGAGGTGCCTGGCGGCCTTTGTGGCTTCGGCTGCGGCCTGCCGTGCGAGGAGGCTGGCGACGTTCAGCGGGATACTGGCCGGATGCGGGGCGGGCTGGCCTGAAGTCGTCGAAGGGTCCGGTTTCCTCGACGGTCGGCAGGTCAGCCGGTATGTGGACCCGGAAGCCGCCGAAGCTCGTGGTGATGTCCTGGAGTTCGTACCGCCGTTCCGGCTTGGCGCCGATATGGGAGGTCAGGCACAGCACGATTCCCAGTTCGGCGCCGACGACCGCCACCGCAGCCGGGAACATACGCTACAGCCGTGGCTGCGATCAGGTGTTGAGCGCGGCGCTGATGCTGGCGCAGTGGGCCTGGATCTGTTTGCCGAGGCCGGTGAGGTCTAGCTGGTGCATGCGGTCGCTAAGGCCGGAAACGGAGATCGCCCACCCGGGCCGGCGATCTGTGCCGCAGATGGCGGCGGCCACGCAGGTGAGGCCGGTTTCGTTCTCTTCCTCGTCGGTGGCGAATCCGCGCTGCTCGATGGCGTCGAGCTCGGCTTCGAGGCGGCGGCGCGCGGTGATGGTGTTTTGGGTGAATTGCTGGTAAGGCTCTGGGCCGAGCAGCAGTTCGCGCATTGCCGGGGGCGACGAAGCAAGCACAGCCTTGCCCAGCGCACTCCCGTGTGCGGCGACGGTCTGGCCCAGCGACGGTAGGCTGCGCAGCGAGTATCGGCCCTCCAGCACCAGCTCGTATACGAGCCTGCCGCCCTGCACACCAACCAGGTTGACCGTCTCACCGGTTCGGTTGCGCAGCTTTGCCATGACCGGCTCGGCCAGCAGCGCGATCGCCGAGCTGGTGGCCCGCGCCGCGAGGGACCGGGAGGCGGGGCCGAGCCGGTAGGTGTGGCTGGCGGGCACATGCTCGGCGAATCCACGTGATCGCAGTGTCTCCAGGACGCGGAACATCGTGGTGCGCGAGGTGCCAAGCTCGCTGGCCAGCTCGGCCAACCGGGCTTCTCCGCGCTGGGCGATGAGCTCAAGCACGGCCAGTCCCCGGTCCAGCGAGCCGAGGGTGCCCTGCGTGGTCGCTCTGCCGGGCACGCCCCACCTCGCTTCCCTGCTTGTTGACCTGGGATCATTCCCGCCTTTAACCTGATGTAACACTATAAGATTCAATTTGTTTCATTATACGGAACAACTTCAAGGACACACGCTACGGTGGTACGGCGGCGTATCTATTTCGTCTCCGACGTGCACGCGTCGGAGCGATGCTGGCTGAAGTTCCTCGCCGCACCTAAGTTCTACGAGGCCGACACGGTGATCGTCGGTGGCGACATCACTGGCAAATTCGTGGTGCCGATCATCGCCCAGCCGCACGGCAGCTGGACCGTGCAGAACTTCCTCGGCCGCAAGTGGCAGGTGACCACACGCGACGAACTGGCCAGGCTGAAGGCGCAGATCGCCGACACGGGCCAGTACGCGTTCGAAACCACGCCCGAGGAGCACGCCCAGTACGAGGGTGACCAGCCCAGGATCGACGAGTTGTTCCGTACGCTGGCGCTGGAGCGGGTGCGCCGCTGGGTCGGCATGGCTGAGGACAAGCTCGGCCCGAACGGCGTCAGCGTGCTGGTCAGCGGCGGCAATGACGACTTCTACGAGGTGGATGCGGCGCTCGCCGCCTCCAGCCTGATCCAGAACCCCGACGGCACAGTCCTGGATCTCGGCGACGGGTTCCAGATCATGGGGATCGGCTACGGCAACCCGACACCGTGGAACTGCCCGCGCGACATCCCCGAGCCTGAGCTGGCCGCCAAGATCGCCGCAGTCGCGGACACCGTCGAGCGGCCCGACCGGACGATCTTCAACTTGCACGTCCCCCCATACGGGAGCGGTCTGGATTTCGCGCCCGAACTGGACAGTGAGCTGCGCATGGTGATGTCAGGCGCGGGACCGCAGATGATCCCGGTCGGCAGCACCGCTGTCCGCGACGCAATCATGCGCTACCAGCCCCTCCTCGGGCTGCACGGCCACATCCACGAATCCCGCGGAATCCGCAAGCTGGGCCACAGTACGGTGGCCAATCCGGGAAGCGAGTACGGGGAGGGCGTCCTTGACGGCGTCCTGATCGAGCTTGACTCACGCAAAGGGATCGTGGACATCCAGCTGACATCCGGGTGAAGACCAGCCCGGCGAGTAAGAGGAGCCACCGATGGATTCGACAGAGCCGAAAGTCGTCGCGGTACCCGGGGTCTTCACCCGCGCGAGCTCCGGGCTGGTCCGGCAGGTGTCGACCAGCGACACCGTCTACTACGGTGCCATGGCGATCACGATCGCCTACATGGTGTTCATCGTGACCGCCTGGCCGTCCTACCCGGGATCATCGATGGAGCTGGCCACGCTGCTGGTCATAATCGGCGGGGTGCTGCTCGGCGTGGTCTATGCCCTGTTCGCCTCGGTCTACCCGCGCTCAGGCGGGGAGTATGTCTTCCTGTCCCGGGTGGTGCACCCTTCGGTTGGCTTCGTGGTCAGCTTCGTCCAGGCGTTCTGGTATGCGTTCTACTTTGGGCTGAACGGAGCGTTTTTCGCGATTTACGGGCTCGCCCCGCTGTTCATCGTGCTGGGCCTTCAGTGGCACAGCTCGGGGCTGACCAGCGCCGGGACGTGGTTTTCCAGCCACAACGGCATCTTCATCATGGGCTCGCTCATGGTCGTGTTCATCGGCTACATGGTCTACCGGGGGATGCGCGGCTTCTTCCGTATGCAGCGGTGGGCGGGGCTGTTCGGGCTGGGCAGCGTGGTGCTGACCATCGTGCTGATGATCCTGGGGACAACGGGTGTGCTCCATTTCCCGGCGAACTTCAACGCCATCGCCGGGCACGGTGCCTACGCCGCGGTCGCGAGGGCCGGGTCGGTGCCGGCCTTCGGCTGGGTGCCGACGTTCTACTTCATGGTCTGGCCCGCGTTCTCCATCCTGTTCTCGGTGAACATGGTCTCGTTCAGCGGCGAGGTGAAGAACTTCCGGCGCGGCCCGCTGATCGGCATCGTCGGGTCGATGATCGTCACCGGCGTGCTGATGATCGTGATGATGTACTACGGGCGGGGTGCGTTCGGCACCAGGTTCCTGCAGGCGGCGCCGACATCGTCGAAATTGCCTGTGCCGCCGTTCCTGAACGTGTTCGCCTCGATCCTGGGAAACAACGGGTTCCTCACCATCCTGATCAGCCTGTGGGTGGTGTTCGTCATCCCGTTCGCGCTGGGCAGCAACGTCATCTACTCGTCGAGGGCGATGCTCGCATGGGGCCTGGACGGGGTTGCGCCGGGCCCGTTCGCGAATGTGTCGGAACGCAGGCACACGCCCGTATTCGCGATCGTCACGCTGGTGGTACTGGCCGAGGTGGCGCTGGCTATCTTCACTTACACCACGTGGGTGGTGATCCTGTCCGGCTTCCTCGGCTTCGCGCTCGCGTTCCTGGTGGTCTGCATCACCGGGATCTTCTTCCCGTTCACACATCGGCAGACAATGGAGCGCTCACCCGCGAACATTAAGGTCGCCGGGATCCCGCTGATGACGATCTGCGGGGTGCTCGCCGTGCCGTTCATCGGCTTCATCGCCTACCGGACCGCCACGGACAAGGCACTGGGCGCGAACGCGCACATTTCGCTGATCATCAACGGGATATTGATCGTCGCCGGCTTCGGCTGGTTCTATGCGCTGCGGTGGTACCGCAAGAGCCGCGGGATAGATGTCGACCGGCGGTTCAAGGAGATCCCGATCGAATGACCTGCGATCCAGAACGCCCGCCCCCATCGTTACCGCGTGGCAAACGATGCCCGGGGAGGGAATGACATGAACGTGCCAGGTGCCGTACAACCGCTCCTGCAGGAGGCAGACCAGCTGCTGGGCGAGGCGTCCCGGCGCGGGCTGGTGCTGCGGCTCGCCGGCTCCGCCGGTGTGCTGCGCCACTGTGACAACTGCCGCGATGCCGCTAGTGCCCTTGGCCGGGAGCCGCCACTCGACCTGGACTTCTTCGCCTACCGCAAGCAGCAGCGCGAACTCGGCCGGATGTTCACCAGCCTTGGTTACCGGGCCGACCCCTCGGTCGCATACAGCCAGGAGTACGGCATCGACCGGCTTATCTACCTGGGGCACGGGGCGGCGGCCAAGGTCGATATCTTCCTCGACACGCTGCGGATGTCGCACACCATCCAGTTCAAGGGACGCCTGAATGGACCCGGCCCGACCGCCCTGCCCGCCTACCTGCTGCTGGCGAAACTTCAGATCCACGAAATCACCGAGAAGGACATCAAGGACATCGCCGCGCTGCTCGCCTCCCATCCGCTCGGCGACGGCTCAGACAGCTCGATCGATTCACGGCATGTGACCGGTCTGATGGCTCATGACTGGGGCCTGTGTCACACAACGCTGGGGAATCTCACCATTGCCGAACGACTGCTGGCCGGGTGGACGCCAGCGGGCGGCGTCGTAGCGGCCGCCACGGCACGGGTTCAGGAACTGCGGCAGCAGATCGAGGTTGAGCCGAAGTCGCTGCGGTGGAAGGCACGGGCCAAGATGGGCACTCGGGTGCGCTGGTATGAGGACGTCGGCGACGCCGAACAGCAGGGCCAAGGCGACGCCGGCCTGCGGGAGAGGTGACGACAGCCATGGCTGAGGACGGCCAGGACCTGCTGCTCGAGCACATGACGTGGAACCAGGCGCAGGCCGCACAGGATCAGGGGCGCGTCCTGATCATCCCGGTCGGGGCCATCGAGCAGCACGGCCCGCACCTGCCGCTGGGTGCAGACGCGATCGTGGCCTTCGAGCTGGCCCGCCGGGTCGCCCGGCGTCAGGGCGCCGTCGTCGCGCCCGCGATGTACTACGCGGCACGGTCGTCCCCGCGAAGTGGCGGCGGCGGGCGCAGCTTCCCCGGATCCACCGGCGTCACCGGGCAGACGCTGATCAGCGTGATCCGGGACGTGACCAGCGAGTTCTTCCGCACCGGGTTCCGCCGCATCGCCTACCTGAACGGCCACTACGAGAACTCCTCCCTCGCCTACGAAGCGCTGACCCAGGCGACCGACCCGTGCCCGCAGACGTCCAAGGCGATCCTGGTCAACTGGTGGGAACAGATCCAGCCGGAAGACATCGGCCGGATCTTCGGCGACGACTTCCCCGGATGGGAGGCCGAGCACGCCGGGGTCGCGGAAACCTCCCTGATGGAAGAACTGCGCCCGGACCTGGTCCGCACCGCGCTCAAGGGCCAAGGCGGCGTGCCACGCGTGGTCTCCTATGAGATCTTCCCACCGCCCGGGGACGTGATCCCGCCAACCGGAGTCCCGTGGCGGTCCGACCGTGCCTCACCCGAGGTCGGCCGCTACCTCGCCGGTGTGCTTGCCGACCGCATCAGCGGCATCCTCGGCCACGAGTTCCCCCCACCCGCGGACGGCATCCCGGCGTCGCCGGTGACCACCGCCGACAACGAGGTGGCGCCCAGTGGCAGCTGATGCGCGCGCCAGCCCTGCTGCTACGGCGGCTCAGCCGGACGCTGGCCGGATCTCGGTCACCGCCGCCTCCCTCACCGAATCGGTGATCCGGGAGATGACCCGGCTCGCCCTGGAGCACGACGCAATCAACCTGGCCCAGGGCTTCCCCGACTTCCCGGCACCTGAGCCGGTCAAGGCCGCGGCCGTCGCCGCGATCGAAGCCGACCTGAACCAGTACCCGATCACCTGGGGCCAGCCAGCCCTCCGTCACGCGCTCGCCGACGCCTACCGCCGCTGGTACGGGATGACGATCGACCCCGAGCGCGAGATCTGCGTGACCTGCGGGGCCACCGAAGCCATGATCGCCGCGATGACGGGATGCCTCGACCGGGGCCAGGAAGTGATCGTCTTTGAGCCGTTCTACGAAAACTACGGCGCCGACGCCATCATCACCGGCGCCACCCCCCGGTATGTAACCCTCCACCAGCCCGGCTGGAACTTCGACGAAGCCGAACTGGCGGCAGCGTTCAGCAACCAGACCCACGCAATCGTGATCAACACCCCCAACAACCCCACCGGCAAGGTGTTCAGCCACGCCGAGCTGACAGCGATTGCCCGGCTCTGCCAGAAATACGGGGCCCTCGCCATCACCGACGAGATTTACGAGCACATCACCTACGACGGCGCCCGCCACATCCCGATCGCAACCATCCCCGGCATGGAAGACCGCACCATCACCATCAGCGCCCTGTCCAAGACCTACTCGGTCACCGGATGGCGGGTCGGCTGGGCGATCGCCCCACCCGACCTCACCGATGCCATCCGCCGGGTCCACGACTTCCTCACCGTCGGCGCGCCCACACCCCTCCAGGAAGCCGGGGCCGCGGCGCTGCGGCTGCCAGACACCTACTACCAGCAGCTCAGCGCCAGCTACCAGCAGCGCAGAGACCTGATGCTCACCATCCTGGCCGAGGTCGGCCTGCGGCCCAGCATCCCGGCCGGCGCCTACTACATCATGACCGACGCCTCCGCCCTCGGCCTCGGCGACGACGTGACGGCGGCCACGGAGCTGGTACGCGAGGCCCGGGTCGCGGCCGTCCCCGGCTCCTCCTTCTACTCCCGGCCCGCACTGGGCCGTGCCAAGCTCAGGTTCTCGTTCAGCAAGAAACTGGCAACCCTCGAAGAGGCCGGCCGACGGCTCTCACAGTTCGCACCCGCTGGTGCGAAGGAGATCTCTTGATCTTCACGGAAGCGGAAATGCAGCGCCGGCTATCGGCCTTCCGAAAGGCGATGGAGAGCCTTGGTCTTGACGCCGCGTTCGTGCACACCGCTGACAACGTCTTCTACCTCAGCGGTGTCCCCCTCCTGTCCGGATGGGGGCGCCCGCTCTGGCTGGTGGTCGGCCACCACAATCTGCACGTGATCTGCGCACGGATCGAGACCGAGAACGCCCGTATCTTCGGCTACCAGGCCGACGTCCATCCCTACGACGACGATCACCCCACGATCGAGCAGGCCACCCGCCTCGTGGCCCGGCTGCTCCAAAGCATCGGGGCCGACCGCGGCGTGACCGGGATCGAACGGCAGCGGCTCCCGCTCGGCATCTTCGAGCCGCTCACTGCCTCCCTCCCGGGTGCGAGATTCACCGACGCCGGGGATGCGCTGGACAAGCTCCGCATCGTCAAGTCGGCGGAGGAACTTGACCTTCTTCATGTGGCGGCGGAGATCTCCAAGACCGGCGCACACGCCTTCCTCGACGCCGTCAGTGACGGAGCCACCGAGCTCGCCGTCGCCGCCCACGCCGTTGCGGCCATGGAAACCGCGCTCGCCGACAGATATCCCGCTGGAGCGTCGAGCAGCTACGCCTACTGCCAGACGGGCGAGCACACCCTGACACCACACATGCACCCAACCGGCCGGCGGATCACGCGCGGCGACGTCGTGGCGCTCAACGTGTTCCCGGTGGTGTGGGGCTACTGCATTGAGCTGGAGCGCACGTTCGTGCTCGGAGAACCCACCAACGAGCAGCACCGGGCGCTCAGTGCCGTGAACCACGCATTCGAGGCGGCGAAGGCAGCCGTGACTCCCGGCGTTCCCATGAGCGAGATCGACGCCCTCAGCGCGCAGATACTTCGGCAGCACGGCTTCGGGGAGTTCATCCGGCATGGCACCGGTCATGCCCACGGGATCATGATCGGCGCCGCCGGCCGGGAGGAACTCGGCGAGCTCCGCACATACAACCCCACCGCCCTGCAACCCGGCATGGCAACGTCCGTCGAGCCTGGGATTTACCTGCCGGACCTGGGCGGCTTCCGGCACTCCGACGTGCTGTTCGTAACCCACGGCGGCTCGGTCACCGTCACCGACTTCCCCCGCGACATCGAACCGTAGGGAGCTTCCCGCGACCCGCGCCTGGAAGCCGGAGTTACGGGTGGCGGATCTGCGAAATGCTCTGTGCCGAGCGCTGATAGCGAGGTCACCGGCACTACATGGCACAGATCGCCCCGTACGGTAGCGGTGCAGCTGGCAAGGACGACGCTAAGATCGCCACCCCTAACGGCGGCTACGTGCGCGCACCTGATCCGGGCTAACCGATCACAAGGACAGATCGTCGGGCCCGCTGCCTATCGCATATTCATGCGGTGGCGCACCAAGCGGTCACGTCCGCTCGTGCCGCAAGTTGGGCATGGTGGTCGGGCATGCCTGCACCGCGGTGACCAGCCAGGTCTAGGGTCGCGGCCGGATCCGTCGTAACCTGTCGCACATCAGGCGATCGGTCGTGGACTATGGCCTGGCACGGCGAGCTACCTTCGCCGCGGTGCTGGCCGGCCCGTACGGCGTCGCCGACATCGCCCGTTCGCCCGTACGCTCGTCCTGTCCGAGGGAACCGTCCGCAACTGCCAGACACTCGTCAGGTGCGGCGGGCCCCGGACCGCAGGCCGGCGGCCGCAGCCCCAACCGCCATCACCACCGCAGCGGCCAGCGACAGCCAGTAGCTCGTGCCGTAGGGCGCGAAGCCGGGTGACCTCCCAATGGCCGGTATGTACAGGGTGTAGCCGATCGAGGCGAGCGCGGCTACGGCCACCACGCCCATCCCGAAGCCGGTGCGTGCAGGGATCGTGACGGTAGTGCCGATAAGCACGAACGCGGCCAGCGCGGCGGGAATCCAGAAATCCTTTGCGTACAGCGGTGATGCGATGTCCCCGTGCGTCGCCTCCCACAGGCTCTTCCAGCCCGTCCCGTTATTGACGTACCGATGGAGAACGGTCAGGGAGACGAGGAACACCAGGCAACCAGCCACGGCGATCAGACGGCCCGCCCACCCGCGGGCCGGTCTGCCGGCGCGTGGCCGTACACCGGGCATCCCGGCGCCTGGCAAGGCGCCGGGAGAGCCGGGGGCGGCAGAAGTGGGAGGCCGGCCCGGCGCGCGGCCTGACCCGGCGGCCGTCCCTGGCCCGGCGCCCGCCGTTCGCCCGGACGGGGCAGACCTGCCCGCAGGCGGCGTAGGAGCCGTCTCGGTCTCCGGCAGCAGCGGCAGTCCCGGCGGATGCTGCGCCGCCAGTGGCTGCTTCGCCGGCCCGTCCGCAGTGGTCGTTATCGGGGGTGGCGGCCGCCCCGCGCAGGCCGCTTCGAGAGCCGCCCCGAATTCGTGGCCTGACTGATACCGGTCGTGCGGGTTGGCGGCGAGCGCCTGGACGAAGAACTCGTCGTACCGGCGGCCGAGCCCCGGGCAGACCTGCGACGCGACCGGCCGCGGGCTGCTGGCATGGGCCCAGAGCAAGGCCTGGTCGTTGTCGCCGGTGAACGGGCGCTGCCCGGTAAGCGCCTCGAACATGACACAGCCGAGTGCGTACAGATCGCTGCGCCCGTCCGGCTGCTGTCCCTGGATCTGCTCCGGTGACAGGTAGCCCGTGGTGCCGATCATCCAGCCGGTACGGGTGAGCCCGCCGTCGGCTTCCGCCAGCTTGGCGATGCCAAAATCCGTCAGATAGGCGTGATCCTCCCCATCCATATCGCGTACCAGTATGTTGGCTGGCTTGACGTCCCGGTGCAGCATTCCAGCGTTATGGATGGCCTGCAACGCTGAGGCCACCTGCGTGCCGATGCGGACCGCCCGCTCCGGCGCCAGTAGCTGCCCGCACCCCATAAGGCGCCCGAGCTCCACGCCGTCAATCCATTGCATGGCCAGGTAGAGCCGGCCCGCATGCTCTCCGAAATCAAAGACAGGGACAATATGGGGGTGATTGACGGTGGCGGCGAGCCTGGCCTCCCGCAGGAAGCGGGCCTGGTAGTCGCTCGACCCGGCGACCTCCGGGCGGATTACCTTGAATGCGACGATGCGCCGCAGCGGCTGCTGCTGCTCGGCCTGGTAGACAACGCCCATGCCGCCGGTACCTGCTAGCCCGATGAGGCGGTAGGCCCCGAACGTCTGGCCTTCACTCAGGTCTGGATTCATCGTGGCCCCTCCCCACGTCCCTTACCAGCCCACAGCCGCGCAAAACACCTGATCTGCCCCAACCGGGACGGCATGGCTGCGGGCACGGCACGCCGCCGGCAGACACGGCAACCCCGGGTGGGCGGGGAGAAGGCGTATTACAGAGTCTCCACGGTTTCAGGGGAATCCCGACCAGTGCCCAGAATTAGGCGGGTCGGCGCGCTTATTTTGGTCGGCTTATCACGTCGTCAACGTTCCTGCCGTCATGGGTGTCCACGGCAGGATGGCGAGCGTGGCCCGCATATTCATGCGGGCCGCGCTGTGCCGAGAACGCTCGCATCTGCCGCGATGAGGTACGTCGGGACTGGGCGACTGCGACCGGGTTCGCTGCGAGTGCGTCCCCCGCTTCATGACCGCGACCCCCCGAATCCACAGGTAGCGTCGACGCCTGCTGTTGCAGAGCGTGATCGCCGAGTCCCGGCAGCCGCGCGCAGTCCCGCCGATCTGGGCGGCAACCTGGATCGCCAGAGTGCTTGTCGTTACCGCGCCCGAACCGCTGTTCGGCTCGCGGCCGGGAGAAAATAAGCCTTGGCCAGTTTGACCAGCTTGCGCTTGGCCGGTCATGCCAGCATCGCCGCTGCCCGGCGCTTTCACGCCGCCGCCCAGATCGCCCACTGCGAACGATCATGAGGTGCTGAACGGCTTTGGCCGGCGCCCTGCCTCCTGCCCTGCCATGCTGCCGGCTGTTACCGCCGGCTGAGGGTGACGTGGGTGACGCCGCTGGGGCTGTTCACGGCCTCAATCTGGAAACGTTCTTCGAGCCCCTCCAGCCCGTCCCAGAGCCGCTCCCCGCGGCCCAGCACGATCGGCACCACGACAATGTGCGCGTAGTCGATCAGGCCGGCGCCCAGGAATTCGCGGATGGTGGACGGGCCGCCGCCGATGCGGACATCCCCGCCAGCGGCGGCCTGGCGCGCCTGCACAAGCGCCTGGGCGGGGCTGGCGTCGAGGAAGTCAAACGTGGTACCGCCGTTCATCTGGACGGAGGGCCGGGGATGGTGGGTGAGAACAAAGACCGGGGTGTGGAACGGCGGGGTGTCTCCCCACCATCCGTTCCACTCCTGGTCCCGCCAGGAGCCGTGGTGCGGGCCGAACTTGCCCCGCCCCATGATCTCAGCGCCGATGCCCGGTTCCCAGGCGCTGGCGAAAGCGTCGTCGATGCCGGTGCTGCCGCCGGGCTGGCCCTGCATGGCGCGGAAGGTACGGGTCGGGAAGAACCACTCGTGCAGCCGGGTTCCCGCATGCCCAAACGGAGCCTCCAGGCTTTGCCCCGCGCCGGTGCCGAACCCATCCAGCGACACCGAGAAGTTGTGCACCCGGACCTGCGACACGATGACCTCCTGACAAGTTGCTTCATGGCGACCGGGACCGGTTGCCGCGGCCCGCCACCAGTAAGGACGATCCACTGGCCCAAAGTCATCGCCAGCGCCTGGCCGCTGAGCATCATACCTGCGGATCACCAGGCGTTTCTGCTCACGGTGCGTAACCGGCCCTCGACTCAATAAGGCGCGCATCGCCGCCCGATATGGACGGCAACTCCGCGGTCAGCGCGGCTACTCCACTGTGTCCCGAACCGGCGGTTCTGCGCGCTCTGGAAGAGTGTGCACCGTAGGCCCGGTTGTGAAGTGACTGCAGAGTCAGCAGGCTGTCGGGTCCATAGGCGAGGGCCAGGGTCCTCGACTGCGGCTCCCTTTGGTAGAGCAGAGACGCGATTCGAGTTGCATCGAGATGACGGTCCAGCCGTGTGTGTGCTGCTGCACCAGGGCCGTGGGCAGCAGTTCATGTTCGATGGTCATGATCGATGCCTCGGCGCCGTCGGGCTCGATCGTCACGGTGACCACGGTCTGGATGGTCGGGTCTGGCCATGTCGAGCAGCTCCAGGTGAACGCCACCCGGTGCGGTCGCTCCAGCGTCAGGTAGTTCCCGCTGACCCGGAAGGTGATGCCTGCTTCCTCGATGTCGAACCCCACTGTGCCGCCGATACGGGGATCTGCCTGTACGTTCAGGCACCGAGCCGGGCGGGGGCACATCCACTCGGCCAGCCTGGCCGCATCGGTCCACTCGTCGAAGACGACGTCTGGCGGTGCTGGCAGGCGCTGGCACACCACGACTACCCGTGCCGCGGGACCGGTCACCGCGAGCCCTCCCTGCGTTCCAGCCGCTGGGCCAGCGCCTCCGCACGACGGGCCCAGAACGAGGTTTGCTCGCCAATCCACCGCTCCGCCAGGGTCAGCGCATCCGGCTGGAGGGACAGCCAATGCTCGCGGCCCCGGACCTCCCGCTTCACCAGCCCTGCCGTCTCCAGCACGCCGACGTGGCGCGACACCCCGGCGAAGGTCATGGGCAGCGGAGCCGCCAGATCGGTGATGCGCGCCTCGCCATCGCGTAGAGCCACAAGCAACGCCCGCCGGGTCGGGTCGGCAAGCGCGGCATAGGTGCGGTCCAGCACCAGATCTTCAACCACCTTGTTGACCTTACCGCACAGCCATGATATTCAATGAACCTGTTGAACAATGTCTGGAGGGCGGATGGACAGCGCAAGGTGGTACGCCGGTTCGAGCACGAGTTCAAGAACAACACGAACCATGGGATCGTCAACGAGCTGATGAGCGAGGATTTCGTCCACCTCCTGCCCTACCAGGGCTGCCGCCGGGACGCGCCGGGATGCGGGCCGTGGGCGAGCTCGTCACCGGCGCGATCCATGACATTCACGTCGAGATCCCGCTCATCCTCACCGAAGGCAACCTGGTCGCGGACCGGATCGAGGCAGCCGGCGTCCGCGCCGACACCGGGGCGCCGATGACATGAGTGGAGAACCACATCTACCGCGTGACCGACGGCCAGACAACCGAGTTGTGGCCCGCCGGAGGTCCCCAGCTCGGCTAGCCGCCGGGCAGTAGAGACAAACCAAGGAGGATATTCGTGCCCATTTACCAGACCGCCTACTACCAGGTGAACCTCAGCGCGGTGGACAAGGTCAAGGCGGCCATCGTGGAGTTCGTCGAGTACGTGACCCAGCATGAGCCCGGCACCCGGATCTACACCGCATGGCAGCAGGAGAGCGACCCGACCAAGTTCGTCCACCTCTTCGAGTTCGCCGACGCGGCGGCGCACCAGGCGCACGGCGCCTCCGCAGCGGTGCGAAAGTTCGAGGAGGTCTACCAGCCCGAACTCGCAGCCGGGCCCGTCGTCTTCACCGACTACCTCCAGATCGCTTCCAACGAGAGCCGGTAGCGTTCACGGAATCTTCGGCAGCCTGTCAGATCAGGGCACCGAACCGGGCGATAGGCACGCCCCTCGACCGTCAATGACCTAGCGATCGCAAACTCGTAATCGGCAGGGAGGATGTGGGTAGTGCTTCCGGCCCTGCTTTCCGGGGTTCGACCCGGTCTGGGCGTAGGGCCGGTGGCCTGGGTCCGGCCTGACCTCCGAATCGGCTGACGCCGACCGGGCTGTCTTTGGAATCGATCTGCCGGCCGGGCCCAGGTTTCATGGCACCCACCGGGCGGTGCCGGCCCGATCTGCCTGGCCTGGGAAGAGGCCGGGGTTGCCAGGTCCGACGGCCAGCGGGTGCGTGCCATCCCTCAACCAGAGAAAGGGATGACGTCGACCATGGTAGAGACGTGCGCCATCACCGGTGGTGTGGACACCCACGCCGATACGCATGTCGCAGCCGCGCTGGACTCGATCGGCGGGCTGCTCGGGGTGTCGGAGTTCCCGGCGACGCGGGCTGGGTACGCGAGCTTACTGGCCTGGCTGACTAGCTTCGGCATGGTCGCCCTGGCCGGGATCGAGGGGACGGGCAGCTACGGCGCCGGCCTGGCCCGGCATATGGCCGCGGCCGGGGTGCGGGTGGTGGAGGCCGGCCGGTCCGACCGGCAGGACCGGCGGCGGCAGGGCAAGTCCGGCCCGCTGGATGCGGTGAGCGCCGCCCGCGCCGCGCTATCCGGCCGGGCGAACGGCGCGCCGCGGGGACGGGACGGCCAGGCCGGGGCGATCAGGGCGCTGATGGTCGCCAAGCGCACCGCCCGCGCTGAGCGGACCCAGACGATCAACCAGGCGCGCTCCTTGATCGTGACCGGCCCTGATGCCCTGCGTGCCCGGTTCTCCCAGCTCACGCCCGCCAGGCTGGTCGCCCAGCTGGCGGCGCTGCGGCCCCGCCCGGGCAGCATGGTCCGCTACCACACCCTGCTTTCCCTGCGGGAGCTCGGCCGCCGCGCCGAGTTCCTGGACGGCCAGATCGACCGCCCCGGCGAGCTGATCGTCCCGCTGGTGACCGCCCGCGCGCCCGGCCTGCTCGCCCTCTACGGCGTCGGCCCGGACACCGCGGCCATCTTTGCTGATCGCCGCCGGGGACCACCCATCGCGGCTGCGCTCCGAGGCCGCCTGGGCGCACCTATGCGGCACCGCGCCCATCCCGGCATCCTCGGGCAGGGTGGCCAGGCACCGCCTCAACCCCGGCGGGGACCGCCAGGCGAACCATGCGCTGTGGCGCATCGTGATCACCCGGATGGGATCGCACCCCGCCACCCGCGCCTACGCCGAACGGCGCGCTGCCGAGGGGGCTGTCCAAACCCGAGATCATCCGCTGCCTCAAGCGCTACGCCGCCCGCGAGACATACCGCCACCTGCGCCCGGCCGGCG
>DATDGI010000452.1:0-22600 GCA_036522155.1 Streptosporangiaceae bacterium
GCTGTGTGTGCACGGCGCCAGCCGGCCGCAGGCGCTGGCGCGGGCGGCGGAGGCGGTGGCCGCGTTCCGGATCGCCGGGCCGAAGACCAACCTGCCGTTCCACGCCGACCTGCTGGCCAGCGAGGCGTTCGCCAGCGGCGAGTACGACACGTCCGTGGTGGCCGGGCTGCGGCCCTGACCGCGGTAGCAGCACAATTGATGGCGGCTGCCGGCCCGGTGTGGTGCCGGCCGACGAGAGGAGCCGTGGGTGGCCGAAGTCCGCGCGGAAATGGTGGCGAACGTCTGGAAGGTGGTGGCCACCGAGGGGGACCAGGTCGAGGACGGCGACACCCTGGTCATCCTGGAGTCGATGAAGATGGAGATTCCGGTGCTGGCTGAGGGCTCTGGCACGCTGGCCAAGCTGCACGTGAGCGAGGGGGACGTGATCCAGGAGGGCGACCTGATCGCGACGATCAGCTGACCGGGCCGTCCCGGGCCGTCCCGGGCCGGGCCGGGATCAGGGCCGGCTGGTGGTGAGGCCGTGCCGGGAGCAGCGGCTGGACCAGCCGTCCGGGGTCACCTTGACCACCATCCGGCGGCCGCACCGCGGGCAGTAGCGCGGCGGCTCAAGCACCCGGGCCGCCTGGCAGGCCTCGTGGTCACTGGACGCCGCGAGCGGCCGCCCACAGCGATCACAGTGACGCGGTTCCATCGCGCGCCAGCTTAGCCAGCGCGCGCGGGCACGGCCGGGACGTCGAACAGGCGCGGGAAGCGCCCGGCGGCGCGGCGGTCGCCGCTGATGATCAGCCGGCCGTCCTGCTCGGCCGCGCTCACCGGCTCGCGGCCGAAGGCCACAGCACGCAGCGTGGCCGCGTCGGTCTCCAGGGTCGCGGTGAGCTCACCGGCGCGGCCGCGGGCGATCGTGATGGACGGCCCGGCCACGGTGAGGGTGAACCACTGGCCGTTCACCCGCAGCCCATAGCTGGCGTCGCCGGCCCCGCTGGGACGGAAGACGGTCCGCAGGGCGAACAGCAGCGCGCTGACACTCAGCTCACTGGTCGCCGTCACCGGCTGCTGGCTGCCCCAGCGGGCCAGTTCCAGCAGCACCGGTTCCAGCGCCCGGCCGCGGGCGGTGAGCTCGTACACGCCCACGCTGGCCGGCGGGTCGAGCAGGCTGGGCCGGACGATGCCGGCCGCCGCCAGCTCACGCAGGCGCTGGGCGAGCACGTTGGGGCTGACCCCGGGCAGGCCGGTGCGCAACTGCGAGAACCGCTGCGGCCCGAAGATCAGCTCGCGGACGATCAGCAGTGCCCACCGGTCGCCGGCGGCGTCCAGCGCCCGGGCGATGCCGCACGGGTCGTGGTAGCTGCGGGCGGCGGTCATGGGCACCAGTGTAGCCAAACTGGTTGCTTTTTAGAAGTGAATAGTCCTAATCTAGGACCATGACGACCTTCACCCTGATCCCTGGTTCCGGCGGCACCGCCTGGTACTGGCACCGCGTCGTCCCCCTGCTGCAGGCGGCCGGGCACGAGGCCATCGCGGTCGACCTGCCGGGCGACGACAACACCGCCGGGCTGCCCGAGTACGCCGAGCTGGTCCTGGCCGCGGCCGGTGACCGGGACGACGTGGTCCTGGTCGCGCAGTCGCTGGGCGGGTTCACCGCCCCGCTGGTCGCGGACAAGCTGCCGGTCCGCGGCATCACGTTCGTCAACGCGATGATCCCGGTCCCGGGCGAGACACCCGGCGCCTGGTGGGGCGACACCGGCTGGGAGCAGGCCCGCATCGAGGCGGCCCAGGCCGGCGGCTACGGCACCGACCTTGACCTGCCCGTCTACTTCCTGCACGACGTCCCGCCCGAGGTCGCGGCGGCCGGCGAGCCCTACCAGCGGCCCGAGGCGGACGCCGTGTTTGCGTCGGTGTGCGATTTCGGCCGCTGGCCGGCCGTGCCGGTGCGCGCGGTGGCCGGGGCCGGTGACCGGTTCTTCCCGGCCGGCTTCCAGCGCGCGCTGGCCAGAGACCGGCTGGGCATCGAGGCCGACGTGCTGCCCGGCGGCCACCTGATCGCCCTGTCGCAGCCGGACCGGCTCGCGGCCTACCTGCTTGGCGCTGACGGGGGACGGCCATGACCAAACCCCAGATCATGCTCGACGGACTGGCGTTCGGCGAGTCGCCCCGCTGGCATGAGGGCCGGCTGTGGTTCTGCAACTGGGGGACCCAGGAGGTGATCGCGCTCGGCCCGGACGGGGCCGCCGAGGTCGTCACCCGGATCCCGACCACCATCCCGTACTCGATCGACTGGCTGCCCGACGGCCGGATGCTGGCCGTGTCCGGCCAGGAGGCGCTGGTCCTGCGGCGCGAGCCGGACGGGTCGCTGGTGACCCATGCCGACCTGAGCGCCATCGATTCTGTGTTCAACGAGATCGTGGTGGACGGCCGGGGCAACGCCTACGTCAACGGCTCTGTCATCGCGCTGGTGACGGCGGATGGCACGGCCCGGCCAGTGGCCGACGGCCTTGAGTTCGGCAACGGGATGGCGGTGACGCCGGACAACTCGACCCTGATCGTGGCCGAGTCGCACGGCAACCGGCTGACCGCGTTCGACATCGGCCCCGGCGGCGGGCTGTCCGGGCGGCGGGTGTGGGCCGATCTGCCGGGCGGCTTCCCCGACGGCATCTGCCTGGACGCCGACGGTGCCGTCTGGTACGGGGACGTGCCAAATAAGCAATGCGTCCGGGTCGCCGAAGGCGGCCGGGTGCTGCAGACGGTCGCGCTGGACCGCGCCTGTTTTGCCTGCATGCTCGGCGGCCCGGAAGGGCGGACCCTGTTCCTGCTGGCCGCGGAGTGGCGCGGGATGGAGCACATGATGAGCCCGGGGCGGACCGGGCAGGTGCTGGCGGTGCGGGTGGCCTCCCAGCGCGCGGGCTGGCCGTGACACCATCCCGGGATCGTGCGGCTGAGGCCTCCTGACCTGCTCCCGGGGGAGGATGCGGGCCCAATCCTCCTGACCCGCTCCCGGCTCAGATGCCGGTGGTCGAGCGCGGGTAGGCGACGGCCGGGTCGGTGATCACGTTGACCAGGTAGGGCACGCCGGAGGCGAGCGCGCGCTGCAGGGCCGGGGTGATCTGGCCGGGCCGGGTGACGATCTCGCCGGCCCCGCCGAGGGCGCGGACCACCTCGTCGTAGCGGCACCGCGGCTGGAGGTCGGCCACCACGTCGTAGCCGTACAGGGCCTGCATGGGATGTTTCTCCAGGCCCCAGATGCCGTTGTTGCCGCAGACCATCACCACCGGCAGCCGGTGCCGCACCAGGGTGTCGGCGTCCATCAGCGAGAAACCCGCCGCCCCGTCCCCCAGCAGCAGTACCACCTGCGCCGACGGCCGGGCGATCCGGGCGGCGATGGCGTAACCGAGCCCGGTGCCCAGGCAGCCGTATGGGCCCGGGTCCAGCCAGCCGCCGGGCTGACGGGGCTCGATGTACTTGCCCGCGTAGGAGACGAAGTCACCGCCGTCCCCGATCACCACCGCGTCGTCATCGAGGAGGCGGGCCAGCTCGCCGTAGACGCGCATCGGGTGGATGGGGTCGGCGTCGCTGGCGAGGAGCGAGCCGTCGGCGGCCATCGCCCCGGCCCGGGCGGCCTGCAGCCGGGGCAGCCAGGATTCCGGCCAGCGATGGGCGGCCCGCACGCCGGCCCCGGCGGTGGCGCCGAGCGCCCCGGGCAGCATGGTGAAGAACTCCGCCAGGTCACCCGCGGCCGAGGCGGCGAGCAGGTGATGGGTGGCGAGCTGGTCCGGGGCGTCGGCCACGTGCACGACCTGGGCGGCCGGCGCCCCGCCGCGGCCGCCGAACTCGCCGTAGCCCAGCCGGAAGTCCAGCGGCGTGCCGGCCACGATGACCAGGTCGGCCTCGGCGAACGCCACCGACCTGGCCCGGGTGACCAGCAGGTCATGGCCGGCCGGCAAGATGCCGCGGCCCTGGCCGTTGGTGATCACGGGCAGCCGCAGTTCCTCGGCCGCGGCCCGGGCCGCCGTTTCCGCGCCGCCCAGCCACACGTCCGAGCCGAGCACGAGGACCGGGCGGCTGGCCCCGGCGAGCAGGGTGGCGATGGCCGCCACCGCGGCCAGGCCGGGACCGGGCCCGGCCGCGCCGGCGGAACCCGGCCCTGCGGTGGCCGGGCCGGGGCCATCGGCTGGCGCCTCGCCGAACAGCGCCTCCAGCGCGAAGTCGAGGAACACCGGTCCCCGGTGCGGGGTGGCGGCGAGCCGGAAGGCCTCGTCCACGGCCGCACCGGCCTGGCCGGCCGCGTGCCCGGTAAAGGCGCGCTTGGTCACCGGCGTGAGCAGTTGCGGATGGTCGATCTCCTGCAGGCTGCCCGAGCCCCAGCGGAAGTCGGGCGCCCGGCCCGCCAGCACCACCACCGGCGAGCCGTTGAAGTGCGCCGTGGTGATCGCGCTGATCCCGTTCGTCACACCCGGGCCGGCGGTCAGCACGGCCAGGCCCGGCCGCCTGGTCAGCCGGGCGGTCGCCTCGGCGGCGAACACCGCCGTCTGCTCGTGCCGGACGTCGACCAGCCGCATCGGCGGGCCGGCCTTGACCGCGCCGTCGTAGAGGGGGAACACGTGCCCGCCGGAGAGGGTGAACATCGTGGTCACCCCGTGCCGCTGGGCCGCCGCCACGGCCTGCGCGCCACCATGCCGGGCGGGCCCGCCGCCGCCAGGCCCGCCGGTGCCGCCGCTGGGCACCGCCGTTTGGCTGCCGCTGGGCCCGGGGCTTTCCATGCCGCCGACCATAACCCACCCGGCGCGCGTCACCAGGACGCGGCTGGCGTCTGGGCGCCCGGCCGGATCGCCTCGGGTGCCGGCCGGGCCCGGTGGGGTGCCAGATGGAGGTCAGAGGGTGGCGGAGAGGGCCTTGATGGGCATCTTCAGGCGGCTGAGCAGTTCCAGATCGGCCCCGGCCGGGCGGCCGAGGGTGGTGAGGTAGTTGCCGACGATGATCGCGTTGATGCCGCCCAGCAGGCCGGCCTCGGTGCCCAGGTCGCCGAGGGTCAGCTCCCGCCCGCCCGCGTAACGCAGCACGGTGCGCGGCAGGGCCAGCCGGAAGGCGGCGATGGCGCGCAACGCGTCGGCGGCCGGCAGCAGCGGCCGGCCGGCCAGCGGCGTGCCCGGGCGCGGGTTGAGGAAGTTCAGCGGCACCTCGTCGGGCTGCACGGCGGCGAGCTGCCCGGCCAGCTCGGCCCGCTGCGCCAGCGTCTCACCCATGCCGACGATGCCACCGCAGCACAGTTCCATCCCCGCCGACTTCACCAGCTCACAGGTGGCCTGCCGGTCCTGCCAGCTATGGCTGGTCACCACCTGCCCGAAGAACGAGCGCGCGGTCTCCAGGTTGTGGTTGTAGCGGTGCACGCCCAGGGCCGCCAGCTGGCCGGCCTGCTCCGGGGTGAGGATGCCCAGCGAGCAGGCCACGTTGATGTCCACCTCGCGGGAGATGGCCCTGACCGCCTCGGCGACCTGTGACATCAGAGCCTCGCCCGGGCCGCGCACGGCCGCGACGATGCAGAATTCGGTGGCCCCGGTGGCCGCGGTCGCCCTCGCCGCCGCGACCAGTTCGGCGATGTCGAGCCAGGCCGCGCGGACCGGTGAGGAGAACCGGCCCGACTGGGAACAGAAGTGGCAGTCCTCCGGGCAGCCGCCGGTCTTCACCGACACGATGCCCTCCACCTCCACCTCCGGCCCGCACCAGCGCATCCGCACCTCGTGAGCCAGGGACAGCGCTTCCGGCAGCCGGTCATCGGGCAGCTGCAGGCACTCAAGTACCTGCTCCTCGGCCAGCCCGGTGCCGCCGTCGAGGACCTGGCTGCGCGCCAGCGCGAGGATGTCGTCTGTCACCTGAACTCCTCCATCCGCCTCGGCCGCCCGGCGGCCACCCGTCTGGCCGCGCCGGTGGAGGTGACGGGCAGGACGCCGATCGTGCTACTCCTGGTCCTGGCCGGCCCGGGTGCCGCGGTGCAGCCTGGTTACCAGCTTGTAGCGGTCCCCCCGGTAGCGCGACTGCGCCCACTCCACCGGCGTCCCAGTGGCGTCGAAGGCGTGCCGGGACAGCAGCAGCAGCGGCATGCCGACGTCGACCCGCAGCAGCGGCGCGTCCCTGGGGTCGGCGAGCACGGTCTCGATCGTCTCCTGGGCCTCGGCGATCTCGACACCGTAGTCGGTGGCGAGCGCCTCGTACAGGGAGGGATGGCGGTCCAGGTTGCGGCGCAGCCCGGGGAAGCGCTGCGCGGACAGGTGCGAGGCGTCCACCGACATCGGCTGCCCGTCGGCCAGCCGGAGCCGGTGGATGCGCAGTACCCGGCTGCCGGCCCGGATGCCGAGCAGGACGGCCAGCTCGTCGTCGGCCGCGATGTAGCTGGTGTCAAGCACGACCGTCTGCGGATTCAGCCCCTGCGCCCGCATCCCCTCGGTGTAGCTGGACAGCTCCAGCATCTGGGCGACCTTGGGCCGGGCCACGAACGTGCCCTTGCCCTGCATCCGGAGCAGCCGCCCCTCCACCACGAGCTCGGCCAGTGCCTGCCGGACGGTGGTGCGGGAGGTGCCATACCGCAGCGCGAGCTCGCGCTCGGGCGGGACCGGGGTACCTGGCGTCATGGCCCGGGTCAGTTCCAGCAGCTGCCGCTTGACCGCGTAGTACTTGGGTATCCGCGCGCCCGGCTGGGCAGGCAGGGACCGCCCGCCGTCGGCGTCGGGGTGAGCTGGTTGGGCGGCCACGGTCAGATCCTTCCCGCAAGGGACGCGGTCCGGACATGATCTCGCACCGTGGCCCGTCCCGGGGCGGGGGTACCGGCCTTTGGGCGGGCGGCCACGCAACCATGACCGGCGCCACGCGGGCGGGGGCGGGCGCGGCCAGGTGCGATGATGAGGCGTGCCGACCTTGAACGACCTGGCCCGTGAGCTGACCCCGCTCAGCGCGGCGGACATCGAGTGGCTGCATGCGCTCGTTTCGGACTGGCAGCTGCTGGCCGACCTGTCCTTCGCCGACCTGGTGCTGTGGGCGCCGCTGCGGAAGGGAACCGGCTGGGTGGCGCTGGCCCAGATGCGCCCCACCACCGGCCCCACCTCGTTCTATGACGACGCGGTCGGCACCCGGGCGGCGGCGCGGGAGCGCCCGTTCGTGGACGCGGCCTACGCCGAGCAGCGCATCTGCCGGGAAGGCGACCCGGAG
The DNA here is from genome assembly GCA_036522155.1 of Streptosporangiaceae bacterium. Classification (GTDB taxonomy): domain Bacteria; phylum Actinomycetota; class Actinomycetes; order Streptosporangiales; family Streptosporangiaceae; genus UBA9676. The sequence continues at coordinate 7,195 of DATDGI010000452.1, forward strand.
TGGACCCGCGGCGTGCCGGTCCGGCGGGAGTCGATCCCGGTGACCCGCAAGGACCAGGTCATCGCGGTGATCGAGCGGAGCACCAACCTCAGCTCGGCCCGCACCCCCAGCCGGCTGGAACTGACCTACCTCAAGGGGGCCGACGATCTCGCCCAGATGATCGCGGCCGGCATGTTCCCGCACCCGGAGGAGGAGCCCGCGCTCGTCCGCTCGCCCCGGGTCGGTGACGGGCTGCTCCGGCTGGGCCGGTCCGGCAAGGTCAGTTATGCCAGCCCCAACGCGCTGTCGGCCTACCGGCGGCTCGGCCTGTCCGCCGACCTGGTGGGAGCCGACCTCGGCCCGCTCACGGCCCGGCTGTGCGCCCCCGGCCAGCCGACCGACGACTCGCTCATGGTCACGGCCAGCGGCCGGGCACCGAGGGAGACCGAGATCGAGGGCAACGGCTCGGTCGTCCAGCTGCGATCGATCCCGCTGGTGGTGGGTGGCCTGCGCACCGGTGCGCTGATCCTGGTCCGTGACGTCACCGAGCTGCGCCGCCGGGAGCGGGAGCTGATGTCCAAGGACGCCACGATCCGCGAGATCCACCATCGGGTCAAGAACAACCTGCAGACGGTGGCGGCCCTGCTGCGGCTGCAGGCCCGCCGGCTGACGGCACCGGAAGCCAGGGCGGCCCTGGAGGAGGCGGTGCGCCGGGTCGGCTCGATCGCGATCGTGCACGAAACGCTCTCGCACACCCCCGAGGAGATCGTCGACTTCGACGACATCGCCGAGCGGGTGGCCGCGATGGCGGGCGAGGTCTCGGCCCCGGAGGCCAGGGTCACCCCGGTCGTTTCCGGCCGGTTCGGGCTGCTGCCAGCGGTGGTGGCCACCCCGCTGGCGCTGGTGCTGACCGAGCTGATGCAGAACGCCCTGCAGCACGGCCTGGCGCCGTCACCGGGCGCGCCGCCGTCCGGGACCCTGCAGGTGAGCGTGGACCGGACGGCCACCCGGCTGACCGTGGCCGTCGAGGACAACGGGGCCGGCCTCCCAGCCGGTTTCAGCCTGGACGCCACGACCAGCCTTGGCCTGCAGATCGTGCGCGCGCTCGTGGAGTCCGAACTGGGCGGCAGCCTGGCCATCTCGCCCCGGCCCGGTGGCGGCACCATGGTGCTGGTCGATTTGCCGCTGGAGACGGCAACGGCCGGGCCGGCCGACCGGTGGGCAGCGCCAGCACCGGCCGAATGACCAGCCAGCCGGCGCGATCAGCAGTCAGCCCGGGTGGGCGGATGTTGACGGGCGTGGCTGACCGGGTGCGGATTCAGGCCTGCGCCCGATCGCGGGTTCAGGCGTTCGCGCGGGCGCGGGCGCGGACGGTCCGGCGCTTGTAGGCCCGGCGTTCGTCTTCGCTCATACCGCCCCATACGCCCGCGTCCTGGCCGCTTTCCACGGCCCACTGCAGGCACGGCTCTTGCACCGGGCATCGCCGGCACACCTGTTTGGCCTCGTCGATCTGGAGGAGGGCAGGGCCCGTATTGCCAATGGGAAAGAACAGCTCCGGGTCCACCTCACGGCAGGCGGCGTGGTGGCGCCAGTCCATGCGGTTCACTCCTCTGTCACAGCCGGGCTGATGGCCCGGATCCCTGCCAGCTCTGCTTGTGAAAGCTTTCACGAGCTAGGCCATATAGCAGGGCCGTGTCCGGCCCTGGGAACGCTAACAACTATTCGGATCATAGAGCCCTTGCCCCCGCTTGGCTCCCAGCCGAGGCCTGGCGCCCGGGTAGAGACCTACCCGTCCGACCAGGCAACAGCATCCAACATGCACGCTGCGCACTCGAACCAGGTCAAGCCTCTCAACCTCGTGGATCAATCGCAAGAGTCTGAAGCAACGGCTTGATGGTTTTCGGTGTCAGATGGGTCACATTCACTGACAAAAGTACCGGTTCTACCTCGGCTGATGTCCGGTTTCCAACGGCTGCTGCCCGGTCTCCGGTCGCGGGGATAGGACGGCCAGCCGTCCCGGTCAGGCCAGGACTCGCAGCGCGTCGGGGACCGACCGGAAGCAGACCCGCTCACGTTCGCCGACGTACTCCCCGTCGACCTGGAACGCGATCGGGCGGGCGGCCCGGAACTCGAACTCGGCCAGGTCGTGCAGGCTCAGGACGTGCCTGCCGCCGGGGCTTCCTGCCGCCCCCACGCCGAGCATCTGGCGCAGCATGTTCAGCGTGGGCACGGTGGTCATAGTCCTGACCGCGAACACGTCCAGGCCGGTGCCGAACCCGGCGGCGGGGCTGGGGTTGACGGCCCGGTTGCCCAGGTAGGTCCAGGGTGCGGCATTGGAGATGAATGCATAGAACAAACGGCCGGCCGGTGGGCTGCCCTCCCGTTCCAGGGTGAGCGCGGGCTGACGCCGGTTGGTAACGCCGTAGAAATGGCGGATCGCGGCCCACAGGTAAAGTCCGGCCCGGGCGTCCTGGCCGTCGGCGCGCAGCCCCTCGATCGCCCGCACCACCTCGGCGTCGAAGCCCAGCCCGGCATTGAAGGTGAAGTAGCGATCATGGGCCAGGCCCACGCCGATGGTCTGGCTGCGCCCGCCGGTGAGGGCGGCCAGGATGCGCCCGGTGGCGTCCACCGGATCGGGCGGCATCCCGAGCGCCCGGGTGAAGACGTTCGCGTTGCCGCCTGGCACCGCGGCCAGGGCCGGCCGGGTCCCGGGGCCGCCGGCCTCGGGCGGGCAGGCGCGGAGCAGCCCGTTCACCACCTCGTTGACGGTGCCGTCCCCGCCCAGGGTGAGGACCAGGCCGTAGCCCTCTTTCGCCGCCTCCCCGGCGAATTGGGCGGCGTGGCCCCGGTACCGTGTCTGCACGACCTTGAGATCGAGTTCGGACGCCAGCGCACGCGCGATGACGTCCATCCGGAGCGAGGTCGTCGACGTGGCATGTGGGTTGACGATGAGGATCGCGCGCACGTGCACAGGCTAGGCGAGGCAGAGGAGGTGGCGGGCAGATGGGTCAGCGCCTGCCCACGCTCGCGGCGGCGGCCGGGGTCCAGCTGGCCGAGGCGGTGCTGGTCCTGGTGGCCACCGTGCTGGCCGGGATCGACGCCGCCGGCGGCCGGTCCTATCACGTGAACAGCGGGATCGCGCTCACGATTATCGGCGCGGTCTGCGCCCTGGCGCTGGCCTGGGTGGCGGCCGGGGTCGGCCGGGGCCGTCCCTGGAGCCGCACACCCGCCCTGCTCACCCAGCTTTTCGTCGGCATTGTCGGGATTTACCTGCTGCAGGCGCACCGGCTGGACTGGGGGGTGCCCTCGGTGGTGCTGGCGGTGGCCGGTTTCGCCGCCCTGCTGGCGCCACCCAGCCTGCGGGCCCTGTCGGGCGGCCCCCGCACCCGGGGAGAGCAGCAGAGCGGGCAGCGGACCCGGGGAGAGCGGGAGAGCGGGCAGGGGGCCCACGGCGAGCGGGCCGGGCCGGGGACGTCCGGCGGTCAGCCGGGCCCGGGCAGCAGATAGCCCAGGCGCGGGGTCACTCGTCGGCGGTCAGCCCGGCGCGGAGCTGGGTCAGCGTCCTGGCCAGCAGCCGGGACACGTGCATCTGGGAAATGCCAAGTTCGCTGGCGATCTGCGACTGGGTCATGTTGCCGAAGAAGCGCAGCAGCAGGATCCGCTTCTCCCGGGATGGCAGCTGCTCCAGCAGCGGCTTGAGCGACTCCCGGTACTCCACGCCCTCCAGCGCCTCGTCCAGCATCCCGAGCGACTCGGCCACCGCGGGCGCGTCGTCGTCACCGGAGTCGGGTGCGTCCAGCGACACGGTGGAGTAGGCGTTGGCTGACTCCAGGCCTTCCAGCACCTCTTCCTCGGTCATCTGCAAGTGGGCGGCGATCTCGGCGACCGTGGGCGCCCGGCCCTCGCGTTGCGCGAGGTCGCCGATGGCCTTGGTCAGCGCCAGCTTTAGCTCCTGCAGGCGCCGCGGCACCCGCACCGCCCAGCCCTTGTCGCGGAAGTGGCGCTTGATCTCACCCACGATGGTCGGGGTCGCGTAGGTGGAGAACTCCACCCCGCGGGCGAGGTCGAACCGGTCAATCGACTTGATCAGGCCAATCGTGGCGACCTGGGTCAGATCGTCCAGCCACTCGCCGCGGTTGCGGAACCGCCGGGCCAGGTACTCCACCAGCGGCAGGTGGAGTTCCACCAGTTCGCCGCGGATCCGGAGCCGCTCCTCGGCGCCCTCGGGCAGGGTGGCCAGCTGCTCGAACAGGTCACGGGCGCGGCCCCGGTCGGGCACCGCGTGCTGGACCCTCGGCGGGGGCGGCAGGTCGTGCTCGGGCACGGCGGCGTCGAGTTCCGCGGCGACCGCGATCTCGATGTCGTCGGTCACCGGCCCGCCGCCCTCGGTCAGCCGGGTCTCGGTTTCCCCGGTCACCCAGGCCTCGATGACTCTCGGATCTTCCGGAGCATGACGGTGACCCGGTCGCCGGGCCCGACCCAGGCGTCGGCGCTGCCCGCCAGCGCGGACAGGACGGTCCAGGCGAACGTGTCGCGGGCGGGCGGGCGTGGCTGGCTGGCGGACGTCGAGACGGCGATGTTCATCCGGTCCTCGCCCAGCGTGAAGTCGCACTCGAGCTCGGCGCTGGGTGCCGCCTGGGCGAGGAGCATGCCGCAGGCCTCGTCCACCGCGATCCGCAGGTCCTCGATCTCGTCCAGGGTGAAGTCGAGGCGCGCCGCCAGGCCCGCCGTGGCCGTCCGCAGGACCGACAGGTAGGCCCCCTCGGCCGGCATCCGGATGGTGACCTGGTCCCGGACGTCGTCGTCGTCCGTGGGCGCCCCGGCCATCACGGCGGTGGGCGCGGACGCGGTCCCGCGCGCGGTGCTGTCTCCAGTCACGTACGTCCTCCACAGGCGGCTGGCCGCCCGCACTGGTGCCGGCCGCCGTCGGTTCTTGCCTGCAACCTACCGTCAACAACGAGTGGTGCCGACGATCTGCGCGGCCAAACGCCGCGGAAGCCTGCTGCGCCGGGCATGCCGACGGCACCGGTGTGGCGTATCTAGCGCAATGCCGGAGGCCGCGCGGGTCAACCGCGCGGCCTCCATGGCCGGGGACTGCCCGGGCGTGTCGTCAGCCCTGCTTGGTCTCCCAGAAGATCTTGGCGATCTCGTCGATCTTGGCGAGCAGCTCGTCGGCCTTGCCGACGTCCGTGCTGCCCTTGGTGCCGCCCGCGCCCGCCAGCTTGGTCGTCTCGTTGAACAGCTGGTGCAGGTGGGGGTACTTCTCGAAGTGAGGCGGCTTGAAGTAGTCCGTCCACAGCACCCACAGATGGTGCTTGACCAGCTCGGACCGGTCTTCCTTGATCTGCAGCGCGCGGGCGCGGAACTCCGGGTCGCTGTTGTCGGCGTACTTCTGGCAGATCGCCCTGACGGATTCGGCCTCGATCCGGGCCTGCGCCGGGTCGTAGACCCCGCACGGGAGGTCACAGTGGGCGTAGGCGGTGGCCTTCGGCTCGAGGAGACGTGCGAGCAGCCTCATCGATCTCCTTCTCTCATGTCGGATCATGGGTACCGGTGTCCGACACTACCCCGTCGCCGATCGGGAAATCCGGGGGGATCGATGCGCTGGCCCATCTGGCGGGTCGCGGTAGCCGAGCGTTCCATGCAGCCCGCCCTGAACCCGGGTGACTGGCTCCTGGTCCGCCGAACGGCTGGCCCCGGGCGGGCGTTGCGGGTCCGCCCCGGGCAGCTGGTGGTGGCCCGTCATCCGCACCGGCCGGATCTGCTGATCGTCAAGCGGGCGGTGCGGCGTGAGCCCGGCGGCTGGTGGCTCGGAGCCGACAACCCGGCGGCCGGGGCGGCGGACAGCAGCAGCTTCGGGGTGGTGCCGCCGTCCCTGATCGAGGGCCGGGTGGTGCTGCGCTACCGGCGGCGCCGGTAACGGCCGGAGGCCCCATCCCGGGCACGGGATGGGGCCTCCGGAGGTGGCGCCAGGCGAACCGCTACCCTTCGGCGACGTGACCGGTGTCGTCCACCGTGGCGGACTGCCGGGACACCAGGGCCAGCATCTCGTCCTGGGACAGCCGCGTGGCGGTGGCCCAGTAGTAGATGACCAGGCTGAACACCGCAACCACCAGCATGTCGATCCCGAAGTGGATGTGGCCGGTGTTGACGGGCGCGGCCACCGCGCCGCCGCTGAACGTGCCCTGCCAGGAGATGATGCCCATGCCGATCAGGTACACCGGCAGCCATTGCGCGGACCTCCACTCCAGCGGCGGCCGCTGGGGGTCGAAGGCCATGCAGATGCCGATCAGCACGTAGCCGATGACGATGCACAGGCCCAGCTTCCAGATCGTCTCGAAGCCCGACCAGTAGATGATCAGGTTGGCGACGATGAACGCGACCGGCCCGAGCACCGCGGCGGCCGGCATCTTGTAGGGACGGTCGGCTTCCGGCACCGTCTTGCGCAGCGCGCTCATGGACAGCGGCGCGCCCGCGTACATCAGCACGCTCGCCCCGGTGACCAGGCTGACCAGCGAGTGCCAGCTCGGGAAGGGCAGCAGGAAGACCAGCCCGAACACGAAGGCGAAGATCAGGCTGATCCAGGGGATGCCGTTGGCGTCGGTCCGGGCGAAGATCTGCGGGTAGTAGCGGTTCCGGGCGAGCCCGTAGCCGACCCGCGAGGTCGACGTCTGGTAGATCAGGCCGGTGCCGAACGGCGAGATGAAAGCGTCGATGTACAGGATGGTGGCCAGCCAGCCGAGCCCGACCACGCCGGCCAGGCCGGCGAACGGCCCGGAGACGATGCTGGAGACGTTGCTGGCACAGGCCCCGGTCTTCGGGCAGGCGATGCCGGCGAAGCCGTGGGTGAGCAGGCTGGGCGACATCGCGCCGATGAACACGACCTGGAGCAGCACGTAGATCGCGGTGCCGAGGAGGATGGCGATGATGATCGCCCGCGGCAGGTTGCGCTGCGGGTTCTTGATCTCGCCCGCGAGCTGGTCGGCCTGCTCGAAGCCGAGGTAGGCGAACACGATGCCGGCCGCGGGAACGGCCGTGAAGATGTCCTTCCAGGTGACCCCGGTCGGGATGAAGCCGCCGCCCGCTTTGAAGTTGCTGGGGTGGAACTTGAACAGCAAGATGATGATGGTCGCGACCGGGATGACTACCTTCCACCAGGTGATGGCGCTGTTGACGTGCGTGAACAGCCGCATCGCGAGGAAGTTGATGGCCGTGAAGACGGCCATCAGGATGATCGTCATCACGAAGCCGACGCCGGTGATCTTCCCCGTGGTCGTGTTGAAGAGGCCGTGCCAGTAGTGCGACCCGTACTGCATCACGGCATAGCACTCGATCGGCGCCACCGTGACGGCCTGCAGCCAGGAGAAGAACCCGAACGAGATGCCTGCCACACTGCCGTACGCGAAGTGCGGGAATCTCGCCGTCCCGCCGGAGACCGGGTACATGCCGCCGAGTTCGGCGTGCACGAGGGCCAGGATGATGACCGCGATGCCGGCGATGACCCAGCAGATGATGGCGGCTGCCCCGACCGCCGCGGCGGCGAAGTACGAGCCGAACAGCCAGCCGGAGCCGATGATCGAGGTCTCAGACGACCAGGTGGCGCCGATCAGCCCCATCTCACGCTTGAGGCCTACGTCAGCCGGTCTGGTGGTAGCTACTGTTGCCATACCCGAACCTTCTTCCGGGGTTCGCATGCGGGGCCATAGGGCCCATGTGGGTTGGCCTCATGGTAATGATCGTCAAGGGCCATGAGAAGCAGTCACGCGGCTTCATTTCGGTAACACGGACCACGGTTCACCAGCACGTCTGATGCTGGCAGACCCGGACAAAACGGCCCGTCCCGGCGCGCGCCGGCCTCCGGGCCAGCCAGGGGTGATCTCTCCGGCTACCGGATGATTCCGGTGCTCAGCTAGCGGCCGCGGGGGCCGGGTGCTGCCTGCCGCCACGCCCCCGGGTGCGGAGGGCCCGGACATTTGCCCTGCTTGCGCACGCTTCGGAGCAGTAACGCCGGGGCCGGCCAGGCCCGTGCTCGGCGAAAACGCGCTCGCAGCTGGTTCCCGCACAGATTCCGAGCCGGTCGGCGCCGGAGTCGGTGACCAGGCTGGTGAGCCCGGCAACGGCCGCGGCGGCATACCGGTCGGCCACCGAACCGCTGTTCACCAGGTGGACGTGCCAGGGCTGGCCGTCGTGCCGGACGATCTGCGGGTGGACCGGATAGCGGGAGAGCAGCGCGTTGAGCCGGTCGGCCACCTCCGCTTCCCGGCGGGCCGCGGCGGCCTCGAAGATGAGCCGCAGCTCGGCCCGCAGCAGCCGCAGCGCCTCCAGGTCGGATGGGATCACCCCGCCGCACAGGTGGGGGCGGTCGGCGACCAGGCTGCGGTACCCCGCCACCGAGGCGAGGGCGTCGCGGCCATGTTCAGTGGGCGCGCCACTGTTGACCAGGCGCACCGCAAGCTCGGTGTACGAGGCGAGATCCACGCGGGGTCCTTCAGATACAGGAAGTGGAGCGGGGAGAAAGGGGGGCGTTATTCGTAGGCACTTCCGGCGTCGAGTATGGCACAGCCGGTGCCGGCCGGACCGGTGATTCCGCCGGGTAGCCGGCCGGCGACGGCGGGACACCAGGAAGCGCGGTGCTGAACCGGGCAGGCCGCGGCCTGGGCAGCGGCCCGTGATCGCGCCGGGGCACACGGCTGGCCTTTGCGCGCGCGGGCACTAAGGTGCGATTCATGTTCGCCGTCACCGCTGCCCGCATCGACGCCGACGATCCGCTGGCCGGCCTGGAACTGGCTGAGCACCCGGAGCCGGCTCCGCCGGACGGCTGGGAGACCATCACGGTCCGGGCGGCCTCGCTGAACCATCACGACGTCTGGACGCTGCGCGGGGTGGGTATCTCCGCCGACCGGCTGCCGATCGTGCTGGGCTGCGACGCAGCCGGGGTCACCCACGATGGCCGGGAGGTGGTCGCGCACGCGGTCATCGGGGATCCGCTGGCCGCCGGTGGTGACGAGACCCTGGACCCGGCCCGGTCCCTGCTCTCCGAGCGCTACGACGGCACGTTCGCCGAACGGGTCATGGTGCCGCGCCGCAATCTGCTGGCCAAGCCGCCCGGGCTGTCGTTCGAGGCCGCCGCCTGCCTGCCCACCGCCTATCTGACCGCCTACCGGATGCTGTTCGAGCGGTCTGGCCTGGAGCCAGGGTCGACCGTCCTGGTCCAGGGAGCGGGCGGCGGGGTGGCCACCGCGCTGATCCTGCTCGGGCGGGCCGGTGGCTACCGGATATGGGTGACGAGCCGGAGCGAAGCCAAGCGCGAGCAGGCCCTGGAACTCGGCGCGGACCAGGCCTTCCCCTCCGGCAGCCGGCTTCCCGAGCGGGTCGGCGCGGTCATGGAAACGGTTGGCCAGGCCACGTGGGCGCACTCGGTCCGGGCGCTGCGGCCGGGTGGCCGGATCGTCATCTCCGGCGCGACTAGCGGCGCGGCTCCGCCGGCCGAACTCAGCCATGTCTACTTCCGCCAGCTGTCCGTGGTGGGCTCGACCATGGGCAGCCGCGACCAGCTCGGCCGGCTGCTGGCGTTCTGCGAGCAGACCGGCGTCCGGCCGAAGATCGACCGGGTGCTCCCGCTCCGCCAGGCCGCGGACGGGTTCGCGGCGATGATCGCCGGGGAGCTGTTCGGGAAGGTCGTGTTCACCAGCTAGCGCCAGCCGGGCCGCGCGCCGGGGTGGACGGCTGCCCGCACCTAACGGCGGGCCACCGCCCGAGGATCAGGGTGTGCTTTCCTCGTCCTCGGGCTGGTCCGGTGCCGGGGTCTTGCTGGTGAACACCTCGGACCTGATCCGGTCCATGGCCTGGTCGAGGATGTCCCGCAGGTCGTCAAGCGCGTCCTCGCTGACCGCCTGGGCATGCCAGGCGGCCGTCCGCAGGTCCCGGGCGAACTGCCGGGCCAGCCGCTCGAGATCCCGCAGAGCGCGATGACTGCCCGCTCCGTGCCGCGCGCCCTTGCCCTGCCACTCGCCCCAGCCTGACCAGTCCCCCCAGCCCGACCACTCGGCCCAGGTGCGGCCGGCGTGCCGGGTGCCGTGGCCTGACCAGCCGGCGTCCTCCCCGGGCTGCTCGCCCGCGCGCGGCCTGGTGCCCCCGTCGGCCTCGCCGCCTTCGGGCCCGCGGCCTTCCGGGCCTCCGCCTGGTGGCCCGCCGCTTTCCGGCTCACCGGTGGCTGTACCACCGCCAGCCGGCCTGGCGCCAGCCGGCTCGGCGCCGGCCCGCTCGCGGCCCGGCCCCGCGTCGCCCGCCGGGGGCCGGCTCTTGCCGCTGATGTCCCGGGCCGCCGATGCGAGTTCCTCGCGCAGGTTGCGAACGGTTTCCCTGACGTCCTCGGAAACTTCCCTGGCGATGTCACGGACCGAGGCCGTGATCTCCTCCTCGAGCTCGGCCAGGTCGTCCAGGCGGGCGTGCAGTTCGGCCCGGCCCTTGTCGGTAATGCGGTACACCTTCCGCCCCTCTTCCTCGTCGTGCGTGACCAGGCCCTCTTCCTCCAGCCGCGCCAGCCGTGGGTAGATGGTGCCGGGGGACGGGGCGTAGACGCCCAGGAACCTGTCCTGCAGCAGCCGGATGACCTCGTATCCGTGCCGCGGCGCCTCGTCGAGCAGCTTGAGCAGGTAGAGACGCAGATTGCCGTGCCGGAATACCGGGCTCATGAGGCATCCTCCTCCGGCTCGGGGTGACCTGGGTCGGGACCGGTCGCCTGGTGATTGCGTTCGAGCAGCGTGACCTGGCCGGACACCGAGGTGACTACGAGCCGCCCCGATCCGGCGCCGAGGGTTCCGGTCAGCGTGCTCCCGCCAGGGGCGCGGGCGGAGGCCAGCCCGCCGAACTCGCTCTGCACCCGGCCGCCGGCCGAGCGCAACTCGACGCGGGTGCTGGCCTTCGCGGGCAGCCGGATCGCGACCTCGCCGGAGACCGTGGCCACCCGCAGCTTAGCGCCGTCACTCAGGTCGATGTCCGCGGTGACGCGGCCGCTGACGGTCTTGGCGTCGAGCCGCTCGACGTCGCCGTCGGCCACCGTCAGGTCACCGGATATCGAGTTGAAACTGACCTGCCCGGCCAGGCCCTGGGCCTCCACGTCGCCGGACAGGGTCCTGGCCTCCAGCACGCCCGTCATCCCGTCGAGCGTGATCTTGCCGGTCACGCTCTTGACCGAGGTCGGGGCGGAAATCCCGGACACGACCGCGCTGGCGCTGATCACGCCGAGCTGGGTGGGGCACTCCCGCGGCACCATGATCGTGATGTTGGCCGAGTGCGCCTGTGGCCGCAGCCAGCCGAGCAGCCCGTCCCAGGTGAGGTCGGGATAGGTGACCGTGAGAATGCCGGCCTCATGCTTGACCAGGAGCGGCTGGCCGGTCAGTTCGGCCACGTCGACGCAGGGCCGGTCGTCGGTGGACAGCACCGCGACCGAGCCGGAGATGACCCGGACCCGGAGCGCCGCGACGCCGTCGAAGCCGAGGGTGGTGGGCGCCTCGACGGTCCACTGTGTCATCGCGCGTCTCCTTCCCGGCTGAGGTGGCCGGCCTGATAACAAGATATATCGCGTTCGTGGATAGTCAAATACATCGCGGCGCGGGGCCCGGGTGGCTATTCGTCGTCGTCGAGCCGGGCCAGCCAGCTGGCCAGCCGGTCCACCGCCGCCTCGAACTCCGGGGCGATGTCGACGAACTCGCGCAGCCGCTCGGCCAGCCAGCCCAGGCTGACCTCGTCGCTGGCCCGCCGCTGCGCGAGTTCGTCGATGCCCTGGTCGGTGAAGTACATCGGGCTATCCCAGCCCGAGCGCGGCCGCGACCACCTCGTGGTGCTCGGCCCGGTGCTTCACGGCGGACCCGCCCGCAGGGGCCGAACCCGGCGGCAGCGTCACCGGCCGCACCGGCCGCGGTGCCACGATGCCGGGCAGGCACAGCGCCATGGTCGGCCACGCCCCCATGTTCCCCGGCTCTTCCTGCGCCCAGATGATGTCCGTGGCCGCCGGGTAGCGGGCCAGTTCGGCGGCGAGTTCGGCGGCCGGGAGCGGGTACAGCCGCTCCACCCGGACCAGCGCGGCGCCGTTCACGCCCCGCTCGGCCCGCATCGCCGCCAGGTCCCAGTAGATCTTGCCCGAGCACAGCACCACCCGCTGCACCGCGGCCGGTTCTGGCACCTCGTGGTCGCCGATCACGGGCCGGAACGAGCCGGAGGTGAAGTCGGCAACCGGCGAGGCAGCGGCCTTCAGCCGCAGCATGGACTTGGGCGTGAAGATCACCAGCGGCTTGCGCCGGCCCGACAGCGCCTGCCAGCGCAGCAGGTGGAAGTAGCTGGCGGAGGTGGTCGGCATCGCGACCGCCATGTTGTCCTGCGCGCACATTGACAGGAACCGCTCTACCCGGGCGGAGGAGTGATCCGGCCCCTGCCCCTCGTACCCGTGCGGGAGCAGCAGCACCAGGCTGGAGCGCTGGCCCCACTTCTGCTCGCCGGAGCTGATGAACTCGTCGGTGATGGTCTGCGCGCCGTTGGCGAAGTCCCCGAACTGGGCCTCCCAGCAGACCAGCGTGTCCGGCCGGGCCACCGAGTAGCCGTATTCGAAGCCCACCGCGGCGAACTCCGACAGCAGCGAGTCGTACACGTGGAACCGCGCGCGGGCCGAGTTGAACCGCCGCAGCGGGGTGTACTCGGCGCCGGTGTTCCGGTCCACCAGCACCGCGTGCCGCTGGCCGAACGTGCCGCGCCGGGTGTCCTGGCCGACGAGCCGCACGCCGTGGCCGTCCATCAGCACCGAGCCGAACGCGATCATCTCGCCGGTCGCCCAGTCGATGGCATCCTCGTCCACCATGGTGCCGCGGCGCTGCAGCACCGGCGCCAGCCGCGGGTGAACGGTGAAGCCGTCCGGCACGCTCAGCTCCGACCCGATGATCTGCTTGATGGCCTCACCGGTGGTCGCGGTCCGGACGGCGTTGTGGTCGATCGGGGCCGGCGCGGCCGGCTCCGGCCGGGTTACCGCGCCCGGCTCCTGGGCCGGCCGCTTGGTGGCCTCCCTGGTCTCGGTGAAGGCCCGCTCCAGTTGCTGCTGGTAGTCGCGCAGCGCGTGCTCGGCTTCCTCCATGGTGATGTCGCCGCGGCCGATCAGCGCCTCGGTGTAGAGCTTGCGGGTCGACCGCTTGGCGTCGATGAGGTCGTACATCAGCGGCTGCGTGAACGAGGGGTTGTCCGCCTCGTTATGCCCGCGGCGGCGGTAGCAGATGAGATCGATAACCACGTCCTTGCCAAACGCCTGGCGGTATTCGAACGCCAGCCGCCCGATCCGGGCCGCGGTCTCCGGGTCATCCCCGTTCACGTGGAAGATCGGGGCCTGGATCATCCGCGCCACGTCGGTGGCGTACACGCTGGAGCGGGACTGCTGCGGCGAGGTGGTGAAGCCGACCTGGTTGTTCACCACGATGTGGACGGTGCCGCCGGTCCGGTAGCCACGCAGCTGGGAGAGGTTCAGCGTCTCGGCCACCACCCCCTGGCCCGCGAACGCGGCGTCCCCGTGGATGAGCATGGGCAGCACGGTGAACCCGGGCTCGCCGATGTCCAGCACGTCCTGCTTGGCCCGGACCACGCCTTCCAGCACCGGGTCGACCGCCTCCAGGTGGCTCGGGTTGGCCACCAGCGAGGTCGGGATCTGCGAGCCGTCGCTGCCGGTGTACACGCCTTCCGCGCCGAGGTGGTACTTCACGTCGCCGGAGCCATGGGTGGTGTCTGGGTCGAGGTTGCCCTCGAACTCGCCGAAGATCTGGGCGTAGGACTTGCCGACGATGTTCGCCAGCACGTTCAGCCTGCCCCGGTGCGCCATCCCGATCACGGCCTCGTGCAGCGGCGCCCGCGCCGCCTCGGTCAGGACCGCGTCCAGCACCGTGATCAGCGACTCGGCGCCCTCCAGCGAGAACCGGCGCTGGCCGACGAACTTGGTCTGGAGGAACATCTCGAACGCCTCGGCCACGTTCAGCCGGTACAGGATCTGCACCTGCTCGTCGTGACCGGGCCGGCTGTGTGGCCGTTCCACCCGGGCCTGCAGCCAGGCGCGTTCCTCCGGGTTCTGGATGTGCATGTATTCCACGCCGACGGTGCGGCAGTAGGAGTCGCGCAGCACGCCGAGAATCTCGCGCAGCTTCATCAGCGGCTTCCCGCCGAACCCGCCGGTCGGGAACTCCCGCTCCAGGTCCCACAGGGTCAGCCCGTGTTGGTTGATGTCCAGGTCGGGGTGCTTGCGCTGCTTGTATTCCAGCGGGTCGGTGTCGGCCATCAGGTGGCCGCGCACCCGGTAGGCGTGGATCAGCTCGTGCACCCGGGCCGGCTTGCTGATGTCCTGCTCGTGCCCGGCCGGGATGTCGCGCACCCACCGGACCGGCTCGTACGGGATCTGGAGGGCGGCGAACACGACGTCGTAGAAGCCGTCCTCGCCGAGCAGCAGCCGGTGGATGTGCCGCAGGAAATCGCCGGACTGCGCGCCCTGGATGATCCGGTGGTCGTAGGTCGATGTGAGCGTGACGGTCTTGCTGATCGCCTGCCGGGCCAGGGTCTCGTCGGATGCTCCCTGGTAGGCGGCCGGGTACTCCATCGCGCCCACGCCGACGATGCAGCCCTGCCCGGTGACGAGCCGGGGCACCGAGTGCTCGGTGCCGATCGTGCCCGGGTTGGTCAGGCTGATGGTGGTGCCGGCGTAATCCTCTACCGTCAGCTTGCCGGTCCGGGCCCGGCGCACGATGTCCTCGTAGGCCATCCAGAACTGCCGGAAGTCCATCGTCTCGGCGGCCTTGATGCTGGGCACCAGCAGTTGCCGGGCGCCGTCCCGGCCGGCCACGTCGATCGCCAGGCCCAGGTTGACGTGCTCGGGCCGACTGACGGCAGGCTTGCCGTCCACTTCGGTGTAGGCGTCGTTCATCTCCGGGGCCAGCCGCAGCGCCCGGACCAGTGCGTACCCGATGAGGTGGGTGAACGAGACCTTGCCGCCGCGGCCGCGGCCGAGGTGGTTGTTGATCACGATCCGGTTGTCGATCAGCAGCTTGGCCGGAATGGTGCGGACGCTGGTCGCGGTGGGCACGGACAGGCTGGCCGCCATGTTCGCCGCGGTCCTGGCGGCCGCCCCGCGCAGCCGGATCTGCTCCCCGCCGGCCGCTGGTGCCTGGCCGGGAGTAGCGGCCGTCCCCGCCGCTGGCGCCTGCCCGGCCGCGGCTGCTGCTCCCGGGGCCGGGGCGCCGGTGGCGGCGCGGCCATCCGGGGCGGCCTGTGCGGCGGCCGGCGCCCGGGCCCCATCGGCGGCCGGTCCTGCCGGTGTGGCCGGTCCCGCGGGTGTGGCCGGTCCCGCAGCGCCCGGTCCCGCAGCGCCCGGTCCCGCAGCGCCCGGTCCCGCAGCGCCCGGTCCCGC
>DATDGI010000453.1:0-14380 GCA_036522155.1 Streptosporangiaceae bacterium
AGGCTGAGCAGGGCGATCAGGCCAAGGTAGAGAACCGACCCGGCAGCGGCACGTAGCACCGGTCCGTCGCCCAGGGACAGCGGCGGGTAGCCGTGCGCGGGGGTGAAGCCGTGCCCGGACAAGATCAGCCGTCCGGCCAGTACGCACGCCAGCACGGCCACGGCGCTCACCGCGAGGACCAGGCCGGCGATGAGCGCGGCCTTGGCGGCCAGCACCGTCAGGCGGCGCGGCATCGCGGTCAGCGTGATGCGGATCATGCCGGTGCTGTACTCATTGCTGACCGCCAGCACGGCGATGACCGCGACGATCGCCTGGCCGGCCTGGACGCCGGTGAGGCTGAGCTTGGCCGGGTCCGCCTGGCAGCCGCCGGACGGGCAGGTCGCCGCGGCGTCCGCCGCCACGCTCACCGCGATGGTGAGCGCGGCCGCGGCGAGCAGCAGCCAGCCGGTGCTGGCGACGGTGCGGAGCTTGGTCCATTCCGCGTGCAGGGTCTCCCTTCCGTACCGGGCACGGCCCAATTCCCTGGCAGGCAGGCTCACGCGTCCCGCCGGCGCAGCAGGTAGGCGGCCAGGACCAGGGCCAGCGCCGTCCACCCGCAGAGCACCGCGAAACCGGTCCACGGCGCCAGCGGGAAGAAGCCGGACGAAGGGATGTAGTTGGCCTGGACCTGGTAGTACTGCGGCATGGGCTGCTGGAGGGCGAAGGCGGCGGCCGGGGTGATCCGCAGCAGCCAGTCGGTGACGCCGACCGGTATCCCTGGAGGGGCCGACAGGACGAACGGGATCACGATCGTCACGATCACGATGAGGATCGCGGTGGCGCTGCGGCGCACCATGGTCGCGATGGCCAGGGTGAGGACGGCGGCCACCGCGATCAGCGCCGCCGTGCCGGCGATGATACGCAGTTCGGTCGGCCACGGCTCGGGGAACAGATCGGTGCCGCCGCTGTGCGCTATGTCCGTGGCGATGAGCACCGCGCCCGCGGCGGCGGCAAGGCCGGCGACGAAGGCGGCCGAGCCGATCACGATCGCCTTCGCCGCGAGCACCCGGCCCCGGCCCGGGCTGACGGCCAGCGTGATGCGGATCAGGCCACGCCGGTATTCGGCGGTCATGAACATCGCCGCGACCACGGCCACCGCGATCAGCCCGGCGAACGTGCCGAGCAGGTAGTCCCTGACGGTGATGTTGGGGCCGTCGCCAAGGGCTCCGGAAATGAGGGGCGCGATGTCACCGGACCCGTTCACGGTGAACCGGCCGGCCACCTGGTGATACCCCGGTGATACCCCCGTGACCCCCATGCTCGTGGGCCCGTGGAGGTAATCGCCGGTCCACGCGCTGGCGGGCGAGGTGCCTGTCCGGCTGACGTGATCGAAGACGGCGGTGGCCACGGTTGGGTTGCTGTATCCGCTGCCGCTGCCGAGGCTCGAGGAGTACGTCGTGTGGTTCGGCGAGGTGACGAAGAGCCCCGCCTGGACGGTGGACGGCAGGTCGGCCAGGGCGACGGAGCCGATTCGCGTCCAGTGCGTGCCGTCGGCCGAGTCATATCCGGTGATCGTGCCGCCGTCGCGGGTGAGCCTCAGCCAGCGCGGGCTTGCCGCCGAGACGGCGCCGGGCAGTCCTGCCGCGTCCCCGGTGTAGTTCCATTGCATCCGCACCCCGTTGCCACCGGTGACCATCATGGCCGCGTACGCGGAGCCCTGACGGGTGCCGCCGGAGATGATGATCCCCGCCTTGGACCACGGCACGACAGCGGGCCGACCGCCACCGATCAGCGAGGTCACCCGGGCCGTGATGCTGCCCTTGCCACCGAGCGGCTGCCGCACGAAGTAGAACTCGTCCTGCACCAGCACGCCGCCCGGCCCCATCGCGTAAACAGGCTGGCCGCACGCCACGCCGTGCTGGACAGGGCCCTGCTGCCCCCCGCTGGTCTGAGCCGAACACGAGGGGACGGTGGTCTTGGCGATGAGCACGCCGAGCCCGGCCGTTACCAGGACCGCGAGGATCATGCCGGCGACCCAGCCGCGCACCGTGCGGAACTTGGTCCACTCCGCGTGCAGCAGCTGGCCGAAGCCGTCGCGCCCGCCCTGTAGGGGGGAGCGGTATTTCGTCATGGTGGTCACTGCGGCGATCCTCCGTCAGCCGGGGCGGCGCTGAATTCCACGGCGTCCCTGGTGAGTTCCATGTACGCCTCCTCGAGAGTCGCCCGGTGCGCGGATACCTCCGCGAACGGGACGCGGCTGTCCGTGAGCGCCGCCACCACCCGGTCAGCGGGAAGACCCGAGACGATGATCTGGTCAGGACCGGTCATGGCGACCCTTGCCCCCGCGTGCGCCAGCACCGTCATCGCGTCGCCGCGCGCCGCGGTGCGCAGCTGGACCCGGTCACCGGACGCGGCCGTGATCAAGTCCCGCACGCTGGCGTCGGCGATGACCTTTCCCCGGCCCACCACCACGAGGTGGTCGGCGGCGTCCTCCAGTTCGCTCATCAGGTGGCTGGAGACGAGCACGGCGCGGCCCTCGGCGGCCAGCGCGCGCAGGAAGCCGCGCATCCACACGATGCCCTCGGGGTCCATACCGTTGAAAGGCTCGTCCATCATCAGCACCGGCGGGTCGCGGAGGAGCGCGGCGGCGATGCCGAGCCGCTGCCGCATGCCCAGGGAGTAACCGCCGCCCTTGCGGCGGATGACCGACCGCAGCCCGGCCTGCTCGACTACCTCGTCGACCCGCCGGGTGCCCAGTCCCTGGGAGTGGGCCAGCCACAGCAGGTGATTGCGCGCGCTGCGGCTCGGCTGCAGCGCGGATGCGTCCAGCAGCGCGCCGACATGGCCCAGCGGGTGCCGCAGCGACCCGTACGGCTGCCCGCCGACCAGGGCGGTGCCCTTGTCGGCCGCGTCCAGGCCGAGGATCACCCGCATCGTGGTGGTTTTCCCGGCCCCGTTCGGGCCGACAAAGCCAGTGACCTGGCCGTATGGGACAGAAAACGTCATCCCGTCGAGCGCCTGAGCCGCGCCGAACCGCTTGACCAGCCCGGCGACTTCAATGGCTGTCTCCATGGCCGCCAGGGTAGGGACCGGGCCCGGCGGGGATCGTCACGCCGGGGAACCGTCTTCAGCGCCATCCTCGCGGGTGACGTTCCCGCAGGTGTCACTCTTGCGAGGGATGGCCGGGAGTCCCCTGTCCGGGGACGCGGCTGGCCCGGGCCAGGGGGAACAATGGGTGCATGGCGGCTGGATGGACGCAGCGGCTCGCCTCGGCCCCGCACGCGGTGGCGATCGCCGGGACGGTGCTGGCGCTGGCCGCGCTCGGCCAGGCCGTCGCTCAGGCCGTGATGCTCACCGCTGCCCGCGCCGGCCAGACAGCACCCGGGAGCACCGCCGGCGAGGCCGTGTCGCTGTGCCTGCTCGCCCTGGCCACCACGGTGCCGCTGATCTTCCTGCGCCCGGCCGCGGCCGCGGCCGCCATCACGGCGGCCAGCACCGTGTCGCTGGCGGTGTTCGGCTCCGGCGCGCTGACCGTGGCCGGGGTTGCCGCACAGGTCCTCGCGAGCTACCGGCTCGGATACGAAGGCGTTTACCGGGACGCCGGGCTGGCCGGGGGCGACCGGCGGGACCGCACTCCCGTCCTGGCCTGTGGACTGGCCGTGCCCTTCCTCGTGCTCGCACTCGACGGGCGTGGGATCCCGGCCATCCTGCTGGCCGTGCTTGTCCCGGCGACGGCCTGGGCCGGGATCGCCCAGCGGGCACGCGGCGAGGCTGCGCGGCAGGCCACCGCCCGTGAGGTGATGGCGGGCACCCTGGCCGACCACATGGCGCGCGGGGAGCGCGCCCGTATCGCCCGCGAGCTGCACGACGTCGTCGCGCACCACATCTCCATGATCGCGGTGCAGGCGGAGACGGCGCGGGAGACCACCCCCGGCCTGCCGGCCGCAGGCGCGCAGCGGCTCGCCGAGATCGCCGGCACGGCCCGAGCCGGGCTCACCGAGATGCGGCGCCTGCTCGGCGTGCTCCGCGAGGATGGCGACGGCGCGGCCGCCCGGCACCCGCAGCCCGGCCTGCCGCAACTCGCCGAGCTGGTCGACGCCGCGCGGGAGACCTCGGGCGCGGGCGCGCGGCTCATCGTGTCCGGCCCGGTCGCGGCGTTCGACCCGGGCGTCGAGCTCGCCGCCTTCCGGATCGTGCAGGAGGCGCTCACCAATGCCCGGCGGCACGCGCCCGGTACCGCCGTCGACGTCGAGCTCCGCTACGGGGAGGGCTCGCTGCTGCTGCAGGTCCGGGACAACGGCCCCGGCCCGCCCGCCGACCACCGGGCCGACGGGAACGGCCATGACGGTGCGGGCAGCCCGGGACACGGGCTGACCGGCATGCGCGAGCGCGCCACGGCGGCCGGCGGGTCGCTGCGCACGGCCGCGGCCCCGGGTGGCGGGTTCCTCGTGGAGGCCACGCTGCCCGCCAAGCCGGAGCTCGCATGATCGGCATCGTCGTGGCCGACGACCACGAGGTGGTGCGCGCCGGATTCGCCGCGATGCTCGGCACGCAGCCGGACTTCACCGTGCTCGGGACCGCCGGGGACGGGGCGGAGGCGGTGCGGGCCTGCCGCGAGCTCCGCCCGGACGTGGTCCTGATGGACATCCGGATGCCCGGCACGGACGGCATCGAGGCGACACGGCAGCTCACGCTGGACGACCAGGCGCCGCGGGTGCTGATCCTCACCACTTTCGACCTGGACGAGTACGTCTTCGACGCGCTGCGCGCCGGCGCGAGCGGGTTCCTGCTCAAGGAGGCCACCGCCGGCCAGCTCTATGACGCGGTGCGGGTCATCGCGGCAGGCGAAGCACTGCTCGCGCCCGCGGTCACCAGGCGCCTGATCAGCGAGTTCGCCCGGATCCGCCCGCCCACGGCTGTCCCTCAGCCGTCATCACTCGCCGCGCTGACCCCGCGCGAGACCGAGGTGCTGCGCCTCGTCGCCGAGGGCCTGTCCAACACCGAGATCGCCGCCTGCCTCACCGTGACCGAGGACACGGTCAAGACCCACGTCAGCCGCCTGCTCGCCAAGCTCGGCCTGCGCGACCGCGTCCAGGCGGTGGTCACCGCGTACGAGTCCGGCCTGGTCGTGCCCGCCCGAGAGCGCTAGGCAAGCATTCCAGCGCAGGTAATTCAGCGTAAAGCTGCGCCCGCTGTCCTCGGCCGAGATGCACCCAAGCTATGTCTGCTCGCGGGAGCGCGGCATGACCAGTCCTGACTCGTAGGCGGTGACGACCGCCTGGGTCCGGTCGCGCAGGCCCAGCTTGGTGAGAACCCGGCTGACATGCGTTTTCACTGTCTCCTCGGTGACCACCAGCCGGGCTGCGATCTCCGGGTTGGACAGGCCCTCGGCGATCAGGCGGAGCACCTGGGTTTCGCGCGGCGTGAGCGTGGCGAGTCCGGCCCCGGGCGGGGCGGCTGTGTTCGGCCGCAGCCGGGCGAACTCGCTGATGAGGCGGCGGGTGACGGCGGGCGCGAGCAGTGCTTCGCCTGCGGCGACGACCCGCACCGCGTCGAACAGCCGCTCGGCGGTGACGTCTTTGAGCAGGAAACCGCTGGCCCCGGCGCACAGCGCGTCGTAGACGTACTCGTCCAGGTCGAAGGTGGTGAGGATGAGGATGCGCGGCCCGCCCGTTCCGGATCCGGCGAGCTGCCTGGTGGCTTCGATGCCGTCCATGCCCGGCATCCGGACATCCATGAGGACGACGTCTGGATGCAGGTCGCGGCAGATCCGCACCGCCTCAGCCCCGTCGCAGGCAGTGCCGGCGACCGCGAAATCCGGCTGGGTGTCCAGCAGCGCGGCGAACCCGGTGCGTACTACCTGATGGTCGTCGGCGACAATGATCCGGATCGCCGCGGACGGAGCGGCCGGGGTTGTCATGCAGCCGCCTCCGCCGCGGTCGGCAGGGTGGCCTCGACGACGAAACCGCCGCCGTGAGCGGAGCCGGTGCGTAGCTCACCGCCAACAGCAGCAGCGCGCTCGCGCATGCCGACCAGCCCGTGGCCACCGGACGGCGGCGTGGCGGACGGCGGCGTGGCAGTGGCGGGGGAAGGGGAGGTGGGCGGGGGGCCGGGCCCATTGTCACGGACGCGTAGCCGCAGGGCGCCCGCGGTGTACTGCAACTCCACGTCCACGGCCGCGCCCTCCGCGTGCCGCCGGGCATTGGTGAGCGCCTCCTGCACGATGCGGTAGGCGGCGAGCTCGACGCCGGGGTCGAGGGCGGCCGTGTGCCCGCGGACGATGAGGCGGATGCCCGACCCCGAGGCGTCCCGTGCCTCGTCGAGCAGCTCGTTGAGCTGCTGCAGGCCGGGCTGGGGCAGCCGGTCTGCACCCTGCCGGCCTGGGATGGCGTCCCGGGTGTCCTCGCGCAGCACACCCAGCAGCCGCCGCATCTCGGTCAGCGCCGCCCGGGCGGTGTCGCCGATCGCCGACAGCCGCTGCGCCCCGGCCGCGGGCATCCCGGCGGTGGTCAGCCGCGCGGTCTCCGCCTGCACGGCGATCATGGAAATGTGGTGGGCCACGACGTCGTGCAGTTCGCGGGAGACCCGGGCGCGCTCCCCGCGTGCCGTGTGCTCGACGAGGGTGCCTGCGATGACCTCCCGGGCGGCGTTGTGCTCGGCGGCCTCGCTGCGGGCCCGCCGGGCGGCCCCGGCCCACGCGGCCGCCGGGCCCAGCGCGGCCAGCAGCACGGTGAGGGTCCTGGCCTGAAGGCCCGTGGGACCAGCTAGCGCCAGTACGAGGAACGGCAGCGCGAGGCACGCGGCCAGCAGCTGTGAGCCGCTGCGACCCAGCCGGTACAGGGCAGCCAGCTCGGCGATCAGGCCGGCCACGGTCAGCGCGTGGAAGGCCGAGAGGGACAGCACGCACGCGGCGGTAACGGCCACGGCAGCTGCTGCCGGGTATGGCCACAGCAGCCCAAGCGGCAGCGCAGTGAACAGCGCGAGCAGCACGAAGGCGACCTGCAGCTCCTCGCCTTCGAGGCTGCTGTTGATCGCGGGCTGCGCGATCGCCTGGGCGGCGGCGAGCACCGCAAGCAGCGCTGCGGCCACGGCGGGCGCGTGCGGGGCCATGGCGATCCGCCGCAGCGTTTCGGCCTGTCCGCCGCGCCAGCTATCCGCTCGGTCCACGTAGTCATTGTCCTCGCTGGCCAGCGAGATCGCGTCCCTCACGCGGGGGATGCGCCGGAGCCGGTGTCCCTCGTGCCAGCGACGGCGAAGACGGCTCGCCGGCGTGACGACGAGGGCACCCCTGCTTGCCTACCGTGACTGGCATGGAAGCGACTATCGAAGTCAGCGGCCTGCGCAAGCGGTTCGGGCCGACCGTCGCGCTGGACGGGATGACATTCTCCGTCCAGCCGGGGCAGGTCACCGGGTTTGTCGGTCCCAACGGGGCCGGCAAGTCCACCACGATGCGCGTGATCCTCGGCCTGGACGCCCCCGACGACGGCAGCGCGCTGATCGGCGGGCAGCGGTACCAGAGCCTGCGCCACCCGCTGAGCCACGTCGGCTCGCTGCTGGACGCCGCCGCCCTGCAGCCGAGCCGCACCGCTCGCAACCATCTGCTGTGGCTGGCCCACTCCCAGGGCCTGACCGCCCGGAGGGTCGATGCGGTGATCGAGCAGGCCGGCCTGGAGAAGGCGGCCCGGCGCAAGGCGGGCGGCTACTCCCTGGGCATGCGGCAGCGGCTGGGGATCGCCGCGGCCCTGCTCGGCGACCCGCCGGTGCTCATGTTCGACGAGCCGTTCAACGGCATGGACCCGGAGGGCATCGTGTGGATGCGCGGGTTCCTGCGATCGCTCGCCGGCGAAGGCCGCGCGGTGCTGGTGTCCAGCCACCTGATGGCCGAGCTGCAGGACTCCGCCGACCACCTGGTGGTGGTCGGCCGCGGCCAGGTCATCGCCGATACCACCGTGGCGGAGCTGATCACGGCCGCGTCCGGTGACCGGGTCTCGCTGCGCACCACCGCGCGGCCGGACGCCATGACGGCGCTCGCGGACGCTGGCGCCACCATCGCCGCCACCGGCCGCGACACGCTCACCGTCTCCGGGCTGCCGGCCGAGCGCATCGTGGCCGTCCTGTCCGGCAGCGGGGTGCCGTTTTCGGAGGTCTCCGCGCACCGCGCGACGCTCGAGGAGGCCTACATGGAACTCACCCGCGACGCGGTCGAGTTCCGCGCCGTGCCAGGCGCGACGGCCGCAGGTTCGTCCCCCCGGGGGAGCAGCGAGGAGGTCGCGAAATGAGCACGGGCACGATCACGCCGTACCGGTCCGGCCAGGAGCCCGGGCGCGACGACTTCCCGCACCTGCTGCGGGCCGAGTGGACCAAGTTCCGGACCGTGCGCGGCTGGCTGATCAGCCTGGTCGCCGCCGCGCTGCTGACCGCGCTGGCCGTGGTGGCCCTCGCGGGCGTCTCCAACGGGAGCCAGAACGCCGGAGCTCACCCGGCCGTTGCCATCGGCCCGGGCGGCGAGGCGGTCACCGACGACTTCTACTTCGTCCACCAGCCGCTGGCCGGCAACGGAAGCATCACCGTCCGGGTCACCTCGCTGCACACCGAACTCCCGCTGACCACCCCGGCCCCGCACATTGCCGTGCCCTGGGCCAAGGCCGGAATCATCATCAAGGCGAGCACCAGGCCGGGATCGGCTTATGCCGCGGTCATGGCCACCCCCGCCCACGGGGTGCGGATGCAGTACGACTACACCCACGACACGGCCGGCCTGCCCGGCAGCGTCTCCGCGGCGTCGCCGCGCTGGCTGCGGCTGACCCGATCCGGCGACACGATCACCGGATATGACTCCGCCGACGGCAAGCACTGGGCCAAGATCGGCACGGCCAGCCTCGCCGGGCTACCACCCACCGTGCAGGCCGGGCTCTTGGTAACCTCGCCGACCCTCCTGGTGCCGAATAACACCCTGTCCTGCCGCGGGGGATTCTGCTCGGCCGGCACGCCCGCCCAGACGTTCGCCCGCAACTCCTCCGATGCCCCCGTTGCCACCCGGGCCACTGCCGCCTTCGACCACGTCAGCCTCCAGGGCCAGCAGACCGGCGGCGCCTGGCGCGGCGGCCAGATAGGCTTCCCGACCGGCGTTGCGTTCATCTGCGGGCCCGGGCATTCCTGTCCGAGAACGCCGGCGGGCAGCTTCAAGAAATCCGGCGGCACGTTCACCCTGGCCGGAAGCGGCGACATCGCGCCGTACGTGACCGTCGCCGACCCGCTCGGGACCGTGCTCAAGGGCTCGCTCGTCGGCCTGCTCACAGTGATCGCCCTGGGGGCGCTGTTCATCACCGCCGAGTACCGGCGGGGCCTGATCCGCACCACGTTCGCGGCCAGCCCGCGACGGGGCCGGGTGCTAGCGGCCAAGGCCATCGTGATCGGGTCGGTCACGTTCGCCGCCGGGCTGGCCGGGGCCGCGGTCGCGCTCCCCATCGCCGAGCGGAAGCTGCGCTCAGGTGGGTGGGCGTCGTCGGTGTACCCGGTCTGGTCGCTCACCAGCTCCCGCGGGCTGCAGATCGTCGTGGGCACCGCGGGGCTGCTCGCGGTCGCCGCCATCCTCGCCCTGTCCGCCGGCGCCGTGCTGCGCCGCAGCGCCGGGGCCATCGCCGCCGTGGTCGTGCTGCTGATCGTCCCGCTGATCCTCGGCGCCGTCCTGCCCCAGGGACCCGCGGACTGGGTGCTGCGGCTCACCCCGGCCGCGGCGTTCGGGCTGCAGCAGGGCACACCGCACTACTCGCAGATGACCAGCGTCTGCCAGCCGATCAACAGCTGTTTTCCGCTGGCACCGTGGGAAGGGTTTGGCGTGCTGTGCGTCTGGGCCGCGGCCGCCCTGGGGATCGCCGTGTTCCTGCTGCGCCGGAGGGATGCGTGAACGCGCTGCGTGCCGAGGGCACGACCCTGCGGGAGGCCCTGCATGCGGAGTGGACGAAGCTGCGCACGGTGCCGAGCACCGGGTGGCTGCTGCTTACCCTGATCGCGCTGACGGTCGGCGCGGGCGCCCTGGCGACCGCGGTGGTGAAGTGCCCGGCCTCGTGCGGCGAGGACACCACCAAGCTCAGCCTCACCGGCATCCTGCTCGGCCAGGCGGCCGTCGCCGTGCTGGCCGTGCTGGTCATGAGCGGCGAGTACAGCAACGGCATGATCCGGGTCACGCTCACCGCGGTGCCGCGGCGGGTCACCGCCCTGGCCGCGAAGGCGATCATCCTCACCGGCGTGGTGCTGGCCGCCGGGGCCGTCTCGGTGCTGGGGTCAGTGCTGGCCGGCCGGTTCATCCTGCCCGGCAACGGCTTCACCAAGGCGCACGGCTTCCTGGCGCTGTCGCTGGGCGACGGGCCGACGCTGCGCGCGGCGGCCGGCTCGGTCCTGTACCTGGCCCTGATCGCGCTGCTCAGCCTCGGCCTGGCCACCGCGCTGCGGGACTCCGGCGCGTCCATCGCGGTCATGCTCGGCCTGCTCTACATCGTGCCGGTCCTCAGCGACCTTGGCACCCTGGACCCGGTCTGGGAACACCGCCTCCAGCGGTACGGGCCGATGCCCGCCGGGCTGGCCATCCAGGCCACCAGGAATCTCAGGAAACTGCCGATCGGGCCGTGGCCGGGCCTCGGCGTGCTCGCCGCCTGGGCCGCCGCCGCGCTGCTGGCCGGCGGCCTGTTGCTCCGGCTGCGTGACGCGTGACCGGGACGGCCGGGTCAGCAGTAGGCGGGCACCCGCAGCAGGCCGATGCGGCACAGGCTGGACTTGACCACCAGCTCGCGTGCGGCCGGGGGCTTGGCGACGTGGGAGATCCGCGGGCCAGGGAAGCCGAATGCGATGAGGGTCGCGCACGCCATGGCGCTCAGCGCGGCGGGCAGCAGCAGGACGAGCCGTATCCGCTTGGCGGGCCGGCCAGCGATCCGGCGGAACCACATGCGCAGGGGCAGGAACCGGTCGGCGATCGGACGGATCCGGACGTTCTCGAACCAGGGCATCGCCTCGCCCCGGCACAGCCGGCTGAAGATGCTGAACAGCGACTTAAGGTGCGGATCGGAACCGGCCAGCCTGCCCTCGATCTCCTCCAACGTCCGCTGCTGCCGAACTGGCAGGCCCATCTCGTCCTCCCGGTACCCCTCATGCGCTCATCCCTGTCCGGCCAGGCTACCGGCGGGAACCCGGGCCTGCGCCCGGTTCCCGGTTACCCCGGGTTATTTAGATATAACCGCGGGGTCAGCAGTCGGGCGGCGGTGGGCCTGGGCGGCCAGGGTCCGCGCCGCGCCCGCGAGGTCGCGCTGGGCGGCGTGCTCGTCGTCGAGGTACTCCCCGGCCCACAGCAGCCGCATGAGCATCCGCACGGTGGGGATGTCCCGGGCCGCACTGGCCAGGCTGAAGGCGTGGGCCAGTTCCGGCCGCAGTTCGCCGTCGCTGTCCACCGGCGGCAATTCGGCCTGGTCACCGATGAGCACCGCGGCGAAGCCGTCGTACCAGCTGTCGGCCCGCTGGAACGCGCGGCGCAGCCCGTCCGCGGCGGCGGCCGCCGCCGGCGCCATCGGCCCGGCTTCGGGGTGAGCGGCCACGGTGGCCAGCGAGTGCGCCGCCAGCCGCAACCGGGACGCCCCGGTGAGCAGGTGGGTGGCCGTTTCCAGCCCGACCACCTTGGCGCCACGCTCGGACAGGAACTGCCGGTAGGCGTCCTCCAGCCGGTGATAGGCGGCCCCCGCCTGGTCGGCTTGCCGCTGCACGCCGATGGTCAGGCCGGGGGAGATCAGCCGGTCCATCGCCGCCAGCAGGTACCGGGAACCCGCCCGGTAGGCGTCGCAGAGCGCCTGCCCGAAGGCGGCCGCCGCGCCGCGCGGCCAGAGCAGCAACCCCACCCCGACGCTGACGGCGACGCCGAGGCCGACATCTTCCAGCCGCACCAGGCCGACCCGCCAGCCGGCCGGCACCAGGATGTTGAACAAGATGATCACCACGACGGTGAACGCGGCCTGGCCGGCGGCGAACGAGATGACGGCCGGGGCAGCCCCGGCGACCAGGACGGCCACCGGCAGGATGAACCAGAGGGCGGTGGTGTGGCTGCCCAGCCCGAGCATGATCACGGTGCCGGCGATGAAGCCGACCACGGTTCCGGCCACCGCCCGGGCCGCGGTCTCGCCCGTGCCCAGGGCGTTCGAGCGCAGCACGGACATGGTTCCCAGCACCACCCAGAACCCGTGCGCGACGCCGGTCAGCCGGGCCACCGCCACCGCCGCGGCCAGGCCGACGGCTCCGCGCAGGGAGTTGCGCATCCACACCGAGCGAAGGCTCATGTGGGGGGCGGCCAGGTCCCAGACCGATCGCGCGAGCGCGGCCGGCCCGGTCCGGCCGGCCGGGGCCGCCTGGGCTGCTGGGCCGTCCAGCGCCGGGACTACGAATCCGGCCGAGCGCAGGGCGAGCACCCCCAGTTCCTCGGTGGCCAGGCCCAGCGTCCGGATCCGGAACGCGGGCCCGAGAAAGGCCAGCGCCTCGGGCGCCGGACGGGAGGGATCGCCGTCCACCTCCCGCACCAGCCGGTCCAGCGCCCAGGTGTAGGCCGCCCGCCGGTCCCGGTGCAAATCGGTGAGCGCGCCGGCCAGTTCGTCGGCCGCGGCCTGCGGCGGCTGGCCGGCGGTGCCGTCGCCGATGACCTCGCTCACGCCGCGCAGCGCCCGCGCGGTGGCCCCGTTCAGCTCACGGAGCGCCGACGGCTCCAGCGCCAGGCCCTGCTCAGCGCGGGTGACCATGGACAGCACGTCGGCCCACTCCACCCGGCTCACCATCCGGGCGAGCGCCACCTGGGCCGGGGCGACCCCGGTGGGTGGATAGGGCGCGCCCGCGAAGCCCTGCCGGAGTTCGGCAAGCGCCTGCCGGACGGCGGCCCAGGCCGATGGGTCACGATGGCCGTCGGCGTGCGCCTGGACCAGCTCGGCCAGCTGCCTGGTGGCCCTGGCCAGGACCGCCCGGCGGTTGTCGAACCAGGGCCGCGGCCAGACCAGCAGCACGGTCGGCAGCCCCAGCGCCGCGGCCAGTCCCCACCCCGCCAGCCGCGCCGGGATCTCGCTGGCGGGCACCGGCACGCTCACCGGCAGGACGAACGCCAGCAGCAGGTAGCTGCTGCCGAGCGCGGCGGTGGGGCTGATCACCCCGGCGAACAGGATCACGAAGGCCGCCACCGCCATCCCGGCCACGGCCAGTATGGGCTGGCTTGAGCAGAGGGTGCCGATGATGATCAGCGGCACGGCGGCGATGATCAGGCTGCCGTAGCCGCGCAGCATGACCGCGGTGGTCCCGGGGATGTTGACCAGCAGCAGCAGCGCGAAGGCGCCGAACGGGGCGAACAGCGCCACCTGCGGCTGGCCGATGACGACGTCGCCGAGCGCGAACGCCGCCGGCATCACCACGGCGGCCCGCGCGGCCCGCTTGAGCGCGGTCAGGCCGGGGTCGTGCGCGCGGACAAAGGTGACCAGACGGGCCAGCATGGTTGCAGTCTGCCCAATCTCAGACCGGAACCGCAGCCCCCGAGATCAGGTGCGCATCCGGCGAGGCGAGGAACAGGTAGGCCTGCGCGATGTCGGGGATTTTCGGCCAGGAGGCGTGGTCGGCATCGGGCATCGCGCTCCGGTTGCCCGGGGTGTCGATGATGCTCGGGACGACGCAGTTCACGGTGATCCCGGTGCCCCTGGTCTCGTCGGCCGCCATCGCCACCAGGTGCAGGACGCCCAGCTTGCTGACCGAGTAGGCGAACCCGGAGCCGCGGGTCACGATCGCCGCCCGGCTGGCGGTGTGCACCAGGCGGCCCTGGCCTGCCGCGGTCAGCCGGCCCAGCGCGTGCTTGGTGACCAGAGCGGCGCTCACCAGGTTCAGCTCCAACTGGCCGGTGAGGACGGCCAGGTCCAGTTCGGGCAGGGTCGTGTGCGGCGCGAATCCGCCCACCGTGTTCACCACCGCCCACGGCACCGGCAGGTCGTCGAACAGCGCGCCCAGCGAGGCGTCGTCGAATACGTCAGCGTCACGGTAGGAGACCCCGGGCAGCGGCTGGCCCGGCGGGGCCCGGTCGATGCCCGTGACCTGCGCGCCCTCCGCCGCGAACGCCTCGGTCAGGCCCGCGCCGAGCGCCCCGGAGGCGCCGAAAACCATAACCCCCCGGCCTGCGAAACGGGTGCCCGCCATGCTCTGGTCCTTCCGGTCGGCCGGGTGCCATCCTCTCGCATGGCCGGGCCGGGCCGGCGGTCAGACGAAGATCCGGCGGGTCACCACGCCGCGGCCGATGTCGCAGCCGCGCACGAGCGCGAAGCTCTCGCCCGGCGCGAGGTATTCACCGACGTCATCGCCCAGCACGACCATGGTCACCGGGATATGCCTGGTGCCGTCCCGC
>DATDGI010000454.1:0-10493 GCA_036522155.1 Streptosporangiaceae bacterium
ACACTTGCGGGAGGATGGCATCCTGCGCCTAAGCTGCGGCCAGGCCGGCCAGGGACCCGCGAATGGACGGTGGGCGAGGAGGGATTTGAACCCTCACGTCCTTTCGGACACACGGACCTGAACCGTGCGCGTCTGCCGTTCCGCCACCCGCCCTGGGCAACGAGTCACGTTAGCACGCCGGCGAGCCTGCCCTCAGCGCCGATACCATCGGATGCGAGCAGGGGAAGGAGGTACCCAGTGGGAGTGCTGCAGCGCTTCGAGCGCAGGCTCGAAGGGATGGTGGAGGGTGCCTTCGCGCGGGCGTTCAAATCCGAGCTCGAACCGGTCGAGATCGCCAGCGCGGTACAGCGCGAGATGGATGATCGTGCTGCCATCGTCGCACAGGGCAGAACATTGGTGCCTAACGACTTCGTGGTCGAACTGTCCGAGACCGACTACGAGCGGCTTGAGGTCTACGCGGACAACCTCGGCATCGAGCTCGCCACGCTGGCCCGCGAGCACGCCAAGGAACAGGGCTACTCCTTCGTCGGGCCGGTACGGATGCGGTTCGAGGGCGTGCCCGACCTCACTACCGGCACGTTCCGGATCCGCTCCGGGGTGATCCGCGGGACCACCGTGGAGGGCGGCGAGATCCGGCGGCCCGCGAGCGACCTGCCCCGCCCGCCCGGTGCCTTCTCCGGCCGGCCGCGGCTGCTGGTGTCCGGCCCGGAGCCGGGCGCGGACGGCAGCATGCAGCGCACCTTCGAGCTCACCGCGCCGGTGACGATGCTGGGCCGGGGGACCGACTGCGACCTGCGGCTGGTCGATCCGGGGGTGTCACGTCACCATGCTGAGCTGCGGGTCGAGGACGACGAGGTGGTGCTGGTTGACCTCGGATCTACCAATGGCACGTTCGTCAACGGGGAGCCGGTCCGGCGGGTATCACTCACCGACGGGACGCGAGTCACGCTGGGCCGCACTACCCTGGTGTTCCGCCGGGACGGTATCTACTGACCGCCAGCAGGGGTCACACTGAATGACGAAACAGTGGTCACGGCCACCCGAGGACACATAACCCGATGAACGCCCTCACGCTCACCCTGATCCGGCTCGCTTTCCTGGCCGTCCTATGGCTGTTCGTGATCGCGGCCGTGGGAGTGGTGCGCACCGACCTGTTCGGGCCCGCCGTGTCCGCCCGGCAGCAGCGGCGCCAGGCGAAGGCACAGCAGCGCCCGTCGCGCGCCAAGCCCGCACGGGCGCCGCGGCCGGCGAAAGCCACCCGGGGGGCACCCCATGTGCTGCTGGTGACCGCGGGTGCGCTGGCCGGGACGTCGATCGGGCTCGCTGACCAGCAAATCACCATCGGCCGGGCCAATGACGCCACGCTGGTGCTCTCCGATGACTACGCTTCGAGCCGACATGCCCGGCTGTTCCCCCAGGACGGGCAGTGGGTCGTTGAGGATCTCGGATCCACCAACGGCACGTATCTTGACCGGCAGAAGGTGACCCAGCCAACGCCGGTGCCCGCCGGCGTGCCGATCCGCATCGGCAAGACCGTTCTGGAACTGCGCAGATGACACTTGCTCTCCGCTATGCGGTCCGTTCAGACGTCGGTCTCCTCCGCGAGGGGAACGAGGATTCGGCGTACGCGGGCCCCCGCCTGCTCGCCGTCGCTGACGGCATGGGAGGCCACGCGGCGGGCGAGGTCGCCAGCGCGGTCGCCATCGCCGCGATCAAGGATCTGGACGGGGACCTGCCCGCCAGCGAACTGCTGGATGCGCTGGCCGACGCGGTGACCAGGGCCAACCATCAGCTGCACGACATGGTCGCGGCCAACCCGTCGATCGGCGGCATGGGCACGACCCTCACCGCCATGCTGTGGTCGGGCGGGCTTGTGGCCCTGTGCCACATCGGGGACTCCCGGGCGTATGTGCTGTCCGGGGGCGAGTTCCAGCAGCTCACGCACGACCACACGCTCGTGCAGTCGCTGGTCGACGACGGCCGGATCAGCCCGGACGAGGCGGCCACCCACCCGCAGCGGTCGCTGCTGCTGCGCGCACTCGACGGCAGTGCCGACGTGGAGCCGGATCTGTCGCTGCGGGAGGCGCGGGCCGGTGACCGCTACCTGCTGTGCTCGGACGGCCTGTCCGGGGTGGTGAGCGAGCAGACCCTGCACCGGGCGCTGGCCACCATCGCCGAGCCGGACGACGCCGTGCGTCAGCTCATCGACCTGGCCATCAAGGGCGGCGGCCCGGACAACATCACCTGCATCGTCGCCGACGTTGTGGACAGCGCGACCGCCTTGCGGCCGCCCAGCGAGGTGTCGGTGCTGGCCGGCGCGGCCTCGAACGGCGGCGGCCGGCCGCCGCTGCGGACCGACAGCCCGGCCGGGCGGGCGCACGTGCTCACCCAGACGGCGCCGCAGGCCGCGATCGTGATCGCGCACGACGACCCCGCGCCGCGGGCCCCGGCGGCCGAGGCCGCCGAGGCGGAGGGGCCGGTGCGGCGGCGCTTCCCGATCGTGAAGTCGCTGATCGCGCTGCTGCTGGTGCTGGTGGTCGGCGGCGGGTACCTGGGCTGGCGGTACACCCAGAGCCAGTACTACGTCGGCACGAACGCGGGCCAGGTCGTCATCTACCGCGGGATCAACCAGAACGTGGCCGGGCTGGACCTGTCGCACGTTTACCAGCGGACCGGTATTCCGATGGCCAAGCTGCCGCTGCCGGACCAGAGCCTGATCACCGCGACCATCACCGCCAGCAGCCTCGCCCGGGCGCGGCAGATCGTCGGCAACATCCGCAACGACTACCAGGCCTGCCAGACCGCGATCGCCAGCCTGAACGCCTACCAGGCCAGGATCGCCGCCTACAACGCGGCCCTGGCCGCGTACAAGGGGCGGTTCGGGACCACCGGGCCGGTCCGGCTGCACGGCAAGACCGTCCACACGCCGCCCCGCCGGCCGGCCGGGACACAGCCCACCGTCCCCAGTGACTGTCCCACCTCCGGCACCACCGGGACCGGGACGGCTCCGTGAGCGCCGTGGCGACCCCCGGGGAGCCAGCTGGGACCGGGCAATTGCCCGCCGCCCGGCACGCCGCCCAGGAACGCGCGGCGCCGATGCCGCGGGGGCGGCGGCAGACCGAACTGGCCATGCTGGTCTTCGCCGTCGGCGTGGTGCTGCTCGCCTACGCGAACGCCGGGCTGGGCCTGAACGGCCACATCCCGTCCGGGCTGATCACCTACGGCATCGGGTTCGCCGTGCTGGTCGGGATCGCGCACGTGGCGGTCCGCAGGCTGGCCCCGTGGGCCGACCCGCTGCTGCTGCCGCTGGCCGCGCTGCTGAACGGCCTCGGGCTGGTGATGATCTACCGGCTGCAGGAGTCCGGGCGGAGCGGCAATCCGGGCAACGTGATCTCCACCATGACCGCCTCGACGGCGACCTTCCAGCTCGTCTGGAGCGCGCTGGGCATCGCCGCCTTCGTGGGGGTGCTGGCGCTGATCAGGGAACCGCGGGTGCTCCAGCGCTACACCTACACCCTCGGCGCGGTCGGGCTGGCGCTGCTGGCCCTGCCGGCCGTGCTGCCGTCACGGTTCAGCGAGGTGCCGGGGACCACCGCGAAAATCCAGGTGGCGGTGGGCGGGTTCAGCATCCAGCCGGAGGAGTTCGCCAAGCTGGCGCTGGCCGTGTTCTTCGCCGGCTACCTGGTGGCCAAGCGCGACGTGCTGGCGCTGGCCGGCCGCCGGGTGCTCGGCATCGACCTGCCCCGCGGCCGCGACCTGGGGCCGGTGCTCATCGCCTGGGGGGCCAGCCTGCTGGTGCTGGTGTTCGAGGGCGACGTTGGCACCTCGGCGCTGTTCTTCGGCCTGTTCGTGGTCATGCTCTACATCGCCACCCAGCGGACCTCCTGGCTGCTCATCGGCGGGATCCTGTTCGTGGCGGGCTCGCTCATCGCGGCCAAGCTGTTCAGCCACGTCGGCGTCCGGTTCACCATCTGGCTGCACGCCTTCAGCGGAAACAACCCCTACAACATCTCCTACCAGACGGTGCAGGGCCTGTATGGGCTCGGCTACGGCGGGGTGCTCGGCACCGGCCTCGGGCACGGCCAGCCGTACTGGACGCCACTGGTGCAGAGCGACTTCATCATCACCGCGTTCGGCGAGGAACTCGGCCTGACCGGGCTGATGGCGATCCTGCTCATCTACGGCCTGATCGTGCAGCGGGGGCTGCGGGCGTCGATGGCGGTCAGGGATCCGTTCTCCAAGCTGCTGGCGGGCGGACTGTCGTTCGTGATCGCGCTGCAGGTCTTCGTCATCGTCGGCGGCGTGACCCGGCTGATCCCGCTGACCGGCATCACCACCCCGTTCCTGTCCCAGGGCGGTTCGTCGCTGGTGGCCAGCTGGATGCTGATCGCGCTGCTGATGCGGGTCAGCGACACCGCCCGGCGGCCGGCCCCGCAGCCGATCCAGGAAGAAGGCATGACCCAGGTGGTGAGGGGCGGATGAACCATGCCCTGCGCCGGGTCTCGCTGGTGGCCCTGGCCATGTTCCTGCTGCTGCTGCTCAACGTGAACTACGTGCAGGCGTTCGAGCCGTCCTTCCTGGCCGGGCAGCGCGGCAACGCCCGCGTCTTCGCCGAGCAGTTCCAGTACCAGCGCGGGTCGATCATCACCGCTGACAACAAGACGATGGCAGAGTCGGTGCACCGCCAGGGCATCTACAGCTACCAGCGGGTCTATCCCGATCCCCTGGTGTACGCGCCGGTCACCGGCTACGACTCGATCTACAGCAGCACCGGCATCGAGGAGACCGAGGACAAGTACCTGGCCGGGACCGACCCGAAGCTGACCGTGCACAACCTGATCGACCTGGTGACCGGCAAGCCCAAGCGCGGCGCCACGGTCCAGCTCACCATCAATTCCGTGGCCCAGCAGGCGGCCTACGACGCTCTCAAGGCGACCGGGCTGCCCAGCGGCGTGGTGGCGATCCAGCCGTCCACCGGCGCCATCCTGGCGCTGGCGTCCTACCCGACGTTCAACCCGAACAAGTACGCCACGTTCGACGGTACCCAGCTCAAGAACATCGACGACCGCTACCGGGCCAGCCCCCAGCAGCCGCTGCTGAACCGGGCCATCGACCAGACCTTCCCGCCCGGCTCCACCTTCAAGATCGTGACCAGCTCGACCGCGTTCTCCAACGGCGGCTACAACCCCGACACCCGGGTGTACGCGCCGACCAACCTGAAGCTGCCGCACACCACCAACCAGCTGATCAACTTCGACAACTCGCCGTGCAACGACGGCAGCAACCCGACCGGGAACGGGAAGGTGCCGCTCATCTTCGCGTTCACCGTGTCCTGCAACACGGTGTTCGGCAACCTGGGCATGCACCTGGGTGACAACCCGCTGCGGGCGCAGGCCGGCAAGTTCGGCATGAACAACCCGAACCTGAACATCCCGCTGCCGGTGGCGCAGAGCAACTACCCGCCGATCCCGGGCAACGACCCCGCGCTCACCGCCTACTCGGCGATCGGCCAGTACAACGACACGGTCACGCCCCTGCAGGAGGCCATGTTCGCGGCCGCCATCGCCAACAACGGCAACCTGATGACCCCGTACCTGGTCCAGCGGGTCACCGCGCCGGATCTGACCCCGCTGGTGACCGCGCAGCCGGCCTCGATGGGCCAGGCGGTCACCCCGCAGGTGGCCGGGGAGGTGGCGAGGATGATGGTGAGCGTGGTCCAGTCGACGGACGGCACCGCGCACACGGTCGTCACCTCGGGAACCAGCTACACGGTCGCGGCCAAGACCGGCACGGCCCAGAACGGCATCAAAAACACCCAGCTCGACGATGCGGTATTCACCTGTTATGCACCTGTCACCAACCCGCAGATCGCCATAGGCGTCATAGTGAAAGGCGGTGGGCTGGGCGCGGATGCCTCGGCGCCGGTCGCGGTGAAGATCATCCAGGCTTACCTGTCCTCGCTGGCGAAGCGATGAGCACGCGGGACAGGCAGAGAACGTTCAGGTGCCGGGCGATGCCCGGGGTGGCCTGCGCGCCGGGGTGGCGCATCACCCCGCCCCACGATTGACTACATCCAGGACGGTTACGGAAGTGCGAGACATGACACAGCCCCGCCTCCTCGGCGGCCGCTACGAGCTCGACGGCGTCGTCGGGCGTGGCGGCATGGCCGAGGTGTACCGGGCACGCGACATCCGCCTCGACCGTGTGGTCGCGGTGAAGACACTCCGCGACGACCTGGCCAGAGATCAGACGTTCCAGGCCAGGTTCCGCCGCGAGGCCCAGTCCGCCGCCTCGCTCAACCATCCGTCGATCGTGGCCGTCTACGACACCGGCGAGGACAACGCCGGGCCCTCGCACGTCCCGTACATCGTGATGGAGTACGTGGACGGGCGGACCCTGCGCGACCTGCTGCGTGACGACCGGCGGCTGCTGCCGGAACGGGCGCTGGAGATCACCGACGGGGTGCTGCGCGCGCTGGACTACAGCCACCGCAACGGGATCATCCACCGTGACATCAAGCCGGGCAATGTGATGCTGACCCGTACCGGCGAGGTCAAGGTGATGGACTTCGGCATCGCCCGCGCGGTCAGCGACTCACAGGCCACCATGACCCAGACCGCGCAGGTCATCGGTACCGCGCAGTACCTGTCGCCGGAGCAGGCCCGGGGCGAGCGGGTGGACTCGCGCAGCGACCTGTACTCCACCGGCTGCCTGCTGTACGAGCTGCTGACCGGGCGGCCGCCGTTCCTGGGCGACTCCCCGGTCGCGATCGCCTACCAGCACGTACGGGAGAACCCGGTCCCGCCGTCGCGGCTGGACCCGGAGATCCCGTCGTGGGCCGACTCGATCGTGCTCAAGGCGATGGCCAAGGACCCCGGCCAGCGCTACCAGACCGCGGCCGACATGCGGACCGACATCCAGCGCGCGCTGTCCGGTGTGCCGGTGGCCGCACCGCGCGCCGCCTACGGGGCCACCCAGGGGATGGGCGGGACGACCATGACGGCCGGCCCGACCAGGGCCATCCCCGGCTACGAGTACGGCCCGCCGGACGACGGGGACGGCGGCCGCCGGCGGCTGACCTGGCTGTGGTGGGCGGCCGGCGCACTGCTGGTGCTGGCCGTGATCGGCGGCGTCGCGTACGCGTTCTTTGGCAGCGGCAGCGGTGGCAACGCCGTTCCGCAGGTCAACGGCTTGGCGGTGGCCCAGGCCGAGGCGCAGGTGCGGCACGCCGGGCTGGTCCCCAAGGTCGTCACGCAGGCCTCGACGACGATCACCAAGGGGGACGTGATCAACACCAATCCCCCGAACGGGAACAAGGTGCCCGCCCACACCGTGGTGACCCTGTATGTCTCCGGCGGCCCGTCGAAGATCGCCGTCCCTAACGTCGTCGGCCTGTCGCAAACAGCCGCAGAGAACAAGCTGTCGTCGCAGTTCAACGTCAAACCGGTGACCGATTCAGCGTCCACCAAACCGGCCGGGACGGTGGTCAAGCAGGACCCGACCGGTGGCACGAAACTGCTCCCCGGCAGCACCGTGGTGATCTACGTGTCTGCCGGCGGCTCGGGGGTGCCGGACGTGCGGAACAACACCGCCGCCACGGCCAGGTCGATCCTGGAGAACTCCGGCTTCCAGGTGAATGAGGTGATCACGCCTGGCCCGCCTGGCAGCCTGCCGGGGCTGGTGTTCAACCAGAGCCCGTCCCCCGGGACGAGTGCGCCGTCCGGCGCCACGGTGACCATCTACGTGCAACCGTCGAACCAGCCGACACCAACGCCGACGTCACCCAGCCCGACGCCGACGTCGACCAGCCCGACGCCGACACCCACGTGATGACCGGCCCGGCAGAGGAGTAATCGTGCCCAAGTCCCGCGTGCGCAGGAAGCCCGTGTACACCCCGCCACAGCGGTCGGCCAAGTCGAAGGTCAGCCCGCCCTGGCTGGTGCCCACGATGCTCGCCTGCTTCCTGGTGGGCCTGGCCTGGGTCGCGCTCTACTACATCACCGGCCAGAGCCTGCCGATCGCCGCGATCGGCTACTGGAACCTGGCGATCGGGTTCATTCTCATCGTCAGTGGTCTCGGGCTCGCCACCAGATGGCGGTAGGGCCGGTCACTGCGGCCCTCCCGGCAGGTACTTCTGGCATGCCTGCTGCGCCCGGGCCTCAGCCGAGCGCGGACACGGCCAGCTGGCCGTCGCGCACCAGCACCGCGATGACCAGTACCGCGAGCACGATGGCCGTGGCCCCGACCTGGATGACGGCTCGCTGGCTCCGAGGCGCGTAGGCGTAGGCCGCGGTCAGCAGCCCGCCGGTGATCAGGCCGCCGACGTGGGCCTGCCAGGCGATCCCGGGCAGCGCGAAGCTGATCACCAGGTTGATGACGATCAGGAAGACGATGGCCCGGCTGTCCACCCGCAGCCGCCTGGCGACCACGAAATAGGCGCCGAAGAGGCCGAAGATGGCGCCAGATGCGCCCAGCGACGGCTCGTTCACCGGGGCCAGCAGGTAGAAGAGCACCGAGCCGCCGAGCGCGCTGAGCAGGTAGATGACCAGGAAGCGGGCATGCCCGAGCAGGCGCTCCAGTTGCGGGCCCACCAGCAGCAGCGCCCACATGTTGAAGATGATGTGCGCGGGCCCGAAGCCCGAGAGCCCCGGCTCGTGCAGGAACGTGGAGGTGAGCAGCCGGTAGTACTGGCCGTGCGCCACCCCGACGGTCGCGTGCAGGACCGGGTCATAACCGTTGCTGACCATGTCCAGGTAGTCGACCGTCCGCGGATAGATCCATTCGGCCAGGTAGAGCACGACGTTGAGGCCCACCAGCGTGGCGGTGACCATGGCGCCGGACACAACGGCCCGGCCGCCGAACACCCCCATCGGGCGCCGCACGCCCTGGTTGCCCGTCCGGATGCATTCCACGCACTGCTGGCCGACCGGGGCCGAGCGCAGGCACTCTGGGCAGGAAGGCCGCCCGCAGCGGACACAGGAAAGATAGGTTTCCCGGCCCGGGTGCCGGTAGCAGGTAGGAACCTCCGCCCCGTCACCACCGTCGGCGTCGGCCGCTGGCCGGACGTCCATGCGCTATCCCGCGGCTTCCGGCCCGCCGCCCGTTTCCGCGATCTCGACCGATTCGAGGACGACATCGCTGTGCGGGCGGTCCTGGGTGGTGGGCACGTGGCTGATCTCTTCCACGATCTGCTGGCCCTCGATGACCTCGCCGAAGATGGTGTGCTTGCGGTTCAGGTGCGGGGTGGGCACTGTCGTGATGAAGAACTGGGAGCCGTTGGTGCCCGGCCCGGCGTTGGCCATGGCCAGCAGGTAAGGCCGGTCGAACGACAGGTCGGGGTGGAACTCATCGGCGAACTTGTAGCCGGGGCCGCCGGTGCCGGTCCCCAGCGGGTCACCCCCCTGGATCATGAACCGGGGGATCACCCGGTGGAAGATGGTCCCGTCGTAAAGCCGCGCGGTCGTCGGCTGGTGCGTGCGCGGGTCGGTCCACTCCCGGCCGCCCTGGGCGAGTTCCACGAAGTTGCGGACCGTCTTGGGGGCGTGATCGGGCATGAGCCGGATGACGATCGGGCCGCGGTTGGTGTGCAGGGTGGCGGTAATCGTAGTTGTCATGGGTGGCATCCTCGCACGGCCTCAGGCCGGCCGGCGGCAAGCCCCTTTCCGGGGTTCGGGGTCATCACCAGCATCCTGCCATGCGGTGGCGGGTGCTCGCGAAACGGGCGATCCAGGGTTGAGCCCGCGAGCGGTGGGAAGGCAGTCTGCGTGACCACAATCGGGGGAGGTTGTCACGTGTCGCGCATGACAAAGAGGCAGGTCAAAATGGCCACAAGAGCGGCCAGAGGCGCCGGTGGCGGCATGGCCAGGCGGGCCCGCAGGGGCGCCGGCCAGAGCCTGGCGCGGGGAAAGGCGGCCCGGGCCCAGCGCCTGGCGCGGCGGTCGCTGCGTGCCCGCCAGCAGTCCGCCCGGGTGCAACTCGCCCCATTTGCCAGCAGTGCCCGGATGACCGCGCGGCAGGGTGTGCACGGTGCCCGGCGGTGGGCCGCGCCGCGGCTGGACCGGATGGGACGGGGACTGGAGGAGCGGGTGGCGCCGAGGATGTCGGCGATGCTGTCCGCTGCCGCCCGCCGGATCGAGCCGGCCAGGCCCCAGCGGCGGCGCTGGCCGCTGCTGGCCGCCGGAGTTGCGGTGATCGCGGGCGGGAGCGCTGCCGCGATGATGCTGCGCAAGCGGCGCAAGCCGGCTCCGGCCACCGATCTGGGCTGGGCGGGCGGCCCGCCCGTGACCCCGGCCGCGGACCGCGGCCGGCCAGTTCCGGAAGCCGCGCGCGTGGACGTCAACGGGCAGCTGCGGACGCCCTGACCCCAGCGGGACCGGGTGCCGCCGGCCCCGCGCGGATGTCACAGGCCTCGGGCAGAATTCGGTTGTGCTGCTAGCAGAGCTTGCGCTCACCTCGGAGGCGGTGGCGGCCACCACCCGCCGGGGCGTCAAGAT
>DATDGI010000455.1:0-17892 GCA_036522155.1 Streptosporangiaceae bacterium
ATGCGTACCCGCATCACCAGGGCATTCCTCACCGCCGCGGCAGCTGGTGCGACTGCGGCCACGCTGGGCCTGGCCACCGCCGGGTCCGCCGCCGCCACGACCGGGGCGGCCCACGCTGGCCGGGCAGGACGGCAGTTCGGGCTGTCCGGCGGCTCACCGGTCTACACCGCCCCATGCAGCAGCGTGACCGGATTCACCAGTAACGCGTCGCCGCTTACCTTCGGGCCCGGCGGCTGCGCGGGCTACGTGGGCAGCGGCCGGAACTTCCAGTACGTGCAGGCGCTCATCCGGGTCCCGCTGGAGACCGTGATTTCCGACGCCGACGAGGTCGCGCCGACCCTGTATGTCGGGCTCACCAGCAGCGACTCGATGGCCATCGCGGGCCTCATCACCTGCCAGAACTACGACCAGGAGTTCGGGGCACCCAGCACAGGGCCGTGTTCCACAACCTCCCCCCCGTCCGCCCCGCTGACCGGGCCGACGTTCAGCGGACAGTGGGTCGGCTTCGCGGCCGAGGCGACCAACAACGGCGCGGTGGTTCACTCCGCGGCGATCAGCATCTCCCCGACAAACCCCGGTGACGGGGTCAAGTTCCAGGTGTTCTACCCGGCGGGTGGCGCGGCGCACTTCACCATCACCCTGCCCAGCGGGGCGGCCACCTCCCTCCAGCTGCCCGCGTCGGGCACCTTCAACGCGGTGTTCAACCACGCCGTGGCGCTGGTGGACTACAGCGCCACCGACCCGTACCCGGAACTGACGCCCGGCCCGGCATCCGGGCCGGTGGATTTGCGGCTCACCCAGTTCCAGGAGGGCGCCTGGACGACGACCGGCGGGACCAGGGGCACCTTCAGCGGGGCGGGCGGCAAGTGGACGCTGACCCCGGGCGTGCTGACCAGCAACGGCACCGCCCCGCCACTCGGCACCGTCCAGGTCACGCCCGCCTATCTGTGGAACGACGGGCTGGGCGGCGGCGCGGGTGACGCGTTCGGCGTCTGGTGGCGGGTCTGATCCCCGCCTGACCAGCACAACCGGATAGATGGGGCTGCCCGGGCCGGGTTACCGGCCCGGGCAGCCCCGCACCTGGACAGCTGCCCCCGCCGGGGCGGGAAGGAGCGCGCCGATGCACAGCGATACCGCCAGGGTGCTGGCCGCTGCGGCGGGCGCCCTCGTCCTGCTCGGCTCCGTCGGCCCGGCGGCGGCCACGGCCGGCCGGCCCTACCGCCCGCCCCTGGCGTCCGCGCCCGGCCCGGTGGTATTCGCCCCGCCGTGCAGCACGGCCACCGGTTTCCGCAGCAACCATCCGCCGCCGGAATTCGGGCGCGGCGGCTGCGCGGGCTACGTGGCCAGCGGCCATGACTTCCGCTACGCACGGGCGATCATCACGGTGCCGCCCGCCAGCGTGATCACCTCCGATGAGGTGGCGCCGACCCTGTACGTCGGGCTCACCAGCGGCGACGCCATGGCGATCACCGGCCTGACCACCTGCGGTGCCTTCCTGACCGAGTTCGGCCCGCCCGCCCCGGCTGTCTGCTCACCGCCCGGTGGCCCGCCCGCGAACTACATCGCGTTCGCCGCGGTGGTGACGAACAACGGGACGGCGGTCCAGACGGAGTCGGTCAGCCTCGCCAGCACCCAGCCCGGGGACGGGGTCGGCTTCCGGGTCTATGCTCCGGCCGGGGGAGCGGCCCAGTTCACCATCACCATGCCCGGCAGCGCCGCCTTCGCCTTCCAGCTGCCCGGCGCGGGCAGCGTCAGCGCCGCGTTCGACCATGCGGTGGCGCTGGTGGACTACCTCGCCGTGCCGCCCGGGTCACCCCCGCTTCCGCCCAGTCCGCCACCGGGCCCGGCGCCGGGCCCGGTGGACCTGCGGATCACCCAGTTCCAGCAGGGCGGGTGGACCACGGCCAGCGGGGCCCGCGGCACCTTCACCGGGCCATGGGCGCTGAACCCGGTCGTTCTCACCAGCAACGGTGCCGCCCCGCCCGGCGGTGCCATCGATGTGGAGCCGGCCTACCTGTGGACCGACGGCCTCGGTGGCGGCGCGGGGGACGCCTTCGGCGTCTGGTGGCGGGTCTGATCCCCCGCCCGGCCAGGACAGTGTTTCCTTCGAACTCGAAGAGTAATCAAGTGCAATACTCAGCGTGAAATTAAGGACGGGGAGCCATGCACAGCTATTTCATCAGGCCGGTCACCGCCGCCGCGGCGGCCGGGGCGATCGTCACCACCTTCGGGCTGGCCTCGGCGGGCACCGCCCAGGCCGCCGCCCGGCACGGGCTGGTCCAGCCGGTCTACGCGACCACCCAGGCCGGCTACCTGGCCGGGAACGGGGCCAGCAACCGGTTCCGCTTCGTGACCGCCACCTTCACCGTGACGTCGTGCAGCGACCCGGCGGCCAGCCACGGCTGGACCGGTAACGGCGTGGAGATCGGCGCCAACAGCCTGGCCTGGACCGCGGCGATCAGCGCCGGATGCGACAACGGCAGCGGCGCGCCGGTCAGCTACCAGACGGTGGACGCCGGCCACGCGAACGCGCCGGTGCCGCTGTCGATCGACCCGGCCGCGGGCACCAGCCTGACCATGAGCATCTACTACAGCCGCCAGACCGGCCTGGTCTACGTCACGGTGACCGACAACGACACCGGGGACACCGACATCCGCACCCATCTGGTCGGCGGCCTGGCCGCCTACTACGGTGCCGAGATCCGATCGGTGCTGGGCGGCACGGTGTCCGCCCCGTCGGCCAGTGTCCGGACGGCGCTGTTCAGCCGCTGCGCGCTGACCACCTATCACGGGGCCCGGGGGTCGGTGCTCGGGCGCTGGCCGACCAGCCAGATCATCGCCACCAGCACCGGCCTGGCCGGAGGGACGGTGATCGCGAACGCCCCGGTGCTGTGGAACGGCGGCCGCCAGTTCGGCGTCTGGGAGCGGACCACCGCCTGACGCCGGGCGTGGCGTGGTGTCCCCGGTTCCCCCGCCCCGGGGACATCGCGCCCGGCTGGTCATGACCATCCGGATCCGCTCATCCCGAGGAAGATCACCGGCCGGTGGTGACCGCGGGCGGCGGCCGGGGAGATGATGGGTACGCGAGGCCGCGCCCGAGGGAGGGCCGGGCCGGCCTCTACCGTCAGACCAGCCAGGAGAAGAGGAGGCCGGCATGGCCGACGTCGTACGTGCCGCCCTGGTCCAGCAGAAGTGGACCGGCGATAAGGACTCGATGGTGAAGAACGCCGTGGCCGCGGTGCGGGAAGCCGCCGCCCAGGGTGCCCGCGTCACCTGCCTGCAGGAACTCTTCTCCGGCCCCTACTTCTGCCAGGTGCAGGAGCCGCAGTGGTACAGCTGGGCCGAGCCGGTGCCGGACGGGCCGACCGTGCGGCTGATGGGTGACCTCGCCCGCGAGCT
Source organism: Streptosporangiaceae bacterium (assembly GCA_036522155.1). Taxonomy (GTDB): domain Bacteria; phylum Actinomycetota; class Actinomycetes; order Streptosporangiales; family Streptosporangiaceae; genus UBA9676. The sequence goes on from DATDGI010000455.1 coordinate 3,400, forward strand.
GGGCATGGTGCTGATCGTGCCGGTCTACGAGGCGGAGCAGGAAGGCGTCTACTACAACACGGCCGCGGTGATCGACGCCGACGGCACGTTCCTCGGCAAGCACCGCAAGAACCACATCCCGCAGGTGAAGGGGTTCTGGGAGAAGTACTACTTCCGTCCCGGCAACCTCGGCTACCCGGTGTTCGACACCGCCGTCGGCCGGATCGGCGTCTACATCTGCTACGAGCGGCACTTCCCGGAGGGCTGGCGGGCCCTCGGGCTGGCCGGCGCCAAGATCGTGTTCAACCCGTCGGCGACCAGCCGCGGGCTGTCGGAGTACCTGTGGCGGCTGGAGCAGACCAGCGCGGCGGTGGCCAACGAGTATTTCGTCGGCACCATCAACCGGGTCGGCGTGGAACCGCTCGGCGACAACGACTTCTACGGCTCGTCCTACTTCGCCGACCCGCGCGGGCAGATCATGGGCGGCACCGCGTCGGACACCGGCGAGGAGGTCGTGGTCCGGGACCTGGACCTGGGGATGCTTGAGGACGTCCGGAACCTGTGGCAGTTCTACCGGGACCGGCGCCCCGACACCTACGGCCCGCTGGCCCAGCCGTAAGGAGGGGCAGCCATGAAAACCCTCATCAAGGGCGGCACCGTGGTCACCGCGACCGGCTCGTCAGCCGCCGACGTGCTGGTGGACGGCGAGACGGTGGCCGCGGTGCTGGGCCCGGCCCACACCGGCTCGCTGGCCGGCGCGGTCGACCAGACCATCGACGCGACCGGCCGCTACGTCATGCCGGGCGGCATCGACGTGCACACCCACCTGGAGATGCCGTTCGGCGGGACGTTCTCGGCCGACGACTTCGAGACCGGTACCCGGGCGGCGGCCTGGGGCGGGACCACCTCGCTCATCGACTTCGCGGTGCAGCCCAAGGGGTCGTCGCTGCGGGAGACGCTGGACGCCTGGCACGCCAAGGCCGAGGGCAAGGCCGGCATCGACTACGGCTTCCACATGATCATCTCCGACGTCAACGAGCAGACGCTGAAGGAGATGGACGCGCTCGTTGGCGAGGGCGTGACCAGCTTCAAGATGTTCATGGCCTACCCAGGCGTGTTCTACGCCACCGACGGCGAGATCTTGCAGGCCATGCAGCGCGCCGCGGGCAGCGGGGCGACGATCATGATGCACGCGGAGAACGGCATCGCGATCGACGTGCTGGTCGCGCAGGCGCTGGCGGCCGGGCACGGCGAGCCCGGCTGGCACGGCCGCACCCGCCCGCCCGAGCTGGAGGGCGAGGCGACCAGCCGCGCGATCCGGCTGGCCCAGGTGACCGGCGCCCCGCTCTACATCGTCCACCTGTCCGCCCAGGAGGCGCTGGCCGCGGTCATCCAGGCGCGGGACGAGGGGCGCAACGTCTTCGCCGAAACCTGCCCGCAGTATCTGTACCTGTCCCAGGAGGACCTGGACGCACCCGGGTTCGAGGGCGCGAAGTACGTCTGCTCGCCGCCGGTCCGGCCGAAGGACCACTGGGCCCACCTGTGGCGCGGCCTGCGCACCAACGACCTGTCGATCGTCTCCACCGACCACTGCCCGTTCTGCTTCAAGGAGCAGAAGGAGCTGGGGCGCGGTGACTTCTCGAAGATTCCTAACGGGATGCCCGGTATCGAGCACCGGATCGACCTGCTCCACCAGGGCGTCGTGGACGGCGAGCTGTCGCTCGCCCGGTGGGTGGAGGTGAACTCGACCACCCCGGCCCGGATGTTCGGCCTGTACCCGCGGAAGGGCACCATCGCCCCCGGGTCCGACGCCGACATCGTCATCTACGACCCGGCGGCCCGGCACGTGCTCTCGGTGGAAACCCACCACATGGCGGTGGACTACTCCGCCTACGAGGGCCGGGAGGTGCAGGGCCAGGTCACCACCGTGCTGTCACGCGGTGACGTGGTGGTCAGCGACGGCGAATGGCACGGGCGGGCCGGCCGCGGGCGGTTTCTGCCCCGCGGCGAATGCCAGTACCTGAGATAGGGGGGACTATGGATATCGGCTTGGTGCTGCAGACCGACCCGCCCGCCGGCCGGGTCATCGACCTGGCCATGCGGGCCGACGCGGGCGGGTTCACCCACGTGTGGACGTTCGACTCCTCCGTGCTCTGGCAGGAGCCGTTCGTCATCTACTCCCAGATCCTGGCCGCCACCTCGCGGATCAAGGTGGGCCCGATGGTGACCAACCCGCTGTCGCGTGAGCCCTCGGTGACCGCCTCGCTGTTCGCCACGCTCAACGACATGTTCGGCAACCGCACCGTGTGCGGCATCGGCCGCGGCGACTCGGCCATGCGGGTGCTCGGCCGCACTCCGGCGTCGCTGTCCACCCTGGCCCACGCCATCGAGGTCATCCGGGACCTGGCCGAGGGCCGGGAGGTGGACTACGACGGCACGAAGGTGAAGATCCCGTGGGTGCACGACGGGCGGCTGGAGGTGTGGATGGCCGCCTACGGCCCGAAGGCGCTCAAGGTGTGCGGGGAGCACGCAGACGGGTTCATCCTGCAGTGCGCCGACCCCGACATCGCCCGGTGGACGATCGGCGCCGCCCGGGCGGCGGCCAAGGCCGCCGGCCGGGACCCGGCCAAGCTGAACGTCTGCGTCGCGGCGCCCGCCTACGTCGGCGAGGACTACCCGCACATGCGCGACCAGACCCGCTGGTTCGGGGGCATGGTCGGCAACCACGTGGCCGACCTGGTGGCCCGCTACGGGGACACCGGGGACGTGGTGCCGCGGGCGCTGACCGACTACATCAAGGCGCGCGCAGGCTACGACTACGCGCACCACGGCAAAGCGGGCAACCCGTCGACCGATTTCGTGCCGGACGACATCGTGGACCGGTTCTGCCTGCTCGGCCCGCCGGAACGGCACCGGGAGCGGCTGGCCGAACTGCGGGAGCTCGGGGCGGGCAACTTCAGCGTCTACCTGATGCACGACGATGCCGACGCGACCCTGGACGCCTACGCCAGCCAGGTGATCGGCGCGGTCTGACGCCCGGCCTCAGCGCACGAAGATCGTGGTCCAGCCGAGGCTGCCGGCCGGGCCGCTGGCCTGGACCCGGTAGTAGCCCGCGGCCGGGAACCTCGCGCGGAAGGACGCCCGGCCCCCGGCCAGCACCGCGCTGGCCGGGAAGTCGATCTGGCCGGTGACCCCGGTCGGCGGGATCAGAGTGAGCTGCACCGGCCCGGACAGCGCCGGGTCCAGGGTCAGCCCGCCGGTCTCGGCCGCCAGGTGGACGGTGAGCCAGTGGTGCGGCCGCGGGGCGTGCACCTCCAGCAGGTCGGTCTTGCCGTGGAAGCCGATCGTGTCGGCCGGGGCGACCGGCGGCTGCGGCGGCGCCAGCGGCTGCTGGCCGAAGTCGAACGCGTCCGCCAGGTCGTTCTGCATCCGGTTGAGCTGCGTCAGAGGCGGCATTCGCCACAGATGCTGCATGAACGACAGCACCGAGATGGTGGTCGACGGGCTGAGGTACTCCCCGGCCCGGGCCCACGGGCTGACGATGACCAGCGGGATGCGGGTGCCGTACCCCGGCGCGACCGGGGGCGGGACGTGGTCGGCGAAGCCGCCGCCCTCGTCATAGGTGACGAAGATCGCGGTGGACGGCCAGTACCGGCTGGCGGCGACGGCGGCGACGAGCTGGCCGAGCCAGGCGTCACCCTGGCCGATGTCCTCGCGGGGCTCTTCGCTGTACCCGATGCCGGGCCGCACGAAGGAGAAGCTGGGCAGGTGGCCGCCGGCCAGGTCGGCGAAGAACTGGTCGCCGGTGGTGAGGTCGCGGGCGTGCCCGGGCGGGATGATCTGCTGCCAGAACGTGCCGCGCAGGACGGCCGGGGGCAGCGCGTAGTAGATCTTCCAGGACCGGCCGTGCGCGGTCAGCTCGTCGAAGATCGAGTGCTGCGGGCCGCTGGCGTCCCCGGTCAGCGCGGCCAGCACGTTCGGCCCGGTCGGCCCGATCACCGGCTGGAAGTCGCGGGCCGCGAGCTCGTAACCGCCCGCCAGGTACTGGAGGTTGGGATCGAAACCGGCCCCGAACGTGGTGACCGCCTGGGGGCCGAACGGGGGCTCGGTGTAGTGGTCCATCAGGTAGCCACGGCCGGGCTGGTAGTCCATGGCCTTCAGCTCCGCGGCCCGGCCGTTGTCGATCCCGCCCTGCACGTCGCCCTCGTTCGGCGGCGCGCTGAGCGGCTGCAGGCTGGCGGTGGCGCCACCAGGGAACAGGTTGTCGAAGGTGTGGTTCTCCAGCATGATCTCGATGACGTGCCGGATGGGCGCGCCGCGCAGCGAGCCGGCCGCCGCCCTCGCCCGGGCCTCCGCGGCGGCCGGGGCCAGCCCGGCCACGGCACACGCCACCGCCACGGCCACGGCCAGGCCGGCCGTTCGCGTCGTCAGCCGCACGAGCCGCACAAGCCCCCCCGGTGCTCAACGGACCACGTCGACGCCCGAGGCTACGCCCGCATCAGGGCCACTACCAGCAGAATCGCCGCGACGGCCAGCACGATGACCGCGATCGGCCAGTTCGGGGCACCCCGTTGCTCTGTCACCGGGTGGGCCTACCATGCGGAACATGGTGAGGTTCCTGGTGCTGTACAACCCGCCGGTCGATCCGGAGGAATTCGAGCGCCACTACCGCGAGGTGCACATCCCGCTGGCCAAGCAGCTGCCCGGCCTGCGCCGCTACTCGATCAGCCGCGGCGCGCTGTCCGGGGTGCGCGGCGGCGAGCCCTTCCACCTCATCGCGGAGCTGGACTGGGATGACATGGACGCGCTGCGGGCCGCGTTCGCGTCACCCATCGGGCAGGCGACGGGGGCGGACGTGCCCATCATGGCGACCGGCGGCGTGCAGAGCATGATCTTCGAACTGGAAGATCTCTAGCCGCCGGTCCCCAGCGGGTCACTGCTGGGCGCGGTCGGCGTTGGCCATGATCGCGTCGTGGACGTACTGCGAGAAGCCGGGCTCGATCTCGTCGTAGGTGGCCGTGTAGCGGGGGTCGGACATGTACATCTCGGCCAGGCCGCGATGCTGGCCGTACCCGCAGTCGTAGAACCAGCGGGACAGGTGCTGCCGGTGGGCCTCGGCCAGGTCCATGGCGACGGTACCGGTGGGCGGCTCCCCGGCCCGCATGGCGGCCGCGAAGTCAGCGATGTTGCGCTCCGCCTCGGCCTTGATGGTGATCCAGTCGTCCTTGGTGTAGGCCGCCGTCTTGCGCGCCGACTCCTGCCAGGCGCCGGTGCCGCCCCAGCGCTGCTCGGCCTCGGCCACGTACTCGCCGAACTTGTCGGTGCCGAAGATCTCGAACTGCTCCTCGGGGGTGAGCGAGATGCCCATCTTGCGCGCCTCCATCTCCTTCTCGATCGCGGTGAGCAGCGCCCGGGCCCGGGCCTGCCGCTGGCGCAGCAGCCGGTGCTGCCGGCGCAGGTGATCGTCGGTCCCGGCGTCCGGGGCGGCCAGCATCTCGGCGATCTCGTCCAGCCCGAACTCGAGCTCCCGGTAGAAAAGGATCTGCCGGAGCCGCCGGAGGTCGGCGTCGGAGTAGAGCCGGTAACCGGCCGGACTCCGGCCGCCGGGCGTCAGCAGCCCGATGCCGTCGTAGTGGTGCAGCGTCCGCACCGACACGTGCGACATCCGGGCCAGTTCGCCCACCGTGTATCCGTCCACGGGGACCACTGTGCCGCCTCCCGTTACGTGAGGGTCAAGCGCGGGGCCCCGGGCCCGCACCCGGCCATCATCCGCGCGGTCAAGCCTGGTCGGGGGCGAGGTTTTCCGGCCCGTGGGCCGGGTTATGAACTCGGGAACGGGGTGTTCAATTCGGGGGGTTCTGACCAGCAGTGGGTTCTCGCGCGCCGGTGGTGGCCCGGTACGGCCTGAGTACCGGGCCCGGGCTGTACGTGGAAATCGGGTTCGGGGAGGCGCCCGCCGCGCTGCGTGGGCCGATCCCGTTCTCCGGGGCTTACCTGGGATTCGAGGCCGCCAACGGGCACGGCTACCCGACGTCGCCCGACGTTGAGAAATATGCCTCTGTCGTGCTGCGCGCCCTGCCCGGGCTCGCGCGAGCGCAGGCCGATCAGACGGGCAAGCGGATCGCCCTGGCCTTCGCCGACGCCCGGGGCGGGCGTGGCGGGCTGCCGCTGCCTGGCGGCTGCGCCACCGAGGTGTACATGGCCAACGTGCTGACCTCGCCGCTGCGGGCGGGCGACCGGGAGCGGGCGGAGATCCTTCGTGAGGCGATGCGGGTCCTCAGGCCCGGTGGGGGGCTGGTGCTGCGGGTCAGCTGGGGCGGGGACGCGCAGCGGGAGTGGCGGCAGAATCGGCTCAAGCGGATGGTCCGCAGCGCCGGTTTCTGGGTCGTCTGTGCGTGTGCCCGGGGCGAGCCGGCCCATGCCGAACTCGAATGGCGGTATGGCCGGACCCCGCAGCAGTTCGTTGACCATGCCCGTTATGAGGATCCGCACGCGCACTACCAGGCCTACTTCATCGTGGCCCGCAAGCCCTCCGGCGGCAGCGACTGAATCAGCGCGCAGCCGAATCGACCGCGCCCGACCTGACCAGACTAGACCATAGATGCTAGGCTGAGAGCATGACCGAGAGCGTGAACGTCTACCAGGCCAAGACACACCTGTCGCAGTTGCTGGACCGGGCCGCCGCCGGTGAGGAGATCATCATCGCGCGGGCCGGCCGGCCAGTCGCGCGGCTGGTGGGGCTGGCCGGGTCGTCCTTGCGTCCGCGCGTACCCGGGGGATGGCGTGGCCAAGTCCGCATCGCCGCCGATTTCGACGAGCTTCCGGCCGAAATCGACGCTGCGTTCCGCGGCGAACGGTCATGAGGCTGCTGCTGGACACGCACACCTTGCTGTGGTGGCTGGCCGACGAGGGCCTGTCCACGCAGGCACGCGAGGCGATCGCGGATCCGGCGAACCTGGCCGCGGTGTCGGCCGCGAGCGCCTGGGAGATTTCCATCAAGAAGGCTCTGGGCAAGCTGGCCGCGCCAGACGACCTGGAGGATCAGCTGGAGGCGGGCGGTTTCGAGCCGCTGCCCATCAGCATCGCGCACGCCGTGGCAGCAGGACGCCTTCCGCGCCATCACGATGACCCCTTTGACCGCATGCTGATCGCCCAGGCGCTGGCGGAAGGGCTGACGATTGTGACGCGCGGCAAGCGCTTCGGCGACTACGGGGTCGCGCTGTTGCCCGCCTGAGACGGCCGGCGTCCCCCGCGCGGCTGGGCCCTATTCGGTGAGGACGAGCCAGGTGCGGCCGTCGATGAGCTCGCGCACCGCGTCGAGGTGGCCCGTGTGGCAGGCGGTCTCGGTGATCACATGCAGGATGATCTCCCGCAGGTTCTCCAGCCGCCAGCTGCCGAAGAAGTCGGGCCAGCTGGCCGGGGCCGCGTCCAGCGGGGTGGCGGCGATGATGGCGTCCGCAAGTTCTGACTCTCGCCGGTACAGGCCGAGCACATCCCCGGCCGGCACGTCCGGGCCTACCTGCCACGCGTCGGCCCCGGATTCGAGGTCGACCTGCTCGCCGGCCACCACGGAGCGGAACCAGAACCGCTCCACATCCAGCGCGAGGTGGCGGACCATCCCGAGGCACGTCCATCCCGATGGCAGTACCGGCCGCCTCAGCTCGTCGTCGGGCAGGTCCTCCAGGATGCCGAGCACATGCCTGCGCTGCTCGTGCAGGGCGGACAGCAGCAGCTCGGTTTCCGTGCTCATCGGGACAGTAGTGTAGAGGAACGGGTGGCCGTGGCCCAGTGCTGGCGCACATAGCATGCTGCTATGGCGGCGCGCACGATCGGGCCCGGGCGCTACGCGGCGGTGGCCTTCCTGATTGGCTTCGCCGTATGCGTGCTTGACCTGGTTTCCAAGGTCCTGGTCGTGGCCGATCTGCCGCCGCCGCGGACGGTGGTCCTGCTCGGCGGGCTGATCACGTTGCAGCAGCACCGCAACCCAGGCGCCGCGTTCAGCATCGGCCCGTCCGACACTGTGATCTTCGCGCTGGTCGCGGCCGGGGTGCTGGTCGTGATCCTGCGGCTGGCCCGGCGGCTCCGCAGCTGGCCATGGACGGTCGCGCTCGGGCTGCTGCTCGGCGGCGCGACCGGCAACCTCATCGACCGGCTGTTCCGGGCGCCGGGACCGCTGCGCGGCTCCGTGGTCGACTGGATCAAGCTGCCGTACTTCCCGGCGACCTTCAACCTGGCCGACTCGGCCATCGTCACCGGCGCGGCGCTGCTGGTGCTGGCCAGCATCTGCGGCTGGCAGCTGGCCGGCACCCGGGCCGGTGTGCCGGAGCCACCGGCCACGCACGGGTAGGCCGGCCGATTCCGCCCAGCGGGTGCCGAGATGTTCTGGCACTTCACCGAACTGGCGGCGACGGCCCAGAGATGCTCGATATGTGGCATAACATGTGGCATACTTTGTGCCATGACGACAACGATCGAAGAACTCATGAAGAGCGCGCTCGACGCCCGGCGGGTAGCCCAGAACGCCATCGGGGTGGCGGTGCGGGAGGCCCGCGCCGCCGAGTGGTCCTGGGACCGGATCTCCGCGGCCCTGGGCGGCTCACCGAACGGCGAGACCCTGCGCCGCAACTTTGGCGGCGGCGAGTAGGCCAGGGGTCAGCCGCCCAGGCGGTCACCGCCCGGCCTGGCCTGCACGCCGGTCAGCCGCCCGCCATGGCGCCGACGATCAGGTAGGGCTCCGCGCCGGTGGCGACCGCCGCTGGCAGCGGGGCGTCGGGCTGCTCGTGGGACAGGTCCTGCTCGCAGGCGAAGAACCGCACGAACGCCCGGCGCCGCCCGCTGTCGTGGTCACGGATGGTGCCGCGCAGCATGGGGAAGCTGGCCTCCAGCGCGTCCAGCACGGAACGCTGGGTCACGTCGCCCGCGACCTGAAGCTTCACCTCGCCGTCGATCCGGGCCAGGGCGCGCAGGTGCGCGGGGAGCACCACCCGGATCATGACAGCGTCTGGACCTCGACGGACAGGACGGCGGGAAGATCACGGACGATCGGCGCCCAGCTGTCGCCGGCGTCGGCCGACGCGTACACCTGCCCGCCGGTCGTGCCGAAGTAGACGCCGCACGAGTCGAGCGAGTCCACGGCCATGGCGTCGCGGAGCACGTTGACGTAGCAGTTCTCCTGCGGCAGGCCGTTGGTGAGGGCTTCCCAGTCGTCCCCGCCGGTCCGGCTGCGGTAGACGCGCAGCTTTCCCTCGGGCGGGAAATGATGGGAATCGCTGGTGATCGGGACCACGTAGACAGTCTCTGGCTCGTGGGCGTGCACGTCGATAGGGAACCCGAAGTCGGTGGGCAGGTTGCCACTGACCTCGTGCCAGGTCTCGCCGGAGTCGTCGCTGCGCATGACGTCCCAGTGCTTTTGCATGTACAGCACGGACGGCCGGGCCGGGTGCTGTGCGATCCGGTGCACGCAGTGGCCGACCTCGGCGTCGGCGTCGGGGATGCCTTCCGAGCGCAGGCCACGGTTCACCGGCCGCCACGTCTCACCCGCGTCATCGGAACGGAACGCGCCCGCGGCCGAGATGGCGGCGAACATCCGGCCCGGCGTGCTGGGGTCCAGGATGATCGTGTGCAGGCACATTCCGCCCGCGCCGGGCTGCCAGGACGGCCCCGAGCGGTGACCGCGCAGGCCGGGCAGTTCCTGCCACTGCTGGCCGCCGTCGGTGGAGCGGAACAGCCCCGCGTCCTCCACCCCGGCATAGACCGTGTCCGGGTCATCCAGGGACGGTTCCAGGTGCCAGACCCGGGCGAACTCCCAGGGGTGCGGGGTCCCGTCGTACCACTGATGCGTGCCGGGAACGCCGTCGTAGCTGAACTTGTTGCCCACCGCCTCCCAGGTCGCCCCGCCGTCGTCGGAGCGCTGGATCACCTGCCCGAACCAGCCACTGGACTGCGACGCCCACAGCCGGTCCGGGTCGGCGGGTGATCCCTTGACGTGATAGATCTCCCAGCCGGGGAAGTGAGGCCCGCTGACATCCCACTGCTCCCGCTTGCCGTCCGAACTCAGCACGAACGCGCCCTTGCGCGTGCCCACCAGGACCCGTACTCCGCTCATTGGGACTCCCTCCCATCTCCTGCCCGGGCAGTCTCCGGCCCGGTCACGTCCCCCCGTGATCCTGCCCGGCCGGCCCCTGGCCGCTTCCTGGCCTATCAAGGCCCTCGGACAGTCTGACTGCCGCCGGGGCGGAAACTCATCGCCCCGCGTGCCGGCCGCTGTCGAGCGGCTCAGCACAGTTCCGACAGTACGCCCGCCAGCGGCTCAAGGACGGCTGGTGTGCGGCCCAGGCCAGGCTGACCAACGTGGTACGGCGTGGTACGGCAGGTTACATTGGCGTCATGGCAGCATCGCATGGCCGGCCGACCGACGTCAGCGTCCGTCAATTCGTCGCCGACTCCGGATCGGTCACCCGTGGCCTGCGCCAGGGACGGGCATACACCCTGACCCTGAACGGCGAGCCGCTGGCGCGCATGATCCCGATCAGGCGCCGCCAGGCGGTTCCGGCCGAAGAAGTCCTGGCCGTGTTCGCCACCGCTCCTGTGATCGACGTTGATGAGCTGCGCGCCGATCTGGACGAGGTAGTGGCGCAGGAACTTCCCGATCCTGATGAGGGGACCGGCCGGTGACTGGTCATGAGGTTGGTGTCCTCGACACCAGCATCATCGCGGCTCTGAAGCTGTACGACCCGGCAGAGCTTCCCGGGACGTTCCTGATTACGGCCGTCACGCTGGGCGAACTGTCCCATGGGCCGCACGCCACTGACGACCCGCTCAAGCGCGCCGAGCGGATGGCGGTCCTGCAGCATGTGGAAGCGACGTTCGAGCCCCTCCCGTACGACCACCATGCGGCGCGCTTTTACGGCCTGATCTGTGCGGCGGTCCGCGCGGCGGGCCAGCGGCCGCGCAAGCGCGCCGCTGGCCTGATGATCGCGGCGACCGCGGCGAGCAACGCGCTGCCTCTCTATACCGCCAACCCGGGTGACTTTGCGGGGGCATCCAGGCTCGTCGAGCTGGTTGGGGTCCAGGGGAGGCCCAGCGACTTCTGAAGCTGGCGGCGGGGCCCACGGCGCGGCCCGGATCACAGGCAGGGCGGGCCGGCGTCAACGATCTCCAGCGACAGCTCAAGCGGATCGAAGTGGATCAGTGACTCCAGCCACCAGGTCATACCCGCCCGGGCGAGTCCGGCCAGGTCAACCTGGAACGTTTCCCGCCAGGCCGGGCTGGCGTTGCCCGCGGCCACGATGTCGAAGGCCTGGCCCTCGGGCAGCCCGGCACGCTGCAGGACGGCGCGCAGGCTGCTGATGTCGTCCGGGGCCGGGGCATTCCCGTGGGTGTCGGGGAAGATGCCATCGCAGCTGACGGCCCGGCGGATCACCCGCGGGTGACCAGTGGAACTGCCCACCCATACCGGGATGTGGTGCGGCTCTGCGGTGCCCTCGGCCAGGGCTACCTGGTAATGCTGGCCGTCGTGGCGGAATGCCTGGCCGGACCAGACGGCCCTCATCACCGCGAGGCCTTCGTCGTACATGGCCGAGCGGGCCCGCAGGTCGGCAGGCTCGCCAAACCGGCTGAAGTCGCCGGACTCATCTGACCCGAGGCCGGTGCCGAGGATGAGCCGCCCACGGGAGAGCCGGCTGATCGTGCCCGCCTGCCGGGCGACCACCCAGGGACGTCGCCGGGCCAGCGGCGTCACCATCGGCCCCAGTCGCAGCGTGCGGGTGGCGTGGGCGATAGCGGCCAGGGCGGTCCAGGCGTCGGCCACGGGCATGTCCTCCCGGACCAGGTGGTCCCAAAGGAACACCCCGTCCCAGCCACTGGCCTCGGCCCGCACCGCCAGGCCGGCGAGTACCTCCGGGTCACCGAATGGCCCGAACGCCAGCAGGTAGACACCGAAGCGGAGAACATGTCCGGCCAACCAGTTCTCCCCGCTGTGATAGGAGATGTCACATGCATCTTGCCGCACCGGCCCAGCCGCTGACCGATGGCGTGGTGACCCTGCGCCTGCCTTCGGTGGACGCGGGCGACATCGATGCGGTCGCCGGTTATGCCGGGGAGGGGCAGCTCGACGGCGGCTGGCTGCCAGAGATCCCGCTCGTCACCGCCGGGCAGCTGGTCGCGGACTGGCTCGAAGCGTGGGCTGGCCGGCCCAGCCGCAACGGCCCGGCGTTCGTGGTAGCCGTCCCGCCCGAGCCCCGGTTCGTCGGCATCGTCGGCGTGGGCGAGCGCGAGGAGGGAGCCATCGAGATGATCTACGGCATGGCCCCGCGCTGGCGCGGGCAGGGAATGGCCAGCCGCGCCGCCCGGCTCGCCGCGCGGTCGGTGGCCAGCCAGCCCGGCGTGCGCAGTGTCGAGGTGCGGATCGGCCAGGACGCGAGGGCGAGCCGGCACGTGGCCGTGAACGCCGGTTTCGTCGTGGCCGGCACCGTGCCCCAGTTCGTCCCGGCCACCGGGGAGACGTTCGAGGATCTGCGCTACCTGCTTCCTGGGATCACGCCGGGCCGTGAGCCGTCGGCAGCTCGGTGAACATGCTGCGGAGGGCGGCAATGCCTACCCCGGTGGAGCGGATGCCCAGCACCACGTGCCGGGCATCCGTCTCGACCGTCCAGTCGGCCCATGGGCAGCACTGCTTCTCCGTGGCCACCAGGGTGCGCAGTTCCTCCTCGACGCCGGGCCCGGGCCGGAAGGACAGGCGCACGCCGTCCCCGGTTTCGGCCCGCCCGGTCATGGCCCGGGCGGCGAGCCGCTGCCAGCGGGCGACTTGACCGGCCAGGCCGGCCCGCGTCAGGGTGCAGGCGACGGGCACGGCACCGCCGTTCGGCCCGGTAATGGTGTGTTCGTCAGTCATGATCCGCCTCCGCATCGACGGCGGGCAGCCGCCCGCATGTGCCGCTGGACGGTGCCAGGGTCGGGGTTAAAGTCGACTCGATGTCAAATTCCGAGCCTGGCGGCCCGCGGCTGCTGGCCATCGGCGAGCTGGCCGGGCTGGCCGGCAAGCGCCCGTCCTTGATCCGCTACTACGAGCAGATCGGCCTGCTGCCCGAGCCGGTGCGCGTGAGCGGGCAGCGCCGGTACGACGCGGACGCGGTGCGCACGCTGGCCGTGATCGGCATAGCCCAGCGAGCGGGCCTGACGCTCGATGAGATCAGGACGCTGCTGGGCGCGTCACCGGATGACCCGGCCGCGATCGAGCGGCTGCGCGACGTGGCCGAGCGCAAGCTCCCCGAGGTCGTGGCCCTGATCGAGCGCACCGAGATGGTCCGCCGCTGGCTGGAGGCCGCGACCCGCTGCGAATGCCCCGCCCTCGACGACTGCCCGCTGTTCGACGAGCCCGTGCTGGAGGCCGCCCCGCACCGGTACTGACGGTCCGCCTAGGCTGCGGCTTACCGGTTCCGTCCATCGGGGAGGGTGCCGTTTGCGGCCTCCCGTGCGGCGCGCTCAACCCGGTCACGGTAGACCTGCCACCACGCCTGATCGCCGGGTGGCAGGTTGGAACTGCGGGCGGACAGACCCGCGGCCCCGTCGATGAGTTCCCGGATGAGATCGGCATGCCCGGCGTGCCGGCTGGTCTCGGTGGCGACGCGGACCAGGATGTGGTGCAGCGTCACCTCGTTGCGGTCAGCCGGCCACCACGGCACATGGCCGATGGCATCGAGCGGCAGTGCGTCGATGGTGGCGTCCGAGTGGGCCCAGGCCCGGCGGTACCGGCCGACGATGCCCGCGCGCGACTCATCCGGGGTGGCAAACATGTCCGCGTTCGGATCGGACTCATCCCAGGGCAGCTGATCCGGGGACGACCGGCCGAAGGTGTCGCCGAAGTAGCCAAGCTCGACGCCGGCCAGGTGCTTGACCAGCCCGAGCAGGTTGGTACCGGTAGGCACCATCGGCCTCCGGACGTCGTACTCGGACAGGCCATCCAGCTTCCACAGCAGCGCCTCACGGGCGTCCTGCAGGTAACGGCGGAGATCGGATTTCTGATCCATCGGCGTCATGTGAGGAGTCTGCCAGGGCGGCCCAGTCCGTCGTTGCGGGCTTCCGCGGCCTAGTACCCAAGCCCGGGTACCGCAGGAGGTGGCATCCCGGGCATACTGACGCTGTCAGATCAGCGGCGCCGAGGTCCGTGCGTGCCGGGCCAGGGAGGTATCGATGCCGGTCATCGTGGTCACCAGGCTTCGGCTCATGGATCCAGCGCTCTTCGATGAGTTCTTTGCCAGCGCCGTGGCCGTGGTGGAACAGGCGACAAGCTCGGAGGGCAACATCGGCGCGGATGTGCTGGCCGAGGCGAACAACACCTACTGGACCCGCACCGCCTGGCAAGGGCGCGATTCCATGGATGCGTTCGTGGGGACCGAGCCGCATCTGGGCACCATGGACCGGATCGCTGACTGGTGCGATGAGGCGACCTTCGTGGACTGGGAGCAGGCGGGGACGGATCTGCCGGACTGGCAGGAGGGCTACCGGCGGATCGTC
>DATDGI010000456.1:0-14117 GCA_036522155.1 Streptosporangiaceae bacterium
GGTGATCCGGGTCGCGGCCATCGGGCTGGCCGCGCACGCCGCCCGGGTGGCCCGGGCCCGGGCCACGGGCGACGAGCAGGCGGTCAGGGCCGAGGTGAAGGCGGCGAAGACGCTGATCGCGGCGGCCAGGGAAGGTGCCGCGTACCCACGGCAGCCCAAGTTCGTGCTCGGCATCGACGGCCGCGGCTGGCTGGCTCGGGCCGAGGCCGAATGGGGCCGGGTCCGGGGCCGGAACGACCCGGTGGCCTGGCAGGCGGTGGTGGATGAGTTCGGCCCGCGTTTCGTGTACGAGAGCGCCCGCGCGCGCTGGCGGCTGGCCGAGGCGCTGGCCGAGAAGGGGCAGCGGGAGCGGGCCGAGCACGAATGGAAGCTGGCCATGGACACCGCGGAGCGGCTCGGCGCGGTGCCGCTGCTGACCGCGCTGGCCGATGTGGCCCGGCGGGCCCGGCTGGGGCCGCGCCCGGCCAGCTACCCGCCCGGCGTGCTGGCCGGGCTGACCCCGCGCGAGCGGGACGTGCTGGAACTGCTCAGCGAGGGGATGAGCAACCGGGAGATCGCCGGCAAGCTGTTCATCGCGCCGAAGACGGCCAGCGTGCACGTGTCGAACATCCTGGCCAAGCTCGGCGCGTCCAGCCGGACCGAGGCCGCGGCCATCGCCCACCGGCAGGCACCGGCGGAGGCTCCGGCCCCGGCCCCGCCACCGCCGCTGCGCGGCTGACCGCGCCGGTCAGGACCGGGGGGCCAGGCCGTCCAGGATCTCGGCGGCCCGCGCGGTGGCGCCCAGGGGGTCGGCGTCCGGCGCGCCCACCAGCGGATCCCAGTTGAGGTCGTAGAAGATCTCGGTGACCCCCTGCCCGGCCAGCCAGGCGGTGTCGGCGCGGATGTCGTCGAAGCTGCCCGACAGCGGCATCCGCCCACCGCCTTCCGGCACGGTCACCGGCGCGCCCCAGCGCACCACCCCGCGGCAGACGACCCGGATCGCGGCCGGGTCGCGGCCGGCCTGGCTGGCGGCCCCGCGGACGATGGCGATGCCCTCGGCGATCCGGGACAGGTCGGTCCGGCTGGAGGTCACCCAGCCGTCGGCCAGCCGCCCGACGCGTTCCAGCGCGCGGGGGACCGTCCCGCCGAGCAGGATCGGCGGTCCCGGCCGCTGCACCGGCGGCGGTGCCATCCGGCCGGCCGGGACGCTGTAGTACCGGCCCTCGAACCCGTCCGGCCCGCCCGCCCACAGGTGGCGCATCACCTCGATGTACTCGGCGGCGCGGGCGCCGCGCCCGGCCATGGTGGCGCCCGCCGCGGCGAACTCGCCCGGCATCCAGCCCAGGCCGAGGCCAAGCTCCAGCCGCCCGGACGACAGCACGTCCACCGACGCGGCCTGCTTGGCCAGGTAGGCGGGAGCGAGGTAGGGCATGTTCACCACGGCGATGCCGAGCCGGATCCGGGAGGTGGCCGCGGCCGCGTAGGTGGCCGCCACCACCGGGTCGAGCACGCTGTGGTACACCGGCTCCATCGCGACGCCTTCCGGCACGATCAGCCGCTGGAACGTCCACAGCGACGCGTAGCCGGCGGCTTCGGCGCTGGCGGCGAAACGGGCGAGATTGCCGGGGGTGGCCCACGCGCCCGAGACGGGGGCGCCGAAACCGATCCGCATGCGGCCCACCCTACTGGCGGGGCTCAGCCGGTAACCAGCGCGGCGGCGGCCCGGGCACAGCCCCAGGACAGCGTCACCCCGGCGCCGCCATGACCGTAGTTGTGCACGATCAGCGGCCCGCCGGCGCCGTCCCGCTCCGCCTCCAGCCGGACCGCCGGCCGGACCGGGCGCAGCCCCACCCGGTGGCCGAGCACGACCGGATCGCGCAGCCGGGGCTCCACCAGCGCGCAGTCGCGCAGGATCCGGCCGGCCAGGGCCGGGACCGGCTCGGTGTTCCAGTCCCCGGCCTCCTGGGTGCCGCCGAGGACGACGGTGTCACCGTGCGGGAACAGGTAGACCAGCTCGTGTGAGCTGTCGGGCAGCCCGATGAAGAAGCTGGCCAGGCCGGGGTTGGCGGCGATGACGGTCTGGCCGCGCCACGGAGTGAGGTCGCCGTCGCCCGCCAGGTCGCGGGCGTGCACGCCGGTGCAGTTCACGACCACGCCGGTGGCGGCCCCGGCGGCGGCGCCCGGCAGCGAGGTGACCATGCCGGTTTCCAGCGTGCCGCCCGCCCGTTCCAGCCGGGCCCGCAGGTACCCCAGGTAGGTCGGCATGTGGGTGAGCGGCGCGCGGTAGTGCCAGCCGCTGCTGAAGCCGGGCGGCAGGGCGCCCGGCCCGCACCGCTCCGCGCCGCCGAGCTCGGCCAGCCAGTCCTCCGGACCCTCGGGTTCCGGCTCGGGGCCGCGGGTGGCTTCGATGCCGCTGGCGATCCGCACCCCCGTGGCCGGGTCGGTGGCCAGCTCGCGGAGCACGGCCAGGGTGTCCCGCCGCCAGCTGGCCGTGCGCTCGCTGTCTTCCACCAGGTGCGGGCCCCAGACCGCGCCCGCCACCGCTGAGGTGGTGTCCGCGGGCCGCCGGTCGGTGCGGACGCGCACGTGCAGCCCGCTCTCGGCCAGGCAGATAGCGGTGGTCAGGCCGGCCACCCCGGCCCCCACCACCAGCACGTCCGGGGCGGGCTGGCTCATTTGCGCAGCATGTCAGCGGCGATCTCGCGGACGACCACCCGCTGGATCTTGCCGGTCGCGGTCTTGGGCAGCCCGTCAAGCACCAGCACCTGGCGGGGCCGCTTGAACGCCGCCAGCCCGGCCCGGCAGAACGCGATCAGCTCGCCGGCGTCGATCGAGGTACCGGGCATGGGCACCACGCAGGCGACGACCTCCTCCAGGCCGTCCGCGTCCTTATGGCCGACCACCGCGCACTCGGCCACCGCCTCGTGCTGCACCAGCCGCGACTCGACCTCGGTGGGGGACACCCAGATACCGCCCGCCTTGATCAGGTCGCTGGTCCGGCCCAGGCAGGTGTAGACGCCGTCGGCCGACCGGATATAGGTGTCGCCGGTGCGCAGCCATTCGCCCACGAACACCTGCCGCGTGGTGGCGGTCCGGCACCAGTACCCGGTGGCGATGGAGTCGCCGCGGACCAGCAGCCGGCCGGGCTGGCCGTCCGGCACCGGTTCGTCCTGCTCGTCGGCGAGCCTGGCCTCGTAGCCCGGCACCAGCGTGCCGGACGTGCCCGGGTGGACAGCGCCCGGCCGGTTGGAGATGAAGATGTGCAGCGCCTCGGTGGAGCCCAGGCCGTCGATGATGTCCACCCCATACCGTCCGGTGAACCGCCGGTAAATCTCGGCGGGCAGCGCCTCACCGGCCGAGGTGGCCAGCCGTACCGAGGTGAAGGCGCTGGCCGGCACGTCCGCCGCCAGCAGGGCGGCGAAGAACGCGGGCCCGGCGAAGAACAGCGTCGGCCGGTCGGCGGCCAGCCGTTCGGCCGCGCCCGCCGGGGTGGCCCGGGCCGGGTCGAGGACGGCGGTGGCGCCGACCGAGAACGGGAAGAACAGCGAGTTCCCGATCCCGTAGGCGAAGAACAGCTTGGCCACCGAGTAGCACCGGTCCCCGGCGGTGATGCCAAGCACCTGGTGGGCGTAGGTCTCGCAGACCCGGGCGATGCTGCCGTGCCGGTGCATGGCCCCCTTCGGGGTGCCGGTCGTGCCGGAGGTGTAGAGCCAGAAGCCGGGGGAGTCGAACCAGGTGCCGTAGGGGGCGGCCGGTCCCAGCCGCCGGCCTTCGGCCAGCACATCCGCCCAGGACACGACCTCGCCCACGGCCAGGCCGTCCCGGCCGCCGGGCCCGGGCTCGCCGATCAGGACCAGGGTCTGCGCCTCCGGCGCCACGCGCATGGCCTCCATGGCGGGCGCGGCGAAGCCCGCCGACGCGACCACCACCCGGGCCCGCGTATCGCGGAGCAGTTCGCCCAGTTCGGTCCCGTTGTACATGGTGGACACCGGGACCGCGATGGCGCCGATCCGCAGCAGCGCCAGGAAGGTGACGACGTGTTCGGGGCCGTCGGCGGCGACGATCAGCACCCGCTCCTCGGGCCTGACCCCGAGCGAGGCCAGGCCGGCCGCGAACACGGCCACCTGTTCGGCCAGCTCAGCGTAGGTGGCCGAGCCGCCCGGCCCGGTGATGGCGGTGTGGTCGCCCCGGCCCGCCTCGACCTGCCGGTCAAGCAGATAGACGCTGGCGTTGAATGACTCGACAGGCATGGCTGATCCCATCTGCCCGCGGGGACGCGATGGACATATCCTCTACACACTCCTGGCGTGCCGTCAATTACTTGTAGAATCCGGTCATGCCCGCCGCGCCAGAAAGCCAGCCGGCCGGCCCGGCCCGGGCGGCCCGCCGCCCGGGTGGCGGGCCGGGCAGCGCGCGTTCGGTACTGCTGACCGTACTGGGGGAGTTCGTGCTGCCGTCCGCGGAACCGCCGTGGACCTCGACCCTGCTGCACGTGGCGGCCGGGCTCGGGCTGGCCGAGAAGTCGGCCCGGCAGGCGCTGGCCCGGCTGGCCGCCGACGGCTGGATCACGGCGGGCCGGACCGGCCGCCGGGTCCGGTGGGCCCTGACCCAGCCCGGCCATGAGCTGCTGGCCGAGGGCGCGGCCCGGATCTACTCGTTCGGCCGCGAGATGCCGCCGTGGGACGGGCGCTGGCTGGTGCTGATGGTGAGCGTGCCGGAGAGCCGGCGGCAGCTTCGGCACCGGCTGCGGACCAGGCTGACCTGGGCTGGCTTCGGCAGCCCGCTGCCCGGCGTCTGGATCAGCCCGCACCCGGCCCGCGAGGCCGAGGCCAAGCAGGTCGTCGGGCAGCTCGGGCTGGCCGCCGAGACGTTCTCCTTCACCGGCCCGTTCGCCGGGATCGGCGGCCAGCGGTCCATGGTCGAGCAGGCCTGGCACCTGGGCGAGCTGGCCGACAGCTACACCGAGTTCCTGGCCCGTTTCGCCGGGCTGCGGCCCGCGCCGGGGGACGAGACCCTGTTCGCACAGATCCGGCTGGTCGACGCCTGGCGCCGGTTCCCGCTGGCCGACCCGGGCCTGCCGCCGGAACTGCTGCCGCCGGACTGGATCGGCACCCGCGCCGCCGCCGTCTTTGCCGAGCTCCACACGGCCTGGCAGCCCGCCGCCCGCGCCCGCTGGGCCGAGCTGGCGGGTTAAGCAGCGGCTGGGTCCAGGATTGCGACGTCGGCAGCTGCTGCTGGTGTCAGAAGCGGACGTATTCGTAGTCGAAGGGCTGGCCGTTGATGCCGTTGCGGGGCGGGGCCAGCCAGGCGGCGATCTTGCCGGGATCGTAGACCGGCCGCATGAGCGACTCCACGTGCGCCTTGTCGGCCGGGGTGGGCAGCCAGCCCGGCCGGCCCCGTTCCCAGGTGGCGGCGTCCACGAGCCGGCCGTCCGGGGTGATGTGGTGGCCGGCGAACATGCCGACCTTGCGGTTGAACCCGACGTGCGGCAGCCGGAGCTTCGTCCCGGTCACCCCGTGGCTGGCCAGGATGCGGTTCCAGCGGGTGATGCCGGTCTCGCAGTCGGCGATGTACTGGTTGCGCAGGTCATGGTTGAGCGTGGTCAGCGCTGGCCGTTCCACGGTCACGATCCGGCCGTCTGCCACCTGCTCGACCGCGCTCACCTCGCTGGCCAGCAGGTGGTCGTCGGCCCGGCGTTCCTCCTGCCAGCGCCCCTTGAGCCCGCTGGAGAAGTAGTTCGCCACGTTGCTTGAGGTCTCACCGCCGAACAGATCCAGGCTGACGCTGTAGTGGAAGTTCAGGTACTTCTGGATGACCGCGAGCGGGATCGCGCCGAGCGGGGCCACCTCGTCGGTGGCGTGCTCGGCCATCAGCATCGCGGTCCGTTCGACCACCCGGTCCACGCCGGTGGTGCCCACGAACATGTGGTGCGCCTCTTCCTTGAGCATGAACTCGCAGGTGCGCGACAGCGGGTCGAACGCGCTCTCCTTGAGCGTGCCGAGCTGGTACTTCCCGTCCCGGTCGGTGAAGTAGGTGAACATGAAGAACGACAGCCAGTCGGGGGTCTCCTCGTTGAACGCGCCAAGGATGCGGGGGGAGTCGGCGCTGCCCGAGTTGCGCAGCAGCAGCGCCTCGGCCTCGTCCCGGCCGGCCCGGCCGAAGTAGGCGTGCAGCAGGTAGACCATCGCCCACAGGTGGCGGCCTTCCTCCACGTTGACCTGGAACAGGTTGCGCAGGTCGTACAGGCTCGGTGCGGTCAGGCCGAGCCGCCGCTGCTGCTCGACCGAGGCGGGCTCGGTGTCGCCCTGGACCACGATCAGCCGCTGCAGGCTGGCCCGGTGCTCGCCGGGCACCTGCTGCCAGGCGGGCTCGCCCTTGTGCTGGCCGAAGGCGATCCGCCGGTCCGGGTTGCGCTCGGCCAGGAAGATGCCCCACCGGTAGTCCGGCAGCGCGACCCGGCCGAAGTTGGCCCAGCCTTCCCGCCCGACCGCGACGGCGGTGCGCAGGTAGACATCCCGGTTCGGCAGCACCGGGCCCATCTCGCCCCACCAGTGCAGGAAAGCGGGCTGCCATGATTCCAGCGCCCGCTGCAGCCGGCGGTCGCCGGCCAGGTCCACATTGTTCGGGATCCGCTCGGAATAGTCGATCGACATGTCAGGCTCGCTTCCGGTCGAACACGGCGGGCTGGCCGGTGCCGTAACGGCGCAGCGCCCCGTCCGGGCCGGCCGCGTTCGGCCTGGTGAAGATCCAGTTCTGCCAGGCGGTGAGCCGGGCGAAGATCTTCGTTTCCAGCGTCTCCGGGCCGGGGAACCGCAGGTTGGCCTCCATCCCCGTGAGCGCGTCCGGGCTGAGCGAGGCGCGTTCCTCCAGCGCGATCCGCACCTCGTCGTCCCAGTCCAGGTCGTCCGGGGCGAACGTGACCAGCCCCAGCTCCAGCGCCTCGGCGGCCTCGATCGGCCGGCCGGTCTCCTGCTCCAGCTTGGCCAGCCGGGCGGGGTCGCCGTGGAAGCGCGAGGCCAGCCGGGACAGGCCGCTCGCCGTCGGGTACGCCCCGAAGTTGGCCGGGCTGAGCACGATCCGGGCTGGCTCGGTGGCCGGCGTGCCGTCCTCGGGCAGCCCGTCGAGCATGTACTGGCGGTCGCAGGCCAGCGCCACTTCCAGCAGGGGCCCGGCGAAACAGCTGCCCGGCCCGATCAGCGCGATCAGGCTGCGGCTGGTCACGTCGAGCCGTTTGAGCGTGCGCTTCACCAGGTGCCGGATCTCACCGGCCAGCCAGTCCTCGCCGATGGTGCCGTCGATCAGCCGTTCGTAGCTGAGCACCCGGCCGGTGTCGCCGCTGGTCGTGAACACCCAGGTGCCCAGTTCGGGCTCGTTGGTGCGCAGCCGCAGGATGAGGTCGTCCAGTTCCCGGCCCATCGCCAGCGGCCAGCAGGACGCGCCCTGGGCGTGCAGGCCGGCCGCGTCGCCCGGTGCCTCCTGCGCCGGGCCGCGGATCGTGATCGTGACCAGCCCGGCTGCGCGGTCGATGGCGGCGCTGACGTGTTCGTAGCCGATCGCGGTCTCGCTGACCTGCGGATCCAGCGCCGGCAGGGTGACCGGCGGCCCGCCGGGCAGGCGCCGGGAACGGGCGGCGGCCGCTCCCGCCCGCTCGCGTACCGTGTCGGCGAACCGGCTGGGCGGCGCCACCTCGTCGACCAGGTGCCAGGCGCGGGCGGTCTGGCCGCGCACCCCCTCGGCCCGGGTGGCGAACACGTCGGCGAGATCGCGGCGGACACCGCGCTTGTCCACCACCCGCGTCAGCCCGCCGGTGCCCGGCAGCACCGCGAGCAGCGGGACCTCGGGCATCGACACGGCGGTGGAGCCGTCGTCGACCAGGATGATCTCCTCGCACGCGAGCGCCAGCTCGTACCCGCCGCCCGCCGCGGTGCCGTTGACCGCGGCCAGGTAGATCTGGCCGGAGTGCTCGGTGGCGTCCTCGATCGCGTTGCGGGTCTCGTTGGTGAACTTGCAGAAGTTCACCTTCCACCAGTGCTCGGACTGGGCCAGCATGCCGATGTTGGCGCCCGCGCAGAACACCTTGTCCAGCCCGCCGGTGATGATCACGGCCCGCACCTGCGGATGCTCGAACCGCAGCCGCTGCACCGCGTCGGCCAGCTCGATGTCCACGCCGAGGTCATAGGAGTTGAGCTTGAGCTGGTAGCCGGGCACCAGGCCGGCGGACTCGTCCACCGCCAGCACGATCCTGGCGATCTCCCCGTCGGTCTCCAGCCGCAGGTGACGGTAGCGGCTGGGGTCGGTGCCGAACGACACCACAGGTACGCCGGGCATGGCAGGCCGCCTTCACCGCATCAGAGGGGCTGTGCCTTCATTCTCAACATTTGCGTGGCGTCACGTCAAGCATCTGTAGCATGTTGCCCCGGCGGGCCCAGCCGGGAGTACACCTTGAGCGCGTGACCGGCCAGTACCCCGGCCAGCACCTCGTCGCCCAGATCCAGAGCCGCCACCGCGCGGGCGTTGCGGGCGATGCCCGGGACTCCGGGCCAGTCGGTGCCGAAGATGAACTTGCGCGCCAGCCGGCGCAGGTCGAAGCGGGCGTAGTAGTCCGGCAGCCGCTGCGGCGGCAGCCCGGACAGCTCGATCCAGACGTTCTCGTGCAGCAGGGCCAGCGCCGCCGCGGCGTCATACCACCAGCCACGGCCGCCGTGCGCCAGCACGATGGTCAGCCCGGGGAAGTCGCGCAGCACCGGCAGCAGCAGATCGGGTGCCGCCAGCGAGTTGTCGGCCCCGGGGAACGAGCTGGTGCCGCAGTGCACCACCACCGGCAGGCCCTCGGCGGCGCAGAACTGGTAGGCGGGGTAGAGCACCGGGTCCGCGGCACTCACCCCGGCGTGCACCGGGTGGACCTTGAGCCCGACCGCGCCCATGGCCACCTGCCGCGCGGCCTCGTCCGCCACCGGGTAGTGCAGGTGCGGGTTGACGTTGGCCAGGAAGGCGAACCGGGCCGGGTTGTGCTTGATGATCGGCAGCAGTTCCTCGGCCGGCTGGATGCCGGTCACCTTCGGGCTGTACTCGCACAGCAGGATGGCCCGGTCGGCGCCTTCGGCGGCCAGCAGGGCGTCGAAGGCCGCGGGGATGATCGTTCCCTCGCCGTCGTACACCTCCGGCCAGCCCGGCTGGCCGAACCGCACCGCCCAGTCCACCCAGGCGGGCTTGAGCGTCGGCAGCCGGGCGGGGTGCAGGTGGGCGTCGATGAGCGTCAGGCCGTCCAGCATGGGACCCCTCTCGGCCGGGTGCCGGGACATCTCGTGAGCCGACCCTAGGGCACCCATGCTGGCCGGAATGGCGAGGGCCGCCGGGCAGGAGCTGTCCCGCCGGCGGCCCTCACGCGCTGGGTCAGGACCGCGCCTCCGCTGGCTCCATCGCTGGGGCGGTTGGGGCGGCGGTCATCGCCTGCTGCGCGCCGGCCAGGTCCGCTCTGCGCACCCGGATCATCAGCACCGTGATGACCAGCCCAAGCAGCGCGATGCCGGCCGACACCAGGAACCCACGCGAGAAGCCGACCGCCAGCGCATGGTCGTAGATCGTGGCTGGCAGGTGGCCGGCGGCGGCGTGTACCGGGTGCCCGGCCCGGGCGGCGGCCACGGCCGCTGCCGTGACCTGGGACCGGATGCTGTTGGACACCACTGTCCAGGCCACCGTGCCGAGCAGGGCCAGCCCGATCGACCCGCCCACCTGCTGGCCGGTGTTGAGCAGGCTGGAGGCAAGGCCAGCGTCGCGATCCTCGACCCGGGACAGGGCCACCAGGGTAATCGGCATGAACAGCATGCCCAGGCCGGCCGCGGTGACCATCATCGGGCCGAGCAGGCCGTTCGCGTAGGTGCTGTGCTCGGTGATCCGCGACAGCCAGAACATGCCGCCGGCGGTGATCGCCGAGCCGGCCAGCAGCAGCGGCCGGGCACCGATCCGGGGCACCAGCTGGGCGCTGACCCCCGCCATCAGCATGATCACGCCCACCATCGGCAGGTAGGCCACCCCGGCCTTCAGCGCGCTGTAGCCCCAGACCGTCTGCACGAACAGGCTCAGGAAGAAGAACATCCCGAACATGGCGGTCCCCACGCACAGCATGAGCAGGAGGGCGCCGGACCGGTCGCGGTTGCGGAAGATCCGCAGCGGCATCAGGGCGTGCCGGCTGCGGGATTCGATGATCACGAACGAGGCCAGCAGCACCACGGCGGCGGCAAGTGAGCCCACCACCTTGGTGTCGTGCCAATGGGCGACACCATTGGGGCTGGTGGCCGCGTTGGACAGGCCGAACACCAGGGCGACGAGCCCGAGCGTGCCGGTGATCGCGCCGGGCAGGTCGAACCGGCCAGGGTGCCGCTCAGACTCCGCGAAGGCACGCGGGGCCAGCAGCGCGACGGCGATCCCGATCGGCACGTTGACGAAGAACACCCATCGCCACGAGGCGTAGGTGGTGAGCAGGCCGCCCGCGATCAGGCCAACGGCCGCGCCGCCAATGCTCATCGCGGCGTAGACGCCCATGGCCCGGTTCCGCGGCGGGCCTTCCGGGAAGGTCGTCGCGATCAGTGACAGTGCGGCCGGCGCGACGATGGCCCCACCGACTCCCTGCAGGGCGCGCGCGGCCATCAGCCAGGCCTGGCTGGTGGCAAAGCCGCCCAGCAGCGAGGCCAGCGAGAACACGATGATCCCGGCGATCAGCACCCGGCGCCTGCCGAGGATGTCGCCGGCCCGGCCACCCAGCAGCAGCAGGCCGCCGAAGGTGAGCGCGTAGGCGTTGACGACCCATTCGAGGCCGGATCCGCTGAAGCCGAGCGCTCGCTGGATGTGGGGGAGGGCGACGTTCACGATGGTCGCGTCCAGCACGACCATCAGTTGCGCGGTCGCGATGACCACCAGCGCGAGGCCGAGGTTGCGGTGACGGGGCCCGGCGCCGGTGGCGCCAGAGCCAGGCCGCCCGGTCAGCGGCTGTGCGGATGACATGACTTCTCCTTGTCGAAGGCCGTACTAAACCCCAGCCACGGCACGGTGTGCCGGGCTCGGAAAAAGGATTTGCTAGTAGACAGACACCTCGGCTAGCGGCTTATGTGACAGCCGGTAGCGGTTGCCGCCGTAGGCTCTGGCCCCGTTAGCCGTCCACGCCGGAGACCGGCGTGCTGACCAGGACCTCGCTCACCTCCTCCCAGTTGCTGGGGCCGGGCTCGGGCCCGGGCCCAGCGGCCTGTGCCGCGAGCATCTTGCGGATGAACCCGAGCAGCTGGGCCCGCTCGCTGGCGTCCAGGGCCTGCCGCCAGGGCATGCTGGCCAGGACTTCGTTTTCCACCCGCTGCTTCAGCTCCAGGCCGGCCGCGGTGAGCGCGATCCGCTTGACCCGCCGGTCCGCCGGGTCGCTTTCCCGGGTGGCGAGCCCGCGCTGCTCCAGCATGTCGGCCACGCTGGTGACGAAGGACGGGTCGCAGTGCATGCGCTGGCCGAGGTCCTTCATGGCCATCGGGCAGTCGAGCCGGTGCAGCGCCTTGAGGAAGACGCCCGGCACGCCCAGCCGCCGGGCGATGCCTTCCGCCCGTCCGAGCAGCGAGCCGATCAGCTCGGCCATGGAGTCGAGGATCTCCTGGTCGATCTGGTCGCTGCCGCCGTCTGCCGCTGTCATCCCTGCCTCCGTGTCCCGGCCAGGAAGCCGTGGCCTCATACCTGAGGCCCTCAATAGTTGAGCTACTCAACCATAGACAGGCTCACTTGAGCGAGTCAACCCTTTACCCGGTCAATTCTTGACCAACTCAAGTTATAACCCGGGTGACGACAGGCCACCGGCTGGGGACAATCCGGGCAACCGGGAGCGGTGCCAGAGCGTCCTGGGAGTTGCCGGCTGGCCAGCGGGGTGAGCCGGACGGCAGGCCAGGAAGGCGGGGGAGAGGCATGGCGGGTGAGCCGGCAGCAGGCGGTACCGGGGAACCGACCCGGCGCGGTTTTCTCCGGGCGGCAGGCGCGGTAGCGGGCGCGGGCGCGCTGGCGGCCTGCACGCGGACGGTGGCGCCGCCGGGGCCCGCCGCGACCCGGTCCGCCGGTGCTGCGGCGGCCCGCCTGCCCAGCCCCACCGCGACGGCTCCGGCCAGCCCGGCGGCGGCCGACTGGCAGGCGCTGCAGCGCGGCCTGTCCAGCGGCAGGCTGCTGCGGCCCGGGCAGTCCGGCTACCACACCGCCCGCCTGCTGTTCGACCCGCGCTTTGACTACCTGCGGCCGGCCGGGGTCGCCTACTGCCGGACGCCCGCCGACGTGGCGCTCTGCCTGTCGTTTGTCCGCCGGTTCGCGCTGCCGGTCGCGGCCCGGTCCGGCGGGCACAGCTACGGTGGCTGGTCGGGCTCGACCGGCCTGGTGGTGGACGTCACCGAGATGAACTCGTTCCGGCTGCTCCCGGGCGGGCACAGCGTCACCGTCGGCACCGGCAGCCACCTGATCGACCTGTATCGCAAGCTGTCCGGGCACGGGCTGGCGGTGCCCGGCGGATCCTGCCCCACGGTCGGCGTGGCCGGCCTCACCCTGGGCGGCGGCGTCGGCGTCGTGGGGCGCGCCTTCGGGCTCAGCTGCGACAACCTGGAAGCGATGCAGATCGTGACGGCTGACGGCAGCGTGCTTGACATCGATGGAGCCCACCACTCCGACCTGTTCTGGGCCTGCCGCGGGGGCGGGGGCGGCAACTTCGGGGTGGCGACGTCGTTCGCGTTCCGCACCCACCCGCTGTCCAGCCTGGTCCTGTTCTTCCTGTCCTGGCCCTGGTCGCAGGCGGAACGGGTGATCGCCGGCTGGCAGTCGTGGGCGCCGCAGGCCCCCGATGCGCTGTGGTCCAACGTGCACCTGTCCGCCGCCCCCGGCGGCTCCACGCCCAGCATCCAGGTCGGCGGCACCTACCTGGGCAGCGTCAGCGGGCTGACGGCGCTGCTGGACCAGCTGTACGCGGCGGTGGGGTCCGGCCCGGTGAGCCCGTTCGTCCAGGACACCCCCTACCTGCAGGCGATGCTGCTCGACGCGGGGTGCTCCGGGCTCACGGTCGACCAGTGCCACCTGCCGTGGCAGGCACCGGGCGGGCAGCTGACCCGGCAGCCCTCCTACGCCAAGTCCGACTTCTTCACGGTCAAGCTGCCCAGGGCCGGCATCCGGGCGCTGCTGGCCGGGGTGGAGGCGCTGACCGGGGTGCCCGGCGCCAGCAGCGGGGCCGGCGGGGTGGCCTTCGACGCGTTCGGCGGCGCGCTGAACCGGGTGCCGGCCGACGCGACCGCGTTCGTGCACCGTGACGCGCTGTTCCTGGCCCAGTACACGACGGAGTGGGGCGCGGGCGCCACCGCTGGCCAGGTAGCCAGCCAGCATCGGTGGCTGCGGAAGTTCTACGCGTCCATGCGCCCCTATGCGAGCGGCCAGTGCTACCAGAACTACGCCGACCCGGATCTGGCCAACTGGCGGCAGGCGTATTACGGCGCCAATTACCCGCGGCTGGCCCACGTGAAAGGCCTGTATGACCCGGGCCAGCTGTTCCGGTTCGCGCAGGGAATCACGCCCGGGCCCTGATCGCGGCGCGGGCGGCGGCTAATGGCTGATCAGGGCCCGCAGTACCAGCAGGGTGAGCACGATCAGGGCGATCGACCACAGGCCACTGCGGTTCCGCGCCGCCCGGAAGTTCGGGATTCTCTGCTTGTGCACCTTCAGGTCGGCATTGGCGCCGCGGGCGGTGCGGGCGTGCCAGCCGGCGATGGTCCCGACGGTCCCGACAATGATCACGAGCAAGATTGCCGTTGACCCCATGACCGTTTCCCTCCCTGGGCAATTGCCCCGTTGATCATCCCGCAACCGCACGCTGTCTTCTACCGCTTTTACGGTAAATAGGCACGCGGCCCTTTCTGGCCGGCCTGCAGGCCGGCCCGGCCGTCCCGCGGCGCGCCCGGCTGGCACTATGGGCACGGTTAACTTGCGCGGCGACCGGAGCCGGAAAGGATCAACATGCAGGACGCGATGATGGCGGAGACCATCAGCATCGCCGGGCATGGCGGCGACCAGATCGAGGCCTACCTGGCCCGCCCGCTCGGGGCCGGCCCCTTCGGTGGCGTGGTCGTCATCCATCACATGCCGGG
>DATDGI010000457.1:0-3311 GCA_036522155.1 Streptosporangiaceae bacterium
TCCCTGCGGGATGACCGACGGCCCGGACACATCGAACCACAGGGACACATCGCCGAGGTTGATACGCATGCGACCTCCATGACATCTGCGGGCTGGGCTCAGAGTCCACGCTAATCTCCATGGCGAGCTTGCGGCCACTGCGGGGCGGTCCGTACGGCGAGGCCCGGACCGGGCGCTACGACGAAAGTTTGACTGAAAGGGTGGCTGGCGGGATGGGCGGGGCTTCCGGGTGGTCCGCGACATGCTGCACCCGCGCGCGCGGGTGTGCGACACATTCGTAGGGGTGCTGGGTTGTGGCTGGTTATGATGGGAGTCTGGTTGCGGATTAGCAACCAGACGAGGAGTGCCTATGACCGAGCCGTCCCTTCCGGAGCTGGAGGCCGAGCGGGACCGGCTGTATGCGCAGCTCGCGGGTGTGGGTGACTTCCGCCGCGGGTCGGTCAGCGAGAACTACCGCCGGTGCGGGAAGCCGAATTGCGCGTGCGCGCAGCCGGACCATCCCGGGCATGGGCCGAGGTTCTTGTGGACCAGGGCAGTGCGGGGGCGTGGCACTGTGGGTCGGCAGCTGGCCGCCGGGGAGGTGGGCAAGGTGCGCCGCGAGGTGGCCCGGCACGCGGAGTTCACCGCTTTGAGCGAGCAGATCGCCGAGGTGAACGAGAAGATCTGCGAGGCCAGGCCGGTGGTCGCCCTGGATGCGCCCTGCGCCCCGGAGGGCGAAAAAGGGGGCTCTTGGAGGCGCTCGCCCGGGACAAGGCCGCCGAGATAGCCCGGCTGGCGGCGGCGGCGGCCCGGTCGCTGGGCTGCGGAGGGGCGGGGCTGGAGGCTGCCGAGGCCGTGATCCGCGCCGGGATGCTGAAGCTCGGCGGCGGCCTGCTGGACCAGCTGCTGGCCGCCGATCCCGGCTACCGCGGTCCCTGGGCGGACTGCGGGCAGGGGCATGAGGCGGAATTCATCTCCCACCGGGACAAGGTCATCGACACCGTGCTCGGGCCGGTGCGGCTCACGCGTGCGTGGTATCACTGCACGGCCTGCCAGCACGGCTTCGCGCCACGCGACGCCGAGCTGGACGTGGCCGGCGCGTCCCTGTCACCGGGACTGGCCGCGATGACCGACCGGGCCGCGGCCGCCGCACCGTTCGCGGGGGCCGCCGGGCTGCTGGCGGACCTGGGCGGAGTGCGGCTGACCACCAAGCGCGTCGAGCGGGCCGCCGAGGCCAGCGGCGCCGCGCAAGCCACCGCGGTCCGGGACCGCGCCGCGCTCATCGCCGGCCGGACGGTGGTGCCGCTGCCGCCATCCCCGCTGCCGGACAAGCTGTATGCCGTCATCGACGGCACCGGCGTCCCCATGACCGCGAAGGAGACCGCCGGGCGGGACGGCAAGGCAGACGACGGCCGGGCCCGCACCCGCGAGGTCAAGCTCGCGGTCTTCTTCACCCAGGACAAGCTCGACGCCAGCGGATACCCGGTCCGGGACCCCGGCTCCGCCAGCTACATCGCCACCTTCGAACCCGCCGCCATATTCGCGGACCTGATCCGGGCCGAAGGCATCCGCCGCGGCGCCGATCACGTCCGCCAGCTCACCATCATCGGCGACGGCGCCGCCTGGATCTGGAACACCGCCGCCGGCAAGTTCCCCGGGGCCACCCAGATCGTCGACCTGTTCCACGCCCGCCAGCACCTATGCCACCTCGCCCGCCTGCTGGAATTCATGCTCGGCGACCGCAAAGACCAATGGCTCGCCGCCCGGCTGGACGATCTCGACCACGGCGACATCGACGGCATCTGCCAAGCCGCCCGCGTCTATCCCCTCCTGGGCATCCAGAAAGATGAGCTGGACACCGCCCTGGGCTACTTCCAGAACAACGCCCCCCGCATGCGCTACCGATGGTTCCGCCAATGCGGCCTGTTCGTCGGCTCCGGCGTCGTCGAAGCCGGCTGCAAATCGGTCATCGGCCAGCGCCTCAAACTATCCGGCATGCACTGGACCGCCGCCGGCGCCGACGCCATCACCACCCTGCGCTGCCAGCAGGCCAGCAGACCCGAAGACCGGATCTGGACCAGAACCCACAACCAGACACCAGCCGCCTGAACAGCCCCACCCGCTAAACGATCTTGGTCACCTACAAATCTGTCGCACACCCCCTGTCGCCCCTCTGCGCCACCCAGTGTCACTGGCGCGCCATAGGATCGGTGCGTGGCGTCACAAGATACGGGAACCCGGGACCGGTTGCTGCTGCTCGACGGCCAGTCGCTGGCATACCGGGCGTTCTTCGCGCTGCCGATCGAGAACTTCTCCACCACCACCGGCCAGCCGACCAACGCGGTCTACGGCTTCACCGCGATGCTCATCAACGTGCTGCGCGACGAACGGCCGACGCACCTCGCGGTGGCGTTCGACCGCAGCGAGCCGACGTTCAGGCATGAGCAGTGGGTCGAGTACAAGGCCAACCGGCGCGAGACGCCGGAGGACATGCGCAGCCAGCTCAGCCTGATCTTCGAGGTGCTCGACGCGCTGGGCATCCGCCGTCTGTCCGCGCCGGGCTACGAGGCCGACGACCTCATCGCCACCCTGGCCACGCAGGGCGCCGCCGAGGACATGGACGTCCTGGTCGTCACGGGTGACCGCGACGTCCTGCAGTTGGTGTCCGACCGGGTCACGGTGCTGATGACCCGCCGCGGCATCACGGAGATGACCCGCTTCACCCCGGAGGCGGTGGTCGAGAAGTACGGGCTCACCCCATCGCAGTACCCCGATTTCGCCGCGGTCCGCGGTGACCCGAGCGACAACCTGCCCGGCATCCCCGGCGTGGGGGAGAAGACCGCGAGCAAGTGGATCATGGAGTTCGGCTCGCTGGCCAGCCTGGTCGACCGGATCGACGAGGTCAAGGGCAAGGCCGGCGATGCGCTGCGCGAGCACCTGGCCGGCGTGCTGCGCAACCGCCAACTCACTGCCCTGCTCACCGAACTGCCCGCGGAGACGGTCGGCGCCGTCCCGGGCGACCTGCTGCCGGTGGCCTGGGACCGGGAGAAGATCCACCAGCTCTTCGACACGCTCCAGTTCCGCGTGCTCCGCGACCGCCTCTACCAGACGCTGCCGCACGGCCTCATCAGCGCCTTCGGTTCCACCGACCAGCCCGCCG
Source organism: Streptosporangiaceae bacterium (assembly GCA_036522155.1). GTDB lineage: Bacteria > Actinomycetota > Actinomycetes > Streptosporangiales > Streptosporangiaceae > UBA9676. The sequence continues at coordinate 3,140 of DATDGI010000457.1, forward strand.
CCCACGGCGAGGACGAAAAACTAGCCTTCGACGTGGTGGCCGTCCTGCTCGGTCCCGATGAGGTGAGTGCCTGGCTCGCCTCTCACTCTTCTGCCGAACGATCCGGCGTGGCTGTCACCGGCACCTGGGGGCGCGGCACTGGAAACCTGACCGCGGTGGCGATTGCGGCCGC
>DATDGI010000458.1:0-18013 GCA_036522155.1 Streptosporangiaceae bacterium
ACGCCACCCAGGCCACCGCGGCCAGCCCGGCGGTCGCCGTGCCCGCGGCGGCGAGCGGCAGCACTCCGGCCGGGTGCGCCGGGCGGCCAGGCCGGCGAGCCCAGCCGCGGGCCCGCGCCGCCACCTCGATCAGCCCGGATGCCGCCAGTACCAGCACCAGCCACGGCCCGAGCAGGGCGGACGCGGCTCCGCCGGCCACCAGATAGCCGCACCAGCGCACGTGAGCCGCGCGAGCCGCCGCTCGCTGCGCGGCCGGGGCCGGGTTCGCCGCAGGCCGTTCGCCGGTGGCCGGGTTCGCCGCAGGCCGTTCGCCGGTGGCCGGCGCGCGCCGCGGCTGCGGCTCGGTGCCGGCCGGATGCGCCGCCGCGCGTGGCCCAGCCCCGGCGCGCCGCCAGCTGGCCGGGGCCAGCCCGATGGCCGACGCCAGCGCGACCGCGGGGACGGCCGCGCCGGCCCCCAGCGCGGTGCCGGCCACCCAGCCGGGCGGGTGCGCGGCCAGGAACAGCGACGCCAGCGCCAGGATCACGATCAGGCCGGGCACGATGAAGCACAGGCCGCCGAGCAGCGCCCCGGCCGGTCCCCGCAGCCGCCAGGCGCAATAGATCGCGAGCTGGGTGGACGCCGGGCCGGGCAGCAGGTTGACCGCTGCCACCCCGTCCTCGAACTCGCTGGCCGCCAGCCAGCCCCGGTCGTCGACGCACAGCCGGCGCAGCAGCGCGATGTGCGCCGGGGGCCCGCCGAACCCGATGCACCCGATGCGGCCCCACTCGCGGGCGATGACGGCCAGCGGCACCCGCCCGGGGTCCTCAGCCACGGACAGTCAACCTACCGGGGCCGGAACCGGCCGGTCAGCCCGCGGGGGCCGGACTGGTCAGCCAGTCGATGGCCTGCACCACGTGGGCGGTGTCGGCCAGGTCGTCCACGACCACGTCGGCGCCCTCCTCGCGCAGTTCCGCGGCGGACGAGCGGCCACTGGCCACCGCCACGCTGCGGGCCCCGCCCATCCGGGCCGCGGCCACGTCGCGGGTCGAGTCGGCCACGTAGACCGTCGCCTTCTCGGTGAAGTCCACGCCGTACTTCTCGGCCGCCCGGCCCCGCGCGTTCAGCAGCAGCGCACCCTTGGGAAAGACCTCGGAGCCGTAACCGCCGACCTCGGTGTCGAAATACCGCTCAAGCCCGAAGGCGCGCAACTTCTCGATCGCGTTCGGCTTGATGGCGCCGGTGAGCACGGTCTGCACCACCCCCGGCAGCGCGGCCACCTCGGCCACCGCGTCCCTGGCCCCGGGCAGCAGCCGCCCCTCCTGCGTGATCAGTTTCCGCCGGGCGCGGAACGCCGTGGCGAGTTCGGCCGTGAACCGGCCCAGCATCTCCTCGCCTGCCGGGGCGGCGGCCTGTGCGTCCGTCTCGTTCAGCGCGAGGGCGTCAAAGAAGATCTCCGATTCGGTCCGCCCGGCCGTCTGCGGCAGCCGGACCAGCGGCCGGCCGGTCACCGTACGGAACGCGTCGGCGTAGGCGGCTCGGGTCACCCGCCCGACGTCCAGCAGGGTCAGGTCGATGTTCCACAGCACCAGACGGTGAATGCGGACCTCCGGAGTTCGTGACTGCGGCGGCGGAGTTCGTGGCTGTGGCGGCCGGGACCGCGGCCGGCCCAGCTCACCACGGTCCGCTGTCGGCCCATTGCGCGGCGCCGCCAGCCTATGCCCGCGGCCCATCCGGCGCTGGCCGTCTGACCCGTCGGGTCCTGGCTGCTAGCCGTCTGACCCGTCAGGCCCTGGCTAGCTGGCCGACAGGGACGAGGCCCGGCTGGCCGCCAGGAACGAGGTCCGGCCGGCCGCTTCGGCCGTGGCCGGCCGGGGCAGGCGCTACCGTAGAACGGCTCCGGTCCAGGTCAGCAGAGGAGGCAAGCGGATGCCGGGCCGCCCATGCGCCGCCGCGCTCGCCGCCGTGCTGGCGAGCGTCACCCTGGCCGGCTGCTCCGGACCGGGACCCAGCGCCAGCCAGCCCGCTGGCCGGCCGGTGCTGTCCGCGACCGCCGGCCCGACCTTCTCGGCCCTGGGCCAGCAGGCCGTACGCACCCTGGAGCAGGGCTACTACACCGGCGCCGGTACCTGGAACACCTGCCTGCCCGGCAATTGCGGGACCGGCAACCTGGACTGGGGCGACGACTCGCTCACCTACGCGCTGTACTTCCACTGGCGCCTCACCCATGACCCGGGGGTCGTCCCGATCATGAACGCGCTGGCCGGCACCGCCTACCGCTACACCCCGGGCACGTCCTCGTGGAGCGACGTGCCCATGTGGGACACGATCGCCGACGTCCGCGAGTACCAGGTCACGGGCAACCCGGAAGCGATAGCCAAGGCCGAGGCCGCCTTCCGTTTCGTCGCCATCGACCACGAGCCCGAATTCGCCTTCGGCGCCTGCCCGAGCGTCTTCTACCAGCAGCCGGGCGGCGGGAACCGGCTCAAGACGCTGGAAACCGGCTCCAACTACATCAAGGCCGCGCTGCTGCTGTACCAGGTCACCCACTTCCAGCGCTACCTGCAGGAGGCCATGGCGGAGTACAACGCGGTCCGGGCCTACTTCCTGTCCCCGGGCATCCCGCTCTACACGGTCTATGTCTTCGACAGCGGCCGGGCCTGCCACCAGGTGCCCGCCCGCTACTTCGGCTCGGCGAACGGCAACATGATCTGGGCCGGCTTCTGGCTGGCGAGGGCCACCGGCCACTCGTCCTACCGGCAGCAGGCGCTCGCGACCGCGCACGCGGTCCAGCAGCACCTGGCCGACGGGGCCGGCGTCTACACCGACCTGCAGGCCGAGAACGACATCGGCGAGCCGCTGGTGGAAGCCATGTACGACCTGGCCACGCTCGGCCATCAGGGGTTCGCCCGGCGCTGGCTGCTGACCGCGGCCAGCGCCGCGGCCGCCGAGGTCACCCCGGCCGGCACCTACGGCCGGTTCTTCGACGGCCCCCCGCCGCAGGCGCCGGTGACCGTCTGGCAGGTCAACGGCGGCCTCACCGTGGAGCAGGCGGCCGCGGCCCTCGATCCGGGGGGCAGGCCGGCCCGGCCGGGGTTCTGGACCCACGCCGTCTTCGTCCGGCATGACCTGTTCCTGCACCACGGCGGGGTCTCGTTCACCTTCACCGGGCGCGCGGTCGCGATCATCGGCACGATCGGGGAGGTCTGCTGCGAGCCCGGCCACGCCCGGGTCTTCATCGACGGCACCCAGACCTTCGACCAGACCGGCATCTGGCAGAACAAGTCAAGCTCGGGCCACAGCCTGGCGGACTCGGTGCTGTTCGCCTGGCGCTGGCCCCGGCCCGGCACGCACACGATCTCCATCCGGCCCGGCCTGGTCAATCCCAAGGAAGGCGGCCCGTTCTTCCACATGATCGGCTACGACGTCGTGCATTGAGATGCCAAACGGCGAGCGCTCCCGGCGCCCGCTGCCCGGCCCGGCCGCCGCTTTCCGCCCCAGCCCGTCCGGAAGCCCCGGGTCAGCCCATGTGCGGGTAGCGGTGATCGGTGGGCGGGACGAACAACTCCTTGATGGTGCGGGCGTTGACCCAGCGGATCAGGTTGAAGATCGAGCCTGCCTTGTCGTTGGTCCCGCTGGCCCTGGCCCCGCCGAACGGCTGCTGCCCGACGACCGCCCCGGTCGGCTTGTCGTTGATGTAGAAGTTGCCGGCCGAGAACCGCAGCGCGTCGGTGGCGGCGGCGATCGCGGCCCGGTCCTGGGCGATGATCGAGCCGGTGAGCGCGTACGGCGCCACGTCGGCGGCCTGGGCGACCGCCTCGTCGTACCGGTCGTCGTCGTAGACGTGCACGGCCAGGATGGGGCCGAAATATTCGGTGGTGAACACCTCGTCCGCCGGGTCGGCGCACTCCAGCACGGTGGGCGCGACGAAATAGCCCTCGGTGTCGTCCACGCTGCCGCCGGTGAGCACCCGCACGGCCGGCCGGGTCCGGGCCCGGGCCAGGGCGTCGGCATGCTTGGCGAACGCCCGCTTGTCGATCACCGCGCCCATGAACAGCGACAGGTCGGCCGCCACGTCGCCCATGGTGAGCGACTCCACCTGCGCCAGGAAGTCATCCCGGAATCCCTGCCACAGCGAGCGGGGCAGGTACGCCCGGGAGGCGGCGGAACATTTCTGCCCCTGGTACTCGAACGCGCCCCGGATCAGCGCCGTGGCCAGCACCGCCGGTTCGGCCGACGGATGGGCGATGACGAAGTCCTTGCCCCCGGTCTCGCCGACCAGCCGCGGGTAGCCGCGGTAGGAGGCGATGTTCTCCCCGACCGTGCGCCACAGGTGCTGGAAGGTGCCGGTGGAGCCGGTGAAGTGGATGCCGGCCAGGTCCGGGTGCGGCAGCGCGACCCGCGACACGGCCTGGCCGTCCCCGGTGACCATGTTGATCACCCCGGGCGGCAGCCCGGCCGCGGCCAGCAGCTGCATGAGGTAGTGCGCGGACAGCTGCTGGGTCGGCGACGGCTTCCAGATCACCACGTTGCCGAGCAGGGCCGGCGCGGTCGGCAGGTTCCCCGCGATCGAGGTGAAGTTGAACGGCGTGATGGCCAGCACGAACCCTTCCAGCGGCCGGTACTCCAGCCGGTTCCACAGGCCCGGGCCGGACACCGGCTGCTCGGCCAGCAGCCTGCGCGCGTAGTGCACGTTGTAGCGCCAGAAGTCGATCAGCTCGCACGCGGCGTCGATCTCGGCCTGGTACACCGACTTGGACTGGCCCAGGATCGTGGACGCGTTGATGGTGGCCCGCCACGGCCCGGCCAGCAGGTCGGCCGCCTTGAGCAAGATCGCGGCCCGGTCGTCGAAGGACAGCGCCCGCCAGCCAGGCGCGGCGGCCGCGGCGGCGTCGATGGCCGCGGCCACGTCCGCATCGGTGGCGTTGTGCAAGGTGCCGAGCACGTGCCGGTGGTTGTGCGGGGCCACCACGTCGACCGGCTCCCCCTGGCCGGCCCGCTGCTGGCCGCCGATGGTCATGGTCAGTTCGGCCCGCTCGCCGGCCAGTTCCTTGACCTTGTGCTCCAGTGTCGCCCGCTCGGCACTGCCCGGCGGGTACTGCCGGACCGGCTCGTTCACCGGCGGCGGGACAGTGGTGACGGCGTCCATAGCGGGGCTCCCTGCGCTATCCGGCATCGTTGACGGCAGCACCCATCGTCGCACGCTGCGCCGCCGGTGGGCAGGGCCGCGGCGGGCGCTACTCGGCGAGGAAGGGCAGTTCCTGGGAGGCGTACCAGAGCAGTTCGTGGCCTTCCGCTCCGTCGACCACGAACCGCGCGTCGTCGTCCCCCTGGTCGGCGGCGGGCAGCGCGGCCACCGCCTCGGCGATGTCGGGCATGGCCAGCACCTCGTCCACGTGGCCGGACACCACCCGGTCCATCGGCACCGGGGTACCAATCTCGACCACGGTCGGCTCGTCGAACCCGCCGTCGTGGCCGATCATCTCGTCCGGGACATCGGCGGCCAGCACCACCCGCCGCCGGGGCGTGTCCGGGTCGCGCGCCAGCAGCCGCAACGACGCCCGCGCCGCGTGCGTCATGGCCACGTATTCGAGCTCTTCGAGATCACCGCTGGCGTACCACTCGCGCAGGGCCGGCGTCACCGCGAACCCGCGCACCGGCGCCGGGCCGATCTCGCCGGTGCGCAGCAGGCATGCCAGCGTCGACAGCGTCGCTGGCAGGTACACACGCATGGGGACTCCTCAGGTGCGGCCAGAGTCGCCGCACGGAGCGGGCAGCGCGAAGCCGCCTCCCGATGATCACGAGTGTGCCACCCGTGATTCTCTTCGGCAGCCAAACGGCCGTGCCTGTTACCGCGGCGGGTCAGCCGGGCCTTTGACCGCCGCGATCACGGCCGCCAGCGCGTCGGTGAGCGACACGTGCTCCCAGATCCGGATCACCCGCCACCCGGCCGCGGTCAGGGCCGCGTCCGCGGCCCGGTCCCGCTCCACGTTCCGGCGCAGCTTGGGCGCCCAGTACCACTCGTTCACCGCGGGATCGCGCCCGTGCTCGGGGCACACGTGCCAGAAGCACCCGTCCACGAAGACAGCCACCCGGCGGGCGGTGAAAGCGATATCGGGGCGGACCTTGGCACCGCCGTTCAGCTCAAGCCGGTAGTCCTTGCGAAACCGGAATCCCTGCCGGTGCAGCGCACTGCGCAGGGCGATCTCGGGCTTGGTGTCGGTCCGCCGGATGGCACGCATATTGGCGGCGCGGCCGGGGGTGGCGGGGGCCGGGTAGGTGCCCACGGAGGCCCAGGCTAGCGCGGCCCGGCCGGTCCGCTCAGGCCAGTGGCAGGCCGAACATGTCCGCCAGTTGGGCCACGGTCGCGGCCGGTTCGCCGTGCAGCACCCCACGCATGCCCAGGGCCTCGGCGGCCTGCACGTTGGCCGTCATGTCGTCGACGAACACGCACTCGCCGGGGGCCAGCCCGATCAGGTCCACCGCGTGCCGGAAAATCCGCTCCTCCGGCTTGCGCATGCCGACCTCGGCGGAGATGACGACCGTGTCGAACAGTTCGGGGAGTATTTCCCGCGGGTACCCGTCGCTGCCCCAGGAGTTGGACAGCAGGCAGGTGCGCAGACCGGCCGCGCGCAGGGCGCGGACGGCGGCGTACATCGGCTCGCACGGCACGGTGGCCGCGAACATCCGGGCGAGCAGCCCTTCGGCCGCCACCGTCCCGCCGTCCCGGCTGACCAGCCGGGCGGCCAGTTCCCGCTCGAACTCGGCGCTAGTGGACTCGCCCCGCTCCAGCGCGTGGATGGGGTTGCCGTCGCCGGCCCCGTCATAGGCCGCGTGCACCCACGGGCGCAGCGCGGCTCGGTAGGTATCGAGGTCGATGCGTTCTGCGTCCAGCCAGACCCGGACGCTGTCCATGACCGGCCCGGTCATCACCCCGCCCCAGTCGATGATCACGCCCTGATAGCCGCCCGGGCCACGGATACCGCCCGGGGTAACCGGGTCGCCAGCCTCCTGCACAGCGCCGAGCATAAGCGGTCAAGATGGCGTAATCGGATCTGCCACCAACTACCGGCACTCCGGCCTCATTATCGTATTTCAGTTCGAGCTATGTGCAATAAAATGTCAGACCTCGTTATTAGTATCGAACCATGACGATAACCGAGCCAGCCATTCGCCGGGAGCAGATCCCGGCTTCGGGCGCCGCGGATGCTGAAGCGCTCCGTGCCGCCCTGCTGGCCCGGGTCCGGCCGGTTGCCTTGGGCGCAAGCGGAGATGCCGGGGACGGCGACGAGCCGAGGCCGCCGACTTTCGAGGAGTGGTACGGGCTCGCCCCCGACCCAGACGCCGACCCACCGGACGGACCGGACGCCTGGCTGGCCGATCTGCCCGAGCCGCTGCTGGCCGAATACCTGGCCGCGTCGGCCGAGCCAGCCCCGCCAGAGGCGCTGCCGGCCGGACGGCTGCCCAGGGAGCTCGGAGACGGCTGCGGGTTCGCGGCCGGCGGGGTGGCGGACACCCTCCCGCCCGGGCCGGTGCTGGCCGGCTTCGCGGACGACGCCTGGGCGGCGGGCCTGAGCCGTCTCAGCGACGACGAGCTGATCGGGGTGCTGGGGGCGGCCCGCAGACTGGCCTCCTGGTCGGCGGCCATGGAACTGGCGGCCGTGGCCGACCTGGCCGTTCGGCGTGGCGCCGGCGCCCGTGCCAGCGCTAGCCCCGGTGCCTCCGCGGCCGAGACCACCGCGGCCAATTCCGCCGCCGAGCACATCGGCGACGAGATCGCCGCCGCGCTGACCCTGACCAGCCGGGCCGCCGATGCCCTGCTGGACCTGGCGCTGGCCATGGACCGGCTGCCAGCTACCCTGGCCGCGCTGGGCTCGGGACGGATCGACCGCTACAAGGCCAGCGTCATCGCCGACGAGATCACGGGTCTGCGTGACGAGCATGCCGCCGAGGTCGAACGGCAGATTCTGGATCATGCCCCCGGGCAGACCACCGGGCAGTTGCGGGCGGCCACCCGGCGCGCCGTGCTGGCGGCCGATCCGGCTGCCGCCCGGGAGCGCAGGCAACGCGCCGAACGGGATGCCCGCGTGGAGAAGTGGGATGAGCACGCCGGGACCGCGGCCCTGGTCGGCCGGGATCTGCCCCCGGCCGACGTGCTGGCCGCCGACCACAACCTTTCCGCGCTGGCCCGCTCGCTCAAACAGGCCGGAGCCGACGGCACGCTGGACCAGCTCCGCGCGAAGGTCTACCTGACCCTGCTGACCGGCCAGTCCGTTGCCGCTCTGTTCCCCGCGGCCGGAGCAGGCGCGGCCGATCGGTCTGGCGCGTTCTCCGCGCCCGATCCGGGTTCATGTGCCGGCGGTTCGGTCAACCTGACCATGCCGCTGGCGACCTGGCTGGGCCTGTCAGAGCTTCCCGGCTCGGTCGCCGGGTACGGGCCGCTGGACGCAGACGACTCGCGCAAGCTCGCTGCCCTGCTATCCGGGCAGCCCGGCGTCCGCTGGTGCCTCACCCTGACCGGCGAGCAGGGCCGGCCGGTCGCCCACGGTTGCGCACGAGCCGGGCCAACTGGGTCACGCGGATCCCGCTCCGCCAGTGGTCTCAGCCCACCGGTGCCGTCCAGCTCAAGCAATCCCGGCTTGCCCCGTGCCCCGGTGGTCGACACCACCATCTTGAGCTGGCTGACCGGGGTCAACGTGCGCAAACTTGAGGTCGGCGAATGTAGCCATCTCCGCGAGTCGCCTCACTACCGGCCACCCCGATCGTTGCAGCACCTGCTGCGGATCAGGCAAGCCACCTGTTCCTTCCCGGGCTGCCGCAGGCCCGCCCACCGCTGCGACTACGACCACACCATCCCGCACGACCGGGGCGGCCGGACCTGTGAGTGCAACCTCGCCCCGCTCTGCCGACGGCACCACCGGGCCAAGCAAGCCGAGGGTTGGTCGCTCGCACAATCCGAGCCGGGCAACATGACCTGGACCACCCCGAGCGGGCGCAGCTACGCGACTGGACCCACCGGCTACGCCGGTTAAGCTCGGCGGCACCCGCGGGATCCGCCGCGGCCGACCGAAGGGCAGACCGTGCAGACCGCGCAGCCAGAGCAACCAGTTGCCGTTGTCACGGGGGCCAGCAGCGGGATCGGGGCCGCGACCGCGGTCAGGCTGGCCGGGGCCGGCTACCACGTCATCCTCACCGCCCGGCGGGCCGACCGGATCGAAGACCTGGCCGCGCGCATCCGGGCCGACGGCGGCTCAGCGGAGGCCCACGTCCTCGATGTCACCGACCGCACCGCGGTCGACGCCTTCGCCGCGTCACTGGAACGGTGTGACGTGCTGATCAACAACGCTGGCGGGGCGTTTGGCCTGGAGACGGTCGCGGACGCCGATCCCGCCGACTGGCGAGCCATGCTCGAGGTCAACGTGCTCGGTGTGCTCAACGTGACCCAGACCCTGCTCCCCCTGCTGGTCGCCAGCGGTGCCGGCACCATCGTGGTGATGGGATCGACCGCTGGTTTCGTGGCCTACGAGGGCGGCGGCGGGTACGTGGCCGCCAAACACGGTGCGCACGCGATCGCGGCGACACTGCGGCTTGAACTGTCGGGCCAGCCGGTGCGGGTCATCGAGATCGCGCCCGGCATGGTTCGCACGGATGAGTTCGCGATCAACCGGTTCCGGGGCGACGCCGGCAAGGCCGCCGCCGTCTACGCCGGCGTGCGCGAGCCTCTCACCGCCGACGACATCGCGGACACCGTCACCTGGGCGGTCACCCGGCCTCCTCACGTCAACGTGGACCTGCTGGTGATCCGGCCGCGCGCCCAGGCCGCGCAGCACAAGGTGTACCGCGAGCCGTGACCCTGGTCACGCCCGCGAATACACCAGCTCACCAGCGACCCAGGTAGCCCGCGCTCGTAGATCGTCATCGAGCCAGGTCAGGTCGGCCGCCGCGCTCGGAGCGAGCCGTCCCACATCGGGGCGGCCGATCAGGTCGGCCGGGACACGAGTGGCGGCCGCCACCGCCGCGGGCAGGGAGACGCCTGCCGCCACCGTGTTCGCCACGGCCTGGTCCATCCGCAGCACCGAGCCAGCCAGCGTCCCGTCGGCGAGCCGTGGCGCCGCAAGCACCACGTCCGCCTCCGCCGCAGCGAGCTCTGCCGCAGCCACCTCGATCGTCTGGCCACCGAGCAGGTACCGGCCGGGAGGCATGCCCGCGGCCGCGACCGCGTCGGTGACCAGGCAGATCCGGCCCGGCGCGGCGGCGAAGGCAAGCCCGATCGCGGCCGGGCTGACGTGGCTCGAATCGGCGATGAGCCCGCAGGTCAGCCGGTGATCGGTCAGCGCCCGCCCGGCCACACCGGGCTCGCGGTGGTGGAACGGGCGTTGCGCGTTGAACAGGTGGGTCACCATGCGGGCGCCGGCCTCGGCCGCGGCGGCTACCTGCTCCGCCGTGGCATCACTGTGCCCGATGCTGACGACCAGCCCGGCCGCGGCCAGTTGGGTAACCGCGGCCAGCCCCCCGGCCAGTTCCGGCGCCATGGTCACCAGCCGGAGCACCCCGGCGCCAGCGGCCAGCAGTTCGCCGACGGCCTCCGCCGTCGGCGGGATTAGCCACTCCCGGCGGTGTGCCCCGGCCCGGGCTGGCGCCAGGAACGGCCCTTCCATGTGCACGCCGAGGACGCGGGCTCCAGATACGCCGGGGACATGGGCTCCAGGAACGCCGGGGACGCGGGCTCCGGGAACGCGGTGGTCGCCGGCTGCCGGTCCGCCGCCGGGACCGCCTGCTCCGGACAGCAGCCCGCTCGCGACCAGTTCGCGCGCCGAGCCGAGAGCTCCGGCCAGCTCAGCGACGGGAGCGCTGATGAAGGTGGCCAGGAACCCGGTGGTTCCCGTCTCCGGCAGGCGACGGGCCAGCAGCGCCCAGCCCTCCGCGTCCACGGCCGCCAGATCAACCCCGTAGCTGCCGTTGAGCTGAAGATCGATCATGCCGGGGATCAAGATCCCGGTGTCCAGGACCAGATCGGGCGCGCGCGGCGGCCGGCCCGCCCCGACCTCAGTGATGAGCCCAGCCTCCACCGATACGTAGCCGGGGGCCAGGATGCCAGCCCCGCTGGTGGCCGACGCAGTGCCGGGAGCCGGGCTACCAGCCCCGCCCGCTGCCGATGCACCCCCGGAGGCCGGGATGCCGGCTCCGCCCGTAGCCGGAATGACGCGCGGCGCGGTGATCAGCATCCGGGGATGTCAGTCACTGGCCGAGGCGCACCATCATCTCTGGCGGGTAGCGGTCGCCGGCCGCGACCCCGGCCGGAGCCAGTTCGTCAAGCTGCCGCAGCTCGTCCTCAGTCAGCTCGACCCCGGCGGCGGCCACATTCTGCTCCAGGTAGGTCCGGCGCTTGGTGCCCGGGATGGCCACCACGTCGTCGCCCTGGGCTAGCACCCAGGCCAGCGCGAGCTGAGCCGGGGTGATTCCCTTGGCCGCGGCCAGGTTCGCGATGCGCTCCACGGTGGCCAGGTTGTGCTGCAGGTTCTCGCCCTGGAAGCGCGGGGCGCGGCGGCGGAAATCGCGCTCGCCAAACTCCCCGTCACCGGTCAGCGTGCCGGTGAGCAGGCCCCGGCCCAGCGGGCTGTAGCAGACCAGGCCGATGCCCAGTTCCCGCAGCACGGGCAGGACCGCCACCTCCGGATCCCGGCTGAACAGCGAATATTCGTACTGCGCGGCAGCGATCGGATGCACGGCGTGCGCCCGGCGGACGGTGGCCGGGGCGGCCTCGGAGATGCCGAGGAAGAGCACCTTCCCGGCGGTGACGAGTTCGCTCAGCGCGCCCCAGGTCTCCTCGACCGGAACCTCCGGGTCAACCCGGTGCTGGTAGTACAGGTCGATGTGGTCAGCGCCGAGCCGCTCCAGCGAAGCATCGCACGCGCGGCGCACGTACTCGGGCCGTCCGTTGACGCCCCGGCCGCCGTCCGGCCGGAATTCCTGGCCGAACTTGGTGGCCAGCACCACGTCGCCGCGGCGGCCGGAGATGGCCTTGCCGACCAGGCGCTCGTTGCTGAACGGCCCGTAGGAGTCGGCGGTGTCGAGGAAGGTGACACCCAGGTCGAGCGCCCGGTGGATGGTGGCGATCGACTCCGCGTCGTCCGGTGTCCCGTACGACTGGCTCATGCCCATGCAGCCGAGCCCCAATGCCGGTACGGTCAGGCCCTGGCCGAGCGTGCGCTGCCTCATCGGTGTGTCCGCCTCTCGTCGCTGGGCCCTGTGCTCGCTGGCCCGCGGCGCCACCTTACTGGGGGGCGTGGGCGACTGGTCAGGCGCTGGCGGTCAGGCGCTAGCGGTCAGGCGCTGGCCTGGCCGCGGGGCGGGCGCTTGCGGGTGCCGGTGCCCGCACCGGCCGGCGCCTTGCCGTCGCCATCGGCCTTGGCCGCGGCCAGGCTCGCCCGGAGCGCGTCGGCCAGAGAGCCGCCGCCGCTGTCGTCTACCCGTGGCTGTGGCCGGACGACCTCGTGGCCCTGCATCTTGGCGGCCACGAGTTCCTCAAGTGCCTCCCGGTAGCCATCGGTGTACTCCGATGGGTCGAAGTCGACCGTCATCGAGCTGATCAGGGACGACGCCATCTTCAGCTCCTGCGACCGCACCTCGACATCCTGGTCGAGGAAGTCAAATTCGGGGGCCCGCACCTCGTCCGGCCACAGCAGGGTCGACAGCACCAGCATGCCCTCCCGGGAGCGCAGCGCGGCCAGCGTCTCCCGCTGCCGGAGCGCCACCCGCGCGATGGCGATCTTCCCTGATCGCTCCAGCGCGTCGCGCAGCAGGGCGTAGGCGCGCAGCCCGGCCGGCTCCGGCTCGGTGTAGTAGGTGCGCGCGTACAGCATGGGATCGACCTGATCGGCGGGAGTGAAATTGACCACTTCGATGCTGTGCGCGGTCGGCAGCGGAAGCTCCGCCAGATCATCGTCGGTGATGACCACAATCTCGCCGTCGGGCAGTTCATAGCCCTTGGCCACGTCGGCGAAGGGGACCTCCTCACCGTCCACCGTGCAGATGCGGCGGAATTTGATCCGGCCGCCGTCGACCCGATGGACCTGGCGGAACGTCACGTCCCGCTGCTCGGTCGCGGCGTAGAGCTTGACGGGAATCATGACCAGGCCGAAGGAGATCGCGCCCTTCCACATACTGCGCATGCTGTTTGTCTACCCCTCGGGGATTCGATCTGACCATGGTCTCCCGGGCATGCTGTATCGCCGATTACCCGGCCATCCCCGAGCCGGTCTACACTACGCCGTCGATGTACTGCGTCCGGCCAGCCCCTGGACGGATCGCATTTGTGCCGACACGACTGGGCCGCGGGCCAGCCACCGGCAGCTACGAAGGGGGCCACCGATGAGCGAGAGCGATCTGGGGCGCCCGGTGCCCGACCTTGAGGATGCCGACGCCCGGGACGAGCAGCCGCCCGCCGACCTGCCCCTGGATGTGAACGAGGCCGACGCCGCTGAGCAGCAGCGGGAAGTGGATCTCGACGAGGATGACTACCGTTGACATCCGGGCTGGCCACCAGCCCGGGCTAGCCCACCGGAGACCGCGGTGACCACGGCCCCGCAGGCCAGGCCGGTCGGCAGCCGGCTGCCCCGGCCCGCCCGGCGGCGGCAATTGCTCGGGGCCGCCCGGGAGGTGTTCGTCGCCCAGGGCTACCACGCGGCCGCGATGGACGAGATCGCGGAACGCGCCGGGGTCAGCAAGCCCGTCCTCTACCAGCACTTCCCCGGCAAGCTGGACCTCTACCTGGCGCTGCTCGACGAGAGCGTCGATGCGCTGTCCGCTACCGTGCGGGCGGCGCTGGAGTCCACGACCGACAACAAGCAGCGGGTCACCGCCACCTTCACCGCCTTTTTCGATTTCGTCGGCAGCACCGGCCAGGCGTTCCGCCTCGTTTTCGAGTCAGATCTTCGTAACGAACCTGCGGTACGCGAGCGGCTGGAGCGCTCGAGCCAGGATTGTGCCGAAATGATCAGCCAGGTCATCCGCGAGGACACCGGGCTCAGCGACGATGAGGCGCACCTGCTGGGGATGGGGCTGGTCGGCATGGCCCAGGTCGGGGCCATCTGCTGGCTCAGCATGGGCCAGGCGATCCCCAAGGACGCCGCCGAGCAGCTCATAGGCCGGCTCGCGTGGCGGGGAATCAGTGGCTGGCCGCGGGCGGGCGAGCCGGGAAGCGGCGATCGCACTGGGCCCGAGCACTGATCGGCCAGCACCTCACCCACAGGAGAAGCGCCTTGGAAGTCAAGATCGGGATCCAGTCCATCCCACGGGAACTCGTGGTGGAAACCCGGGCCTCCGCCCAAGAGGTCGAGCACTCCCTGGCGGCCGCCCTGTCAGACGGCGGGCTCTTCATCCTGCCCGACGACAAGGGCGGGAAGGTGATAGTGCCAGCCGACAAGATCGGCTACCTGGAGTTCACCGGCTCCGATCAGCGCCGGGTCGGCTTCGGCAACCTGTGACCGATCCCGGTAACTGTTCCAGGCCCAGCGCGCGCATCCGTTCGTCGTGCGCGTCGGTGAGCCGCGCGAACATGCGGCCGATCTCGCCCTGCTCCCCACCGCCGCCGGCGATGGCCCCGGCCAGCAGCCGGGCCAGCGGCGGGCGTTCGGCCACCACCCGGTGAGCCTGCGCCAGGGCCTCCCCGACCAGGCGCCGCGCCCAGAGCGCCAGCCGGCCGCCGACCGCGGGGTCGGCGGCCACCGCCGCCCGTACCCGGGCGGTGACGAATTCGGCGTGGCCGGTGTCGGCCAGCACGGCGAGCACCAGTTCCCGGGTCGGTGGATCGAGCAGTTCGGCCACAGCCCGGTAGAAGTCCGCCGCGATCCCGTCGCCGACGTAGGCCTTGACCAGGCCTTCCAGCCAGTTGCCAGGCGCGGTCCTGGCGTGGAAGGCGTCCAGCGGCTCCACGAACGGCAGCATGGCCTGCTCCGGGGCGGCCCCCATCCGGGTGATCTGGCTGTGCAGCCGCTGGAAGTGGCCGAACTCCGCGACCGCCATCTCGGCGAGCGCGGCCTTGTCCAGCAGGGACGGCGCCAGCGCCGCATCCTCGGACAGCCGGAAGAAGGCGACCAGTTCGGCATAGGCCAGCAAGCCGAGCAGGTCAAGGACCCCTTCTGGGCGGTTTCCGTCCGTGCTGCCACCCTCGCTGCTGGCCATGCCGGGAGCCTAACAACCGGCATCGGGATGTCGTTTCCGACCCGGGCGGCCGGGATTGCTAGACTCGTGTGACAGCCAGGGGGAATGCGACCAGCCATGTGCCGTGTTTCACCAGGCAGCCGGTGTGGTGCCGGGTGGGAAGCAGCACCCAGTGTGCTGACCACCACGACGATCTTTGGTCGCGCACCACGGACCGGCAACGACGAATCCCCGGGCCCGGGACTGTGATGACGCGCGCGATGCGAGTGCTGAGCAGCGGGGCCTCTGACGGAAGATGACGGCCCTGACAACGCACACCGATACACCACAGTCAACACAAGCAACAGCCCAGGAATCACCGGTCGACCCGGACAGCCCGACGTTCGAGGACCTCGGCGTCGGCCCGGTGATCTGCCAGGCGCTCGCGGCGGAGGGAATCACCACCGCCTTCCCCATCCAGACGCTGGCTCTCCCGATCGCGCTGAGCGGCCACGACATCATCGGCCAGGCGAGGACAGGGACCGGGAAGACGCTGGCGTTCGGCATCCCGCTGCTCCAGCGCCTCGACGAGCAGCCCAGCCCGCGGCCACACGCGCCTGCCGCCCTGGTCGTGGTGCCCACCCGGGAACTGGCCATCCAGGTCGCGGAGGACATCCGGATCGCGGGCCGTGGCTCCGCCACCCGGGTGCTCACCGTCTACGGCGGCCGCGCCTACGAGCCGCAGATCGAGGCGCTGCAGGCGACCGTGCACATCGTGGTCGGCACGCCCGGCCGGCTGCTCGACCTGAATCGCCAGCGTCATCTGGACCTGTCGGATGTGGCGACCCTGGTGCTCGACGAGGCCGACAAGATGCTCGACCTGGGATTCCTGCCCGACGTCGAGCGCATCCTCCAGCTGACCCCGGCCAGCCGCCAGACCATGCTGTTCTCGGCCACCATGCCGGGTGAAGTGGTCACCCTGGCCCGGCGGCACCTACGGCAGCCGATGCACGTCCGGGCCGAGCAGCATGACGAGCCCGAGCTCGTGCCGCTCACCGAGCAGCACGTCTTCCGGGCCCACCAGATGGACAAGGTCGAGATGCTGGCCCGGGTCCTGCAGGCCGAAGGACGCGGCCTGACCATGGTGTTCTGCCGGACCAAGCGGGTCGCCGACCAGCTCGCCGGGGCACTGACCGTCCGCGGCTTCGCGGCCGCCGCCGTGCACGGTGATCTGGGCCAGGCCCAGCGGGAGCGTGCGTTGCGCGCATTCCGGCACGGCAAGGTGGACGTGCTCGTGGCCACCGAGGTGGCCGCCCGCGGGCTCGACGTCGATGACGTCACCCACGTGATCAACTACGAGTGCCCCGAGGACGACAAGGCCTACCTGCACCGCATCGGCCGCACCGGCCGGGCCGGCCGGACCGGGGTGGCGGTCACCTTCGTGGACTGGCGCGACCTGCAGCGATGGAAGATCATCAACGAGTCGCTCGGCCTGGACCACCCCGAGCCGCCGGAGACCTACTCCACCTCCGAGAACCTGTACACCGCCCTGCACATCCCGGTGGGGGCGGGCAGCAACCTGCCCAGGGCGCAGCGGGAGCGGGCCGGCCTGGAGGCGGAGGAGATCGAGGACCTCGGCGAGACCGGGCGGACCCGGTCCACCAGCCGGTACCGGCGGGATGGCGGACCCCGGAGCGGGCGCGCCAGTGGCCGCCGCGGGAGCGGGCGCCAGCATGGGCCGCACGCCGATGACGCCCACCCCGACCCCGACCGCGCGGCCGGGCGGCGGGGAACCCGGATCCGGCGCCGGACCCGGGCTGGCCTGGCTCTGGCCGAAGAGGGCGCCGGGGCCGACCCACAGGCCGCTAATGACGCACTGGCCACGGCGAACGGCTCACACGACGGCGCACAGGACCGTCCGCAGGCACCGCGCAAGCGGCGCCGGGGTGGGCGCGGGCGGAAGCGGCCCGCAGGCACTTCCCAGCCAGAAACCGCCTGAGCCACCGGGCCAGCCGAGCCGGCGGAGCCCGGCCCAGTCGAGCCACCGGGCCAGCCGAGCCGGGGCCTGGCCCAGTCAAGCCGCCGGCCGCGGGGCCCGTCACCTGGCTCGGTAGGCTGGCCGCCTGTGAGCACACCGAGGACGCTGCTGGCGCCGGACGGGGTACACCGGGTAACGGTCGAGACGGCTCGCGGAGCCTTCGCCGCGCTGGAAGCGCTGCCAGCGGCCGGGGTGGCCGAACGCCAGCCCGCGCTGCTGGTCCCCGGCTACACCGGGAGCAAGGAGGACTTCCTCGCCATTCTCGGACCGCTGGCGGCGGCTGGCCGCCGGGTGCTCGCCATCGACATGCGCGGGCAGTACGAGAGCCCGGCCGCCGCCGGCCCGGGCGGTTACCAGCTCGCCGAGCTCGCCACCGACCTGGCCGCCATCGCGGACACGCTGGCCACCGGCGAGCACCAGATCCACCTGCTCGGTCACTCGTTCGGCGGGCTGGTCGCGCAGGAGTTCGCGCTCGGCAACGGCCTCCGGATCGATTCACTCACCCTCATGAGTTCCGGCCCCGGCGCGCTGACCGGGCCCCGGGCGGCCGTGCTCCGCGCCGTCCTGGCCATCCTGGACGCCGATGCCCCCGGGGGCCTGGCCGCCGGGATAAAGCGGCTCTGGGACACCCAGCTCGAACCGGACGCCGTCGTCGACGGCGTCCCCGCCAACATCGTCGACTTCCTGCGGATCCGTATGCTGCGTAGCTGTCCCACCGGGCTCGTCGCGATGGCCAGGGAACTGCTCGCCTGCCCGGACCGGACCACCGACCTGGCCAAGCTGGACGCGCCCATGCTGGTCGTCTACGGCGAGGACGACGACGCCTGGGCGCCGCCGATCCAGGACGACATGGCG
>DATDGI010000459.1:0-5841 GCA_036522155.1 Streptosporangiaceae bacterium
GGACGGGTCCAGGATGAGCACCTTGTTCGAGGCGGCCGCCTCCATATTGGTGCCCTGCGGGATGAAGCCACCGATCACCCACAGCTGGCCCCGGTAGTTCACAATCATCGCGTGATGCAACGGGAAGGGCAGATTAGGGCCGGTATGCCATGTGTGGGCGGCCAGATCGTAATACTCGGTCCGGTTCGTGGCCTGATCGGCGCTGAGCAGGCCACCGGCCAGCCAGACCTGGCCACCCAGCACCGCCGCGTGCAACTGCTGCACCGCGAACGGCGACTCAGCCCCCAGCTGCCAGCCGGCATGCTGAACCGTTTTGTGGGAGCCGCTAGCGCTGGGTGCAGGAGAGCGGCTGGTGGTGCCGCGATAGATCAGATAGCCGCCGGCAGCGGCGATGACCAGGACAAGTGCACCCAGGCCGGCCAGCAGCCGCCGCCGGTTCGGGCGGACCGGGGGTGGCGGCTCGGCGGATGGCGGGCCGCCAGGTGGCCGCTCGCGCGCCGGGCTGGGCGAGGCGGGAGGGGAATAACCGCTGGCGACTGGCTGGGTGGTGTGCGTGCCGGCTGCTGCGGCAGCGGCGGGGGTGGCGGGCTCGGCGGGAGCGGGGGTGGCGGGCTCGTTGACGGCGGGCTCGGCGGGAGCGGGGCTGGCGGGCTCGGCGAGGGCGGCGCTCCCGGCCAGGACGGTGGTGGTGTGTGGGACGGCGGGGGTGGCGCCGAGCAGGGCGGCGCGGGCGGCGGTGACCAATTCGCGGCATGTGGCGTAGCGGTCGGCGGGGTCTTTGGCCAGGGCTTTGCCCATGACCTGGTCGATGCCGGGGGGCAGGGTGGGCTGCAGTGAGCTGGGGGTGGTGGGCATTTCTTCCACGTGCGCCCAGATGACCGCGGCGTCGACGTCTTTGGCGAAGGGCACCCGGCCGGTCAGGCACTCATACAGCACACACCCCAGCGAGTAGATGTCGGCCCGGCCATCGACGGGGCGGCCCCGGATCTGCTCGGGGGAGATGTAGTCAATGGTGCCCATGAACTCACCGGTCGCGGTCAGCCCGCTGTGCGAGGCGGCATGCTTGCTGATGCCAAAGTCGCTCAGGTAGACGTGATCGGGCTCGTCGTCGTCATCGGAGCCGTGCTCGATCAAAATGTTGCCCGGCTTGACGTCGCGGTGCACCAGCCCGTGCCGGTGCGCGGCATCCAGCGCCCGGCCCGCCTGGCCGATCAGCAAAAGCGCCTGATCGGGCGCCAGCACATGCTTGGCCTTCAGCACCGCCCGCAGATCCGCGCCGACGACATAGCGCATCGCGATATACAGCAGATCCTCATGCGAGCCCATGTCATAGATCGGGATCACATTCGGGTGATTCAGCGACGCCGCGATCCGCGACTCCTTCAAAAACCGGGTCCGGAACATGTCGTTGGTGGCCAGCTCGGGCGCCAGCACCTTTAGCGCCACCGTGCTGCCCAGCCGCGGATTCTCCGCCTCATACACCACACTCATCCCACCCCGGCCCAGCACCCCCCGCAGCCGGTAACCCGCCAGATCATCTCCCACCATCGGCAGTGTGGCCATCACATCGCTCCGATCAGGCGAACGTCCGGAACCCGGAATACCATCGGGCGGGCGATGGGGTCAGCTCCTGGCGGGAGGAGATGCCACTGGCGCGGCTCGGCGTGCCAATGCCGTAGTTTGCCATCAGCGACGCTGGGTCGCATATCTGGCCCCCCGGAGATTGGGCTGAGGTTAGTGTACGCATCCGGCACGGCTTGCACTATGGCCTGGCGGGGCCCAGCTACCTGCTCGGGCGGCTGGCGGTCGTGGCGCGGTAGGCACCGGCCCTGCCACCGTTAAGGTCCTTTGCACGTCGCCTACCGCTGTGCCGCGGCTGCCGGGACCCGCTGCCTTGTCCCGGCACAGTGTGGCCGGTGACGAGGAAGTCTGCGGCGACATCGGTGCCCAGGACTGGCCGCTCTTGGGACCGGCCGCGGTGTGGTCTCGGCACTGCGGGTGACCGGCGGCGTGGAAGATAATCAGAATGCCAAAAATGGACAGCCCGCGCCTTGAACGGCACCTGGCCGACGTCCGTACAGAACGGCGGATCCGGATCGTCAAGAAGGGAGGCAGCGCCAACTACAGAGCGTGACGGGAGAACAGTGGCCCTTCACGCCGGATCGATGCTGAATCGAAAATCGGTCAGTCAGTGGGCGCGCGGCAGCACCTGGCGGAGCCGGGTTCGGTCGTGGGTGAGAGCGGGTGCTGCGGGGTTGGTCAGGCGGCGTCCTGGAGGGTGACTTTCTTGCCGGACAGGCGTTCCAGCTCGGCGATGAGCTGGCGTTTGCGCCGCCGTGGGGCGAGGCGGTCGTGCCAGTCGGGGCCGAGGTCGGTGAAGTGGGCGTCAGGGTCAGAGAGCAGGTGCCAGGCGATAGTGAGGATGGAGTTGCCGACGGCGACCAGAGCGCGTTTGCTGCCACGGCGTTTGACGATCCGCTTGTAACGGGAGGCCAGGAAGGTGCTGGTCCGGGCGGCGCCGGCGGCGGCTTCGCCGATGGTGCCGCCGAGCCAGGGGTTGCCCTTGCCGGTGGCGGCGGCTTTGCTGCGGCCCGCGGACTGGCGGGCCTTGGGCGCGAACTTGGCCCACGAGACCAGGTGGCCGGGGGTGGGGAAGCGGGTCATATCGGTGCCGGTCTCGGCGATGATCTCCTGGGCAGCGGTGACGCCGATGCCGGGGATCTCATCGAGCTGGGCCACCCGGCTGGCGAACGGGGCGATCGCCTCCTCGATCCGGGCGGTGAGCGTATCGATCTGGGCGGTGAGCGCGTCGACGCGGTCGAGCATCATGCCCAGCAAGAACGCGTGGTGATCGGTGAAGTGCCCGGTGAGCGCCTCCTGCAAGACGCTCATCTTGGCGCGCATCTGCTTCCGGGCCAGGTCCGCGAGCACGTGCGGGTCGCGCTGCCCGGCGATGAGGCCGGCCAGCATGTCCCGGCCCGATACCCCGAAGATGTCAGAGATCACTGATGAGAGCTTCACCTGGGCGTCTTCCAGCAGTTTCTCGGCGCGCTGCTTCTCCCGGGTGCGTTCTTGGACCAGGGTGCGGCGGTAGCGGGTCAGGTCCCGCAGCTGCCGCTGGGGCCGGGCGGGGATGAAGCTGGCCCGGAGCATGCCGCGCTCGGCGAGCTTGCACAACCAGACCGAGTCGATCTTGTCGGTTTTCGGTCGGCCGGGGACGTTCTTGACGTCGCGGGCGTTGACCACCCAGCACTCGATGTCGTCTTCGAGCAGGTAGAACGGCGGCTTCCAGTATGCCGAGGTGGCCTCCATCACCACCCGGGTGACGCCCTGGCAGATCAGCCAGTCGCGCAGCCCCAGCAGCGCCGGGGTAGTCGTCGGGTAGGTACGGACCTCCTGGCGGCGTCCGCTCGGCTTGCGCTCGTGCGGCACCCGCACGCACGCAGTCAGCGACTTCTTCCCGATATCTAGGGCGGCGACCCGCGCTACCAGTTCGGCTGGCTCCTCGGTGACTTCCTCCATGACCACGGTCCTTTCCGTCCAGGCAGATTCCAGGCGGCTGCCCGCGAGAGCCAAAGGGGGGTTCAGAGGCGGAATCGCGTGCTCGATGGCAACAATGCAGGACCCCTGTGGCAGGCTCCCAGCGCCAGACTCCTATGCGGGCTCAGCGGCACCAAGCATCACCGGCGTCGGCGGGCAACCACCCCCGATTTTCACGCCTGCAGGGCGTCCCCGCAGGACATCGACGACTCCTATGTCTTGTCAAGTATTCGAGAATGGCTGGCTTGATTTTCTTTTCCTGGGTGAACTGGTGATCAGGTTGGCCTGGTCCAGGTCAACCGGTGGCGACCCGGTCTGGCCGCCGCCAGGGAGAACCAGGAGGTAGCCGGCTATTGCGGTCTTGCCCGTAAAGCCTGACCCGCCAGGAACAGCGACCGAAGTGGCCACAACCCAGCGGGGGCACGGACGGCATCGGCTGCGGCGGCGCGGCGTCTCGCAGATGACGTCACGCGCAGATCGCCACGCCCGGAGCACCGTGGCCGGCCACGCACACGTCCGGAACGCGCGCGCGTAACGGCGGCAGTGTGCGCCTCGGCCCAGGCGAAGTGCGACCACACAGCGTCAAGCGAAGCCTTCCGCCCCCGGGATGGTGGCCAATGGCTGGTCATGGGATCGACCGGGATAGCCGGCCACAACTACCGTGGCGGTTATGACCGAAGCATGGACCGCTCCGCGGGTGGAGCGCACCGACCCGGGACGCGTCCTGGGTGAGCGCCAGGCGCTGGAGGCTTGGCTGGACTTCCATCGCGACACGCTGCTGCTCAAGTGCGCCGGCCTGTCCGCTGGCCAGCTCAAGGAGCGGGCGGTGCCGCCGTCCCGGCTGTCCCTGCTGGGCCTGGTGCGGCACATGACCGAGGTCGAGCGCTGGTGGTTCCGCATGCACGCGGCGAACGCCGGCATGCCCTTCCCCTACGACCCGGACCAGACCGGCCAGGACTTCGAGGCGCTTGATGACGCGGACGCGGCCGCCAACATCGAGGCATTCAGACAGGAAATAGGGCACGCACGCGCCGCCGTAGC
The DNA here is from genome assembly GCA_036522155.1 of Streptosporangiaceae bacterium. Lineage (GTDB taxonomy): Bacteria > Actinomycetota > Actinomycetes > Streptosporangiales > Streptosporangiaceae > UBA9676. The sequence continues at coordinate 4,582 of DATDGI010000459.1, forward strand.
GGGAAGACAGCTCGATGAGGTCGTGCCCAGCCACGGTGACCACCCGGAGCGCACCCGGGACATCCGCTGGATCTACCTGCACATGATCGAGGAGTACGCGCGCCACAACGGCCACGCGGACCTCATCCGGGAGCGGATCGACGGCGTCACCGGTGACTGACCGCCCCCCGGGGCGGCACGGGGACGCAGTACCCTGGGGGCATGGGCCGGATGATCTTGACGATCCTCGGCGCGATCCTGGCCATATGGCTCGTCTTCATGGCCATCGGCGGGATCTTCGCAATGGTCAAGACGTTCGTCATCATCGGGCTGATCGCAGTCGTCGTCTTCATCGTTGTGTCGCTGCTGTCCAAGCGCTCCCGCCGGAGCTAGCGGCAGTCACGACGCGGTGCAGCCCCCCGCTGCCAGGCGCGCGTGAAAGCCTGATCACCTGCCTGACATGCCGGCCGTCCCCGGTGCGCCTCCGGCAGCCAGCCAGCCGGCCAGAACGGGCGCCGATCGGCGGCTGTGCGCGCGCCCGGGCCAGGCCCGGGCTCATCTGGCCGCAGGATGGGTAAGGGTCTCAGCGTGCGGTTCTCCGGCTACTCATTCGGCTCGGTGCGAGTCGACGGCGTGACCTATGACCACGACCTGATCATCGACCGCGGGAAGATCCGCAAGCGCAGCAAGGGCGCTTCCCGCAAGTTCCGCGGCGCCTACGGCCACACCCCGCTGTCGGCCGCCGAGGACATCCCCTGGCGGTGCCGCCGGCTGGTGATCGGCACCGGCGCTGACAGCGCGCTGCCGGTGCTGAAGCAAGTCCACGAACAGGCCCGCCGCCGCGAGGTTGAGCTGGTCATTCTGCCCACGGCCCAGGCGATCAGCGTACTGGCCAAGGCCATCAAGGACACCAACGCCATCTTGCACCTGACGTGCTGACCTGCCGGCGCGGCAACGGCGAACGCCGCAGCGGTGGCCTGCCTGCTTCCGCGCCCCGCAGCACCACTTGCGTGCGGCGAGGATCCGGCTCGCGCCGTAAGCCCGGGCCGCCGCGCCGCGGCAACGGTCGCCGGCCCCGCTGAAAGAACCGCGCAAGATGTCCAGTTCTGGATGCTGAACACCCTGATCGGCGCTGAATCGAAGTCCGCGCCTAACGGCGGCTTTGCGCGCGTGCTCTAGAACCTTCTCGTCACTCAGGGTGATGGTTCTGTGCGCCAGCAGTTATCCAGCCGTCGCGGACGGTCTCGGCAAGCCTTGAACGGCCGGCGCACGCTTCACAGC
>DATDGI010000460.1:0-15985 GCA_036522155.1 Streptosporangiaceae bacterium
GAGCATCTCGCGGCCGGCCGGCTCACGTCGGAGGAGTTCTCCGAGCGGCTGGACAAGGCGTATGCCGCCAAGACCCTGGGCGAACTGGACGAACTGCTGGCCGACCTGCCGGGGATCGATCTCTACAAGCTCCCCGACGCCGGGCTGCCGAGACACCGGGGCCCCGGCGGCATCCCGCCCCTGCCGTGGCTGATGGCGCCGGGCCGGGTGTCCCCGGCCTGGCGTGCCGCGTGGGGCTCGTGGTTCACCGCCAGCCTGATCGCCTTCCTGGTCTGGCTGCTCAGTGGTCATCCCGGCAATCTGTGGTTCCTGTGGGTGGCCGGCCCGTACGGCGTCATCCTGCTCGGCCGCTGGATCAGCGGCGATCACCTGGGCGGGAGCCGCCGGAACCGCCGCAGCAGGCGGCGCGATTAGGGCCGGTCCGGGCGGGAATACCAGCGGGCCGCCACTGGTTCGCATACTCGGCGCATGTCGCGTAGACTCGGCTCCGGCCCATGAGCTGTCCCACGCCAAGCGTGGGACAGTCGTTTGCCTGGGCCGGCCCGCAGCTGGTGAGCATGTGCTGAACATGTGCCCGGTTGCGAGGCACGAACATCATCCCGCGAGTTCCCGGCTGCTGGCCGGTCACTGGCGGCCGATAGCGAAGCGCGGAGGACATGCCCAAGAAGGATGGCGCGATCGAGATCGAAGGCACGATCGTCGAGTCACTGCCGAATGCCTTCTTCCGCGTGGAACTGGACAACGGGCACAAGGTCCTCGCCCACATCAGCGGGAAGATGCGGATGCACTACATCCGGATCCTGCCCGATGACAGGGTGGTCGTGGAACTGAGCCCGTACGACCTGTCCCGCGGGCGCATCGTCTACCGCTACAAGTAAGAACCAAGGAGACCAGGTGAAGGTCAAGCCGAGCGTGAAGAAGATCTGCAGCAAATGCCGGATCATCCGCAGGCATGGCCGCGTCATGGTCATCTGCACCGATCCACGGCACAAGCAGCGCCAGGGCTGACGGCGCAACCCGACGCACCGCACCCTGACCGGGCCCAGGCCCGGCCGGGGAACCCCCGGAAAGAGGCCGGGGCCCGCCCGGGCAGGGGCGGGGCGCGGTGTGCCACACCTCCCCGGCACGAAGGAGAACTGCCCGCAGATGGCACGTCTGGTTGGTGTTGACCTCCCGCGCGACAAGCGCCTTGAGGTCGCCCTCACCTATGTGTATGGCATCGGCCGCACCCGCGCGCTCCAGACCCTTGAGGCGACGGGCGTCAGCGGCGACATCCGGGTCCACGACCTGCAGGACGACGATCTGGTGAAGCTCCGCGACTGGATCGAGGCCACCTACAAGGTCGAAGGAGACCTGCGCCGGGAGGTGCAGGCCGACATCCGGCGCAAGGTGGAGATCGGCTGCTACCAGGGCATCCGGCACCGGCGGGGACTGCCGGTGCACGGCCAGCGCACGCAGACCAACGCCCGGACCCGCAAGGGCCGGAAGAAGACAGTGGCCGGCAAGAAGAAGGCCGGGAAGAAGTAGTTCGCGCCCCCACCGCGAACCGACGACCTCACCTGACAAGGAAGCAGATGCCGCCGAAGAGCCGCACCGGCGCCGCCAAGAAGGTGCGCCGCAAGGAACGCAAGAACGTCGCCCACGGGCACGCCCATATCAGGAGCACGTTCAACAACACCATCGTCTCCATCACCGACCCGGTCGGGAACGTGATCGCCTGGGCCTCGTCCGGCCAGGTCGGGTTCAAGGGCTCGCGCAAATCGACCCCGTTCGCCGCGCAGATGGCCGCCGAGGCCGCGGCCCGGCGCGCGATGGAGCACGGGATGCGCAAGGTGGACGTGTTCGTCAAGGGCCCGGGCTCGGGCCGGGAGACCGCCATCCGGTCGCTCCAGGCGACCGGCCTGGAAGTCGGCTCGATCCAGGACGTCACCCCAGTTCCGCACAACGGCTGCCGGCCGCCCAAGCGGCGCCGGGTCTGAGGAGTAGCGACACGATGGCCCGATACACCGGTGCGGACTGCAAGCTCTGCCGCCGCGAGAAGACCAAGCTGTTCCTCAAGGGCGCCAAGTGCGACTCGCCCAAGTGCCCGATCGAGATCCGGCCCTATCCGCCGGGTGAGCACGGCCGCAACCGGCCCAAGGACAACGACTACCTGCTCCAGGTCCGGGAGAAGCAGAAGACCAAGCGGATCTACGGGATCCTGGAGAAGCAGTTCCACAACTACTACGAAGAGGCGGCCCGCATCCGCGGCCGGACCGGCGAGAACCTGCTCCAGATCCTGGAGAGCCGGCTGGACAACGTGGTGTACCGGGCCGGGTTCGCCAAGAGCCGGGACATGGCGCGCCAGCTGGTGCGGCACGGCCACTTCCTGGTCAACGGCAAGAAGGTGGACATCCCGTCCTACCGGGTGACCGGGAGCGACATTGTCGAGGTGCGGCCGAAGTCGCTGGAGATGACGCCGTTCGTGGTGGCCAGGGCCGAGTCGGGGGAGCGGCCGGCGCCGGCCTGGATCGAGGTCATCCCGGACAAGATGCGGGTGCTTGTGCACACGCTGCCAGCCCGCGCCCAGATCGACACCCAGGTGCAGGAGCAGCTCATCGTCGAGCTGTACTCGAAGTAAGAACCCGCCTGGGCCGCCCGTGGTTTGCGGGCGGCCGGGGGCGGGGACGGCCAGGTCAGATCGCGACAGTCAGATAGCGGGCGTCGCGGAAAGGGGTACCAATGCTCATCGCCCAGCGTCCCACCCTTACCGAGGAACCGGTCGCCGATTTCCGGTCGCGGTTCGTCATCGAGCCGCTTGAGCCGGGGTTCGGCTACACCATCGGGAACTCCCTGCGGCGGACCCTGCTCTCGTCCATTCCGGGGGCGGCCGTCACTAGCATCCGGATCGAGGGCGTGCTGCACGAGTTCTCGACCGTGGCCGGGGTCAAGGAAGACGTCACCGACATCATCCTGAACCTCAAGGAACTCGTCGTCTCCTCGGAGCAGGACGAGCCGGTCGTCATGTACCTGCGTAAGCAGGGCCCGGGCGAGGTGACGGCGGCCGACATCGCGCCCCCGGCCGGGGTCGAGGTGCACAACCCGGGCATGCACATTGCCACCCTCAACAGCAAGGGCAAGCTGGAGATGGAGCTGACGGTCGAGCGCGGCCGCGGCTATGTGTCCGCCGCCCAGAACAAGCAGCCCGGCCAGGAGATCGGCCGGATCCCGATCGACTCGATCTACTCGCCGGTGATGCGGGTCACCTACAAGGTCGAGGCCACCCGGGTCGAGCAGCGCACCGACTTCGACAAGCTCATCCTGGACGTGGAGACCAAGCCGTCGATGCGGCCGCGGGACGCGGTGGCCAGCGCGGGCAAGACCCTGGTCGAGCTGTTCGGCCTGGCCCGCGAGCTGAACGTGGAAGCCGAGGGCATCGACATCGGGCCGTCGCCGACGGACGCGGCACTGGCCGCCGATCTGGCGCTGCCGATCGAGGAACTCGCCCTCACCGTGCGTTCCTACAACTGCCTCAAGCGCGAGGGCATCCACTCGGTCGGCGAACTCGTCGCCCGCAGCGAGCAGGACCTGCTGGACATCCGCAACTTCGGCGCCAAGTCGATCGAAGAGGTCAAGCAGAAGCTGACCGACATGGGGCTGGCGCTCAAGGACTCCCCGCCCGGCTTCGACCCGGGCAGCGCGGTGGACTCCTACAGCGCCGACGACGACGAGAGCTACGTCGAGACCGAGCAGTACTGACGACTCTGGCAGTCCCGAGCGCAAGGAGAACGTTCCGATGCCCACGCCCTCCAAGGGCCCGCGGCTGGGCGGCAGCCCCGCCCATCAGCGGCATATCCTGGCGAACCTCGCCACCGCCCTGTTCGAGCACGGCAAGATCACCACGACCGAGGCGAAGGCCCGGCGGCTGCGGCCGTTCGCTGAGCGCCTGATCACCTTCGCCAAGCGCGGTGACCTGCATGCCCGCCGGGAGGTGCTGACCGTGGTCACCGACAAGGGCGTGGTGCACACCCTCTTCACCGAGATCGGCCCGAGCTTCGCCGAGCGCGAGGGCGGCTACACGCGGATCACCAAGGTCGGGCCGCGCAAGGGCGACAACGCCCCGCTGGCCGTCATTGAGCTGGTCCGCGAGGAGGCCACCAGCGCGCCCCGGCGCCGCCGGGCCCGCCGGGCCCAGCCCGCGGCCGCCCCGGCCCCGGCGGCTCAGGCCGCCCCGGCCGAGACCACCGTGGACACCACGGCCGAGGACACCGGGGCCGAGGACGTCAGCGAGGACAGCGCCGAAGATACGGCCGAGGGCACCGCCGCCGAGGACGGCGACGAGGACGGCGACTAACGCGCCGCCCGACTCCGGGCTGATCCGGGTCCGGGCCGATGTCAGCTATGACGGGTCCGGCTTCTCCGGGTGGGCGCGCCAGCCCGGTCATCGCACCGTCCAGCAGACGCTGGCGGAAACGCTCGGGCGGGTACTGCGGCTGCCAGAACCGCCCGGCCTGACCGTGGCCGGGCGGACCGACGCCGGTGTGCACGCGCGCGGCCAGGTGGTCCACCTGGACCTGCCCGCGCAGACCTGGGCAGCGGAGCAGGGCAGCGTCCCGCGCCGGCTCGCCAGGGCCCTGCCTGCCGACGTCCGGGTACGCCGGATTGCCCCGGCCCCACCCGGTTTCGATGCCCGCTTCTCCGCGCTCTGGCGCCGCTATGCCTACCGGATCTGCGACGACCCACTCGGGCCCGATCCGCTGATCAGGCACGAGACCCTGTGGTATCCCCGGCCGCTGGCCATCGATGACATGAACCAGGCCGCCGCCGCCTGCCTGGGTGAGCATGACTTCGCCGCGTTCTGCCGCCGCCGGGACGGGGCCAGCACCGTGCGGGAGCTGCTCCGGCTGGACTGGGCCCGGCCGGAGCCGGGCCTGGCGGTGGCGACGGTGGTGGCCGATGCGTTCTGCCACAACATGGTCCGGGCCCTGGTCGGGGCACTGCTCCGGATCGGTGACGGCGCCAGGCCGGCCGGCTGGCTGGCGGAGGTGCTGGCCAGGGGCCAGCGCCAGCCGGAGGTGCCGGTCGTGGTCCCGCATGGGCTGTGCCTGGAAGAGGTCGGCTACCCGGCTGACGATCAGCTGGCGGACCGGGCGGCGGCCACCCGCCGCCTGCGGACTCCCCCCGCCGCTGGTCCCCAGGGCACGGCCTGACCGCTGATTTCACTCGCTGAGGGGGAGGCCCCACCCGGCGTCCGGGCAGATCATGTGGTCAGATCGGCAGCATGACCGGAGGCCAGCAATGACTGTGACCGAGACGCGGACGGCACCCTTCGCATCGGCCTGGCGGCGCCAGCACCTGACGGTGGACGAGCGGGTGGCCAGGGGCCGGACGGCCCGGGTTGACGCACCGCGATCGAGCCACGGCCAGTGGCAGCCCGCGCCCGCCCGGCCGGACCCGGTTGCCCTGCTTGAGCAGCAGGACGAATCGCGGGTACCTATGCTGGTCCCGATCCGGCACGGGCGGATGCTGGTCTCGCCGTTCACGTTCTACCGGGGCGCCGCGCTGATCATGGCCCATGACCTGGCTTCTACCCCGGTGTCGGGGGTGACGGTGCAGCTGTGCGGTGATGCGCACCTGTCAAACTTCGGGCTGTTCGGCACGCCAGAACGGCAGATGATCTTCGACATCAATGACTTCGACGAAACCCTGCCCGGCCCGTGGGAATGGGATGTCAAGCGGCTGGCCGCCAGCTTCGAGATCATGGGACGTGACCGGGGCTTTACCCCGGCGGACCGGCGTGCGGTGGTGATGGCCGGGGTCGCCGAATACCGTGACCGGATGCGGCGGTCCGCCGGGATGGGGACCCTGGGCGCCTGGTACGACCAGCTGGAAGCCGGGGTCCTGCTCAACCTGGTGCGCCAGGAGGTCCGGGTCAAGCGGGTGGGCAAGAAGGAGGCCCGCTCGTTCGAGCGGGGCGTGCAGGAGGCGCATAGCAGGGACAGCGCCCGGGTGTTCGCCAAGCGCGCGGCCGAGGTCGAGGGCGAGTTGCGGATCGTTGCCGACCCGCCGCTGATCATCCCGATCGAGGACCTGGTGGTGCCGGGGTCGGAATGGGAGGACCCGGTGCCACTGATCAAGAAGCTGCTCAGCTCCTACCGGCGGACGCTCGGGCAGCACCACCATCCGATCGAGGAGTTCCGCTACGCCCACGCGGCGTACAAGATGGTCGGCGTCGGCAGCGTCGGCACCCGCTGCTACATCCTGCTGATGCTGGGCCGCGACCACAACGACCCGTTGTTCCTGCAGACCAAGGAGGCGGTGGCCTCGGTCCTGGAACCGTTCGCGGGCAAGAGCACCTACCCGCATCACGGCCAGCGGGTGGTGGCCGGGCAGCGCCTGATGCAGGCGGCGACGGACATCTTCCTCGGCTGGGTGCGCATGAAGGGCCTCGACGGCGTGACCAGGGACTACTACGTCCGGCAATTCCACGACTGGAAGGGCGGCGCGGACGTCGAGAACTTCCGGGTACCGGGCGCCACGCTCTACTCCCGCATCTGCGGCGCGACCCTGGCCCGCGCCCACGCCCGCTGGGGCGACCGCATCGCCATCGCCTCCTACCTGGGGAAGGCAGACACCTTCGAGAGAGCGATCGCAGACTTCTCAGCCGCCTATGCCGACCAGAACGAGCAGGACTATGCGGCGTTCGCAGCGGCGGTGAACTCGGGCCGGCTGGCCGCCCGGACCGGCCTGTAGACGGTCACGGGTACTGCGGCTTGCCGGTGACCATCCGGCTGGTCAGGCTGATGTTGGCGGTCCCTGCGAACAGGTCGGCCGAGAATTTCGCCAGCTCCTTGCGCTGCTTGCTGCCCGAGGGGGTGTGCAGGTTGGCGAACTCAGCCCAGATCAGGATCAGGTAATGGCCCTTGACCTCGGCCTCTTCCAGCCCCGTGCCCTTGGCCAGGTTGCGGGTCGGGCCGTGTGCGCCGGGCAGCTGGTGGATGAACCCGGTCGTCCCCGAGGCCCTCCCGGCCTCCTCCGCGGCGTTGACGTCGACCAGGTTCAGCACCCCGATGGTGGCCATCATCTTGTGATCGGTCGACAGGTAGCTGGCCCGCAGCACCTGGGTGCAGCCCGCCTTGCGGACGGCCGCACGGAGCGCGGAGCCCACCACCTCCTTGGTGCACTTGGTCTCCGCTGAGTCCACGGTCCGCACGCCGGAACTGCCGTTGATGGAGAACTGCGCCGGGAAGAGCTCGGTCACCGACACCGGCAGGGAATCGATCTGCTGGCTCGTGATGTCCTGCCACGGCCCGAGCGTCGGCGACGGGGCGGCGGCGCTCGGGTGGGTCCGGGGCGCCGCGCTGTGGCCGGCCGGCGCTACCGGCCGGCTGCCCAGGTAGACGATCACGCCGACAATCAGGATGACCACCAAGACGGGCGCCATCAGCAGCCCCACCAGCGCACGGTGGGAGATCTGGCCAAGCCCCCGCGGCCGGCGCTTCCCGGCCGGGCGGCGGGCCTCGCCTGCGCCTGGCCCCCGCCCGCGCCTGGCTGCTGCGCGGCCGCCCTGGGCCGGGACAGCGGGCAGGCTGCCGGATTCCCACGGCGCCGCCTCCCCGGCGGTACCGGAGCGGGCGGCTCCAGCCGGGCCCAGGCCAGCGGCAACCGCCCCGGCCGGGTCGTCGGTCAGCGGTATCTCGCCAGATTCCCAGGGCGCCAGCTGCGGGCGGCGGGCGGCCGGCTGGCCCGTGGCCGCTTCGAACGCCGCGCGTGGCTGGCTCCGGCCGGGCCGGACCCGGGGAATACCCTCCCCGTCGGTGTGGGCGGACACATCCCGGGCCAGCGGCGGCGGGGACCAGCTGCCGGAATCCTCGATCGCGGCCCAGGTCTCGGTGGTTGTCGAGTCCGCCGAAGGGTCGCTGACGGCGAGCGCCGAGTAGCCGGGCTCGGCTTCGAAGCCGGATGGCCCGTCGCCGTTCGCACCCAGCCAGGACGCCCGCACCGAGGGCCGGTTCCATGGCGAGAACTGGCCCGGTGGGTAGACCGGGCCCGGCTGGCCGGGCATCGGCGGATAACCACGGATCGGGCCGCGCCGCCAGGCCGGGCCACGGCCAGCGGCCCGCGCCGGGGGAACGCCGCCGGCCGCGGCGCCCGGTGAGTAGTCGCCGCCGCGGGCAGGCGAGGGACGCCGGGGCGGCAGCAGGCTGCCGGACGGTGGGGTGGCGGGTGGTGGCGCGCTCAGCGGGACGGGACCGGCCGGGCCACCGGGCGGCAGCACCGGCGATGGGCCGGTGCCGCCTCGTGCCCGCGCGTCCGGTGGGGCTGGGAAGGGGCCGGTGCCGCCTCGTGGCTGCCCCTCCCAGGGCACGGAGCCATTGCCGGGGCGCCCGCCCCGGGGCGGCAGCGAGGGTGACGGGCCGGTACCGCCGCGTGGCGGCAGGGTCGGGGATGGGCCGGTGTGCGCGGCCGGGGGCGGCCCCGCCCGCGATGGCAGGCCGGGCGGCGGCAGGGGAGGCGCCGGGCTGGGTCCGCCCGGCCGGTGCCCGCCTCGCGGCGGCAGTGTCCCGGCCGGCCGGGCGCCGGTGGGCACCGGACCGGCGGGCCGGGCCGCAGCGGGCAGGACGACCCCGTCTACCGGCGGCTCTTCGTCGGCCGCTGGCCAGTACGGATCGGCACCGCCGGGATACCATGGCGGGCCGGGATCGGCCGCCTGGTCCCGCGTGCGCTGGGGTGCCCGGGGGTCGGGCCGTCGGCGTGACGGCCCGGCATCATGCCCGCCCGGAGAACCCATGGCGCGAGCGTATCCCCCTGAGCGGCTGACATCGCGCGGTCAGGCATTTTCCTGCGCCCGGTGACGCCCTGCCCCGGCCTGCCGCAAACATCAAGCACACAACGTGCATTACTGGTTACGCTGTGCGAGCTCCGCCGGGCATCGCCCGGCTCGCTTTGCCGTCGCTGGCTGTGGCCGGTATCCTTCTTGAGCGTCCATGCGCCTGCGCATGCCCGCGTGACCGCTTATCTTGGCTGGTTATGTGGCGGCGGGTGCGCGGGCTCCCTCGCCTGGCGGATTACCCGGGCGCGGGCCCACCGATCAGGTCCACCTGTGAAGGCTTACGACTGTGCGCACTTTCAGCCCCAAGGCCGGTGACATCCAGCGTCAGTGGCACGTCATCGATGCCTCCGACGTTGTGCTCGGCCGCTTGGCCAGCCAGGTAGCGACACTGCTGCGCGGGAAGCACAAGCCGATCTTCGCGCCGCACCTGGACACCGGCGACTTCGTGATCGTGGTGAACGCCGGGAAGGTCGCGCTCACTGGCAGCAAGCTCCAGGACAAGCGCGCCTACCGGCACTCGGGTTACCCCGGCGGCATGCACTCGGTGGCCTACGCCGAACTGCTGGCCAAGCAGCCGGAGCGGGTGGTCGAGAAGGCGGTCAAGGGCATGCTGCCCAAGAACTCGCTGGGCCGGAACATGCTCCGGAAGCTGAAGGTGTACGCGGGCCCCGATCACCCGCATGCGGCGCAGCGACCGGTCCCGTTCGCGATCAAGCAGATCGCACAGCAGGAAGCACGAGGAAAGTAGTGGCCGAGCCCACTCCCGCGCAGCCGCCCGAAGAGGGTACTGACGCGCAGACGAAGGACGAGACCGGCGAGCACGTCTCGGAGTACACCACCGAGTCGTCCGCCGAACCGGAGGGACGCCCGGCTGGCCGCCGGCCGGTGGTGACCGGCAGCGCGCTCGGCACCGGCCGCCGCAAGGAGGCGATCGCACGGGTCCGCATCGCGCCCGGCACCGGCCAGTGGCGGATCAACGAGCGGTCGCTGGAGGATTTCTTCCCGAACAAGGTGCACCAGCAGATCATCAGCGAGCCGCTGGTCACCCTGGGGGCGGAGGGCCAGTTCGACGTGATCGCGCGGATCACCGGCGGCGGCGTCACCGGCCAGGCCGGGGCGCTGCGGCTGGGCATCGCCCGGGCCCTCACGCTGGTCGACCCGGAGAGCAGGGTTACCCTGAAGCGAGCGGGGTTCCTGACCAGGGATGCCAGGATCAAGGAGCGCAAGAAGTACGGGCTGAAGAAGGCCCGGAAGGCGCCGCAGTACTCCAAGCGCTGACCGGCGCGGCTGCCCCGCTCGGCACATCCGTCAGAACGGCACCGGAGACCGGGGGGCACGTGTCATGAGACGGCTGTTTGGTACCGACGGCGTGCGCGGGGTGGCGGGCGAGGACCTCACCGCCCGCCTGGCCACGGATATCGCCGCCGCCGCGGCCGGGGTGCTGCGTGAGACCAGCCCGCCCCCGGCCGGCCGCAACCGCCCGCTGGCGGTGGTCGGCCGTGATCCCCGTGCCTCCGGCGAGTTCCTTGAGGCCGCCGTGGTCGCCGGGCTGGCCGGGGCCGGGATGGACGTGGTGCGGCTGGGCGTGATCCCAACCCCGGCCGTCGCCTTCCTGACCGCCGACCTGTCCGCCGAGCTGGGGGTCGTGCTGTCGGCCAGCCACAACCCAGCTCCGGACAACGGGATCAAGCTCATCGGCCGGGGCGGGTTCAAGCTGCCCGACGCGGCCGAGGACGAGATCGAGGCCCGGCTCGCCCAGCCGGGACCGGCCCTGGCCGGGCCGCCCAGCGGCGGGTTCGGCCGGATCACCGGCAGCCGGGACGCGGGCGAGCGGTACCTCACTCACCTGCTGGCCTCGCTGCCCGCGCGGGCGGGCGAGGCCGGGCCGCTGGCCGGGCTGCGGGTGGTCGTGGACTGCGCCAACGGCGCTTCCTACCAGACGGCTCCGGAACTGCTCGCCCGTGCGGGCGCGGATGTGTCCGCGATCGGGGCCGAGCCCGATGGCCACAACATCAACGACGGCTGCGGCTCCACTTATCTGGCGGCCCTGCAGGCCGCCGTCGTCCAGCACGGCGCCGACGCGGGCATCGCGCACGACGGTGACGCGGACCGGTGCCTGGCGGTCGATGCGGACGGCCAGGTGGTGGACGGGGACCAGATCATGGCCGTGCTCGCACTAGGGCTCAAGGACGCCGGCCGGCTCGCCGCGGACACCGTGGTCGCCACGGTCATGTCCAACCTGGGGTTCCGGAAGGCGATGAAGAACGCCGGCATCACCGTGGTCGAGACCACGGTCGGGGACCGGTACGTGCTTGAGGCCATGCGGGCGGGCGGCTACACCCTCGGCGGTGAGCAGTCGGGCCACATCATCATGCTGGAGCACGCGACCACCGGGGATGGCCTGCTGACCGCGCTGCACCTGCTGGCCACCGTGGCCCGGGAGCGGGTGCCGCTGGCCGAGCTGGCCAAGGTGATGACCCGCTATCCGCAGGTGCTCGTCAACGTCAGGAACGTGGACAAGCAACGAGTCGCCGCGTCGGCGGAAGTGGCGGCCGAGATCGCCGCCGCCGAGGCCGAACTGGGCCGCTCGGGCCGGGTGCTGGTGCGGCCGAGCGGCACCGAGCCCGCGGTCCGGGTCATGGTCGAGGCGCTCGACCCGGTCCGCGCCCGCCACCTCGCGGACCGGCTGGCCGGAGCTATCCGTTCGGCATCATCATCGGCGGACGCTACCGGCGGCGAGCTCCCGGTTACCCGGGGTGCCGCCGGTCGTTCCCCGGACTAAACGCGTTAGCCTGGCGCTATGTGCGGCATCGTGGGGTACGCGGGCCACCGGCAGGCCGTTGATGTGGTGATCGAGGGCCTCACCCGGCTGGAGTACCGCGGGTACGACTCGGCCGGTGTCGCGGTGGTGGCCGACGGGACGCTGGCCTCCATCAAACGCGCGGGGAAGCTCACCAACCTGGTCAAGGCGCTGGCTGCCGACCCGCCGCTGCCGGGCCACGTCGGGCTCGGGCACACCCGCTGGGCCACGCATGGCCCGCCCACCGACCCGAACGCCCATCCGCACACCGACTGCGGCGGCCGGCTTGCGGTCGTGCACAACGGGATCATCGAGAACTTCGCCGCCCTGCGCGCCGAGATCGCGGCGGCCGGCCATGAGCTGGCCTCCGACACCGACAGCGAGGTGGTCGCGCACCTGCTGGAAGCCGAGATGGCCGCGGACGGCGGGGGCGGCAGCCGGGACGGCGGGCCGCTAGCGGCGGCGATGCACCGGGTGTGCCCCCGGCTGGAGGGCGCGTTCACCCTGGTCGCGGTGGACACCAGGGACCCCGGGGCGGTGGTCGGCGCCCGCCGCAACTCGCCGCTGGTGATCGGCCGGGGCCAGGGGGAGAACTTCCTCGCCAGCGATGTGGCGGCGTTCATCGCCTACACCCGGCGGGCGGTCGAACTCGGCCAGGACCAGATCGCCGAGATCCGGGCGGACGGCGTGCGGGTCACCACGTTCGGCGGCGAACCGGCGGAGGTCGCCGAGTACCAGGTGAACTGGGACGTGTCGGCCGCCGAGAAGGCCGGCTACGACTACTTCATGCTGAAGGAGATCGCCGAGCAGCCGCGGGCGATCGCCGACACACTGCTTGGCCGGGTCGGCTCGGACGGGCAGCTGACTCTGGACGAGATGCGGCTGCCGGTCGAGGATCTGCGCGAGATCGACAAGATCATCGTCGTGGCGTGCGGCACGTCCTACCACGCCGGGATGATCGCGAAGTACGCCATCGAGCACTGGTGCGGCATCCCCTGCGAGGTGGAGCTGGCCAGCGAGTTCCGGTACCGGGACCCGATTCTCACCCGGACCACGCTGGTGATCGCCATCTCCCAGTCCGGCGAGACCATGGACACGCTGATGGCGGTGCGGCACGCCCGCGAGCAGCGGTCCCGGGTGCTGGCCATCTGCAACGTCAACGGCTCGTCCATCCCGCGGGAATGCGACGCGGTGCTGTACACCCGGGCCGGGCCGGAGGTGGCCGTCGCCTCCACCAAGGCGTTCCTCACCCAGCTGATCGGCTGCTACCTGGTCGCGCTGTACCTGGCCCAGCTGCGCGGCGCCATGTTCGGCGATGAGGTGCACGCCGTGATCGGCGAGCTGAGCCAGATCCCGGCCGCGGTCGAGGCCGTCCTGGAGACCATGGAACCGGTCAGGGAGCTGGCCCGCGGGCTGGCGGGCGAGCGATGCGTGCTGTTCCTCGGCCGCCACGTCGGCTTCCCGGTGGCCCTGGAGGGCGCGCTGAAGCTGAAGGAGCTGGCCTACATGCACGCCGAGGGCTTCGCGGCGGGCGAGCTGAAGCACGGGCCGATCGCCCTCATCGAGGAGGGCCTGCCGGTGGTGGTGATCGTGCCTTCACCCGAGGGCCGCGGGGTGCTGCACGACAAGGTCGTCTCGAACATCCAGGAGATCCGGGCGCGCGGCGCGACCGTGGTCGCGATCGCGGAGCACGGCGACCACGAGGTCAAGGAGTACGCCGACGCCCTGATCGAGGTCCCGCACGTGCCCACGCTGCTGCAGCCGCTGGTGACCACGGTGCCGTTGCAGGTCTTCGCGTGCGAGCTGGCCACGGCCAAGGGGCACGACGTCGACCAGCCACGCAACCTGGCCAAGTCCGTCACTGTGGAGTGAGCACGGCCGGTTGCGGCCGCTGCCCGCCGGGCACGGGCACGTCACGCATCCGGCGCAGCGGCGAGAAGAAGACCCACAGCCCGGAGGCCCAGGCGCCCACCGCCGCCACCCACAGCGACGGCCGGACCCCGAGCGCGGTGCCCAGGGTGCCGCCGAGCAGGCTGCCGATGGGCAGGGTGCCCCAGACGATCCAGCGCACGGCCGCGTTCATCCGCCCCATCAGTTCCGGCGGGCAGATCGCCTGCCGGTAGCTGAGCTGGGCGACGTTGTAGAGCACCCCGGAGAAGGCGTAGCTGCCCCAGCCGGCCACGTACAGCAGCACGCCGAGGCCAGGCTGGGCCAGCGGCAGCAGCAGCGTGGCCGGGCCGAGCCCGAGGATGGAGACCCAGATGATCCGGGCCGAGCCGATCCGGCGGGACAGCGGGCCCGAGGCCGCGCCGCCGGCCACGCCGCCCAGCGCGGCCAGCGAGATGACCAGGCCGGTGTAGGCCGGACTGACGTGCAGCACCCGCACCAGGAAGATGATCTGCAGAGCCGCCACCATGCCGCCGCACAGGTTGGCGGTGGCCGTGCAGGCGACGATCTTGCGCAGGATCGGCTCGCGGAAGATGAACGACAGCCCGGCGGTGAGTTCGGCCCACGGCCGGCCCCGGGCCGGCCCGGCGGCCTGCCGCTGGCGGCGAGATGGCTCGGTGGTCCTGATGAACAGCAGCGAGACCACGGAGACCAGATAGGAGGCCGCGTCCACGGTCATCGCCCCGGCCGCGCCGAGCAGGCCGACCAGTGCACCGCCCACGCCGGGCCCGGCCACCTGGGCCGCCTGCGCGGTGGTCTGCAGCTTGCCGTTCCCGTCGGCGAGCTGGTCGGCCCGGATCAGCAGCGGGACATAGCTCTGGTAGGCGACGTCGAAGAACACGGTGGCGATGCCCGCCGCCAGCGCGACCGCGTACAACTGGGCCATGGTGAGCTTCCCGAGCGCCGCGGCCAGCGGGACCGTGCCGATGATCAGCAGCCGGGCCGCGTCGCACCCGATCATGAGCCAGCGCTTGCGCAGCCGGTCCACCACCAGCCCGGCCGGCAGGGGGAGGACCAGGAAGGCCGCCATGACCAGCGCGGCCAGCAGCCCAACCGCGAAGGTTGACGCGTGCAGCACGACCACGGCGGTCAGCGGCAGGGCCAGGATGGTGACCGCCGAGCCCGCCTCGCTGACCGTCTGCCCGCCCCACAGCAGCAGGAATTCCCGGTGCCGCCAGAGGGACCGCGGCCGCTCGCCGCCCGCCGGTGGAGTCCGTCGCCGCATGCAGACAGTGTCGGCCGGGGCGCCGCGTGCTGTCGATCTGGCCGGCCGGGGCGCCGCGTGCTGTCGATCTGGAAAGCTGGGGACCGTGATCGTTGGCATCGGCGTGGACATCGTCGCCATCGCCCGGCTCGAGTCCGCCCTGCGGCGGACCCCGGCGCTGGCGGGTCGCCTGTTCACCGAGGGCGAACGCGGCCGGGGGCCGGACTCGCTCGCCGGGTGTTTCGCCGCCAAGGAGGCGGTGGCCAAGGCCCTCGCCGCGCCGGCCGGGCTGCGCTGGACCGATGTCGAGGTTGGGCGCGACCCGGCGGGCCGCCCGGTGCTGTCCGTGCGCGGCACCGTGGCGCAGGCCGCCGCCAGCCGCGGGGTCCGTGGCTGGCATCTGTCGATCTCGCACGACGCCGGCCTGTGCGTCGCGATGGTGGTGGCCGAAGGATGAGAAGGGCGCACGATGTCGCCACCATCCGGGCCGCCGAGCAGGCCCTGATGGCGGCGCTCCCGCCCGGCACCCTGATGCAGCGGGCCGCCGCCGGCCTGGCCGTGGTCTGCGCCGGGGTGCTTGGGCGCGTCTACGGCTCCCGGGTGGTGGTGCTGGCCGGGAGCGGCGACAACGGCGGCGACGCGCTCTACGCGGGCGCCCGGCTCGCCCGGCGGGGGGCCAGGGTGACCGCGGTCGCCGCGGCCAGCCGGGTGCACGAGCAGGCCGCGGCGGCGCTGCGGGCCGCGGGCGGGCGGGTCACCGGGACCGGCGACCCGGGGCTGCCCGGCCTGATCGGGACGGCCGACCTGGTGCTTGACGGACTGCTCGGCATCGGCGGCCGGGGCCGCCTGCGCGAGCCGCAGGCGGCCCTGGCCGAGCTAGCCGCGACCGGCCCGGTGGTGGTGGCGGTGGACCTGCCGAGCGGGATCGACGCCGACAGCGGGACGGTGGACGGCCCGGCCGTGCGGGCGGACGTCACCGTGACGTTCGGGACGTGGAAGCCGGGCCTGCTGATCGACCCGGGCGCGGGCCACGCCGGGGTGGCCGAACTCGTCGATATCGGGCTGGGCCCGTACCTGGCCGAGCCCGTCGCGGCCGCCTTCCAGGCGGCGGACGTGGCCGCCCTGCTGGCCCAGCCGCCCGGCGAGTCCGACAAGTACCGCCGGGGAGTGCTCGGCATCGTGGCCGGCAGCGACCGGTTCACCGGCGCGGCCACCCTGGCCG
>DATDGI010000461.1:0-12953 GCA_036522155.1 Streptosporangiaceae bacterium
ACTGTCGTCACGCGCCGCGCCCACCTGCTTGTGGTCACCCGGATGTCCGCCCCCTCAGCCGAACTCCGACGAGATGACCCAACCCTACGGGCCGAGCGTTCCGGGACCGTTACGGGCGTGCGGGCGCCGGCCGGGCGGACACGTCAGGAGCCAGGCTGCTGGGGCGCCGCCCGGCTCCTGACCCTGCTGGTGTGGCTATGAGACGAGCACCGAGATGGGTGCCAGCGGGCCGCTGGGTGCTGGATCGGGCTTGAGCACGCCGAACCCGCACTCGCCGGCGGCCGAGCCGACGACGCGGTTGGCCATCCCATGGGAGTCCCCGTACTGCACCGCCGGGCTGTTGCCGGAGCACGCGATGTTGCCATGCACGAGGTTGGTGAGGATCTCGTTCGCGTCGGGATCCGCCATCCGGTTGCCGGCCGCTGTGAGATTGCCGTGCACGGCGTTGCGGAGCGCGCCGAGCCAGCACGACCGCAGGCCCGAGACATTCAGGCCGCCACCGATCTGGTTATCTTCGTAGTCGCTGTAAACGGGCGACTTGAACAGCGCGAAGACCCCTTGCGGGACGCATTTGAGCCCGCCGCCGCCCGCGGTCTGCACGACGTTCCCGCCGATGATGCTGTGGTGCATGAGAATGCCCAGGGAATCCGCCGCAACCAGATTCCCGCCCACCAGGGTGGTGCTGGAGAGCGTGGGGTGCTTCGGGTGCGGGTCATCGAGGCAGGGGAAGAAGGGTGACTCGCAGCCCAGGATGAGCGAGCCGCCCTTGAGCACGGTGATATTGCCGCCCACGGTCAGACCCGACGTTCCCTTGTGCCTGCGGTCGTTGCGCGCGAAGGCAGCCACCAGGGTCGCGCCGGGCGCGAGGATAATGTTGCCCTGAACCTGAGCGTGGCCAGCGTTGACGTCACAGGCGCCCGCGACCTCGACGTCCACATGATGCCCGGTGAGCACGCCCGGCTTCTTGAGCGTGCCGGAGCAGACCCACCACCCCTTATGCGACGCCTGGGCGGCGCTCGCGATCCCCGTGCCGCCCAGGGCGCCGAGCGTCCCGAGCACCAGCACGGGCCCGAGCAGCCTGAGCAGATAGGTGCGTACTTTCACGGAACCCCCCGAAACCTGTGCCGGATAGCCAGGCCTGGGCGCCTTTGTGCGATCCCTCACACATCGCACAGCGCCACAAGCCCGCTGATGGCCGAGCCATTGCTCGATGCATCCTTGCAGTAACTCCGTGCGACCAGCAATCACCCGACCGGGATGTGGGCCGCTGGCCGCTGGCCGGCTGGAGGGTGGCTTCCGTGCGGACGCGGGGCCGCGGTGGTGAGCTGGCGGGCGGCGCTGACCCGCAGGCCCGTCCCAGCCCACCCGGACGCATCCCCTACCCCAGCTCTCCGATCACAATGGGCAATCGAGATAATGCGTTATGTAATCGACAGCCGGATATGGGTCGAACTCACGGGGGCGCTGGCGATGGGGAACTTCATGGCGGGGATGGCCCGGTTCGCGATCCGGTTCCGCTACGGCATAGTCGCGTTCTGGCTGATCGCCGCGGGGCTGTCGATCACCCTGCTGCCCTCGCTGTCGAGCGCGGTCAACACCGACAACAGCTCCTTCCTGCCGGCCAGTTCACCGAGCATCCACGCGCTGGACCTGGCTGGCCCCTTCCAGCCCGCCAACGACACCACCGGCACGCTCGTGGTTCTCGGCACCTCCAAGCTGACCAGCGGCGACCAGAACGTGATCACCAGCCTGGAGGACAAGATCGCAAAAGATGATCACGTGGTGTCGGTGTCCGACCAGGGGCTGTCCAAGGACGGGAAGGTCAGCAAGGCCCAGGTGGTCTTCAACGTCCAGACATCCAGCACGGACGCGTCGTCCACCGTGGCTGCGGTCCGCTCCACCATGTCCGGCGCGGGGCTGCCGTCCGGCCTGAGCGCCTACCTCACCGGCCAGCTGCCGAGCGCGGTGGACAACCAGAACTCCCAGGCCCACGCCCAGAAGCTCACCGAGAACCTGTCGCTGCTGGTGATCCTGGTGATGCTGATCGTGGTGTTCCGTGCCGTGCTGGCGCCGCTGGTCGTGCTGCTGCCCGCCGAACTGGTCCTGCAGACGTCCGGGCACCTCATCGGCGGGCTGTCCACCTACGGGCTCGAGGTTTCCACGGTCACGCAGACCATGCTGGTCGTGCTCCTGCTCGGCGCGGGCACAGACTACGGCCTGTTCCTGGTGATGCGAGTCCGCGAGGAGATGGCCGACGGCCATAGCCCGCACCAGGCGATTGAGCGGGCGGGGCGCTACGTGGGCGAGTCGATCACCTTCTCGGCGGGAACGGTCATCGTCGCACTGCTGTGCCTGCTGCTCGCCTCGTTCGGCCTGTACTCCGGGCTCGGGCCGGCGCTGGCGCTGGCCGTCGGGATCATGCTGATCGCCGCCCTCACGCTGATCCCGGCGCTGATCGCGGTGCTCGGGCGGGCCCTGTTCTGGCCGCGGCCGGTCAAGCCGGCCAAGCGGGAAGGCCTGTGGGCCAGGCTGTCCGACGTGGTGATCGCCCACCCGGTGGTCACTCTGGTGCTCGGAGTGGCGCTGCTGGCGGCGCTGGGGGCGTTCGCGGGCGGGTACGTGTCCAGCGGCTTCGGTGGGCAGACCACCGGCCCGGCCGGCAGCCAGTCGGCCAACGGCACCAACGTGATCAACAACCACTACCCGCCGGCGGTCGCCAACCCGACCAGCGTGCTGATGGTCTATCGCTCCTCGGTGTGGCAGGACCTCACGCCGGTCAGCAACGCCGAGAACGACCTCGCCAAGAAGTCCGTCTTCGCGTCGGTCACCGGGCCGTTCAATCCCAACGGCACGCAGATCAGCCCCCAGCAGCTGGCCAGCCTGCACGCCCAGCTCGGCCCGCCAGCCAAGCTGCCGGCTACCGAGCCACCCGGCACGCCGGTCTCGCCGCAGCTGTACGGCCTCTACCGCGCCATGTCGCAGTTCATCAGCGCCGACGCCAAGACGGTGCAGTTCTACACGTCGCTGACGGCCGGGTCGCCGTCGAGCACCGCCGCCCTGAACGCGGTGCCGTCGATCCGCTCAGCGGTCACCGGCGTCCAGCACTCGTCCGGTGCGGTAGACAGCGGCGTCGACGGGCTGGCCCCGGCGTCCTATGACGTCAGCACCGTGTCCCAGACAGACCTGGTCGAGATCGTGCCGGTGGTCCTGGTACTCCTCATGATCCTGCTCGGGGTGCTGCTGCGGAGCATGATCGCCCCGCTCTACCTGGTCGCCACCGTGCTTCTCAGCTACTTCGCCGCGCTGGGCATCGCCGTGCTGATCTTCATGATCGGGGCAGGCGACTCCGGGCTGAACTTCGTGCTGCCGTTCCTGCTGTTCGTCTTCCTGATGGCACTCGGCGAGGACTACAACATCCTCGTCATGACCCGCATCCGCGAGGAGGCACACAAGTCACCGCTGCGCACGGCCGTCGCGAACGCGGCGCACCACACCGGGACCACGGTGACGTCGGCCGGGCTCATCCTCGCGGCCACCTTCGGCGTGGCCGGGCTCACCGGAGCGACCACTCAGATCAAGGAGCTGGCGGCCGCGATCTCGCTGGGCGTGCTGCTCGACACCTTCCTGGTCCGGACCCTGATGGTCCCGGCCATCGTGGTGCTCTGCCGCCGCTACAACTGGTGGCCATCCAAGCTGGCCCGCCGCGAGCCCGCCCCGGCCGCGGCCGGTGACCGCAGCGTCTCGTCGGTCAGGACCTGACCCGCCGGTGGCGGGCACACCGGCCCGCGCGGAAGCCTACATAGGCTCGTTGGTCCACCGCCAGCCATGGGCTTCATCGCAGATGGGCCGCACGACCGTGGCCTCGGCCGTATGAGTCAGTTCGGCGACAATCTTGATCAGCTGACGGTGGAAGTCCGCCGGTGTATGGGGGCCGTCTGAGGTGCTGGGCGCGACCAGTGTCACGGCCGGGCCCTCACCCCCGATCAGCCGGGCAGTGATGTTGCCGTTGTAGTCACGGCCGACCCCCGCGATGGCGTCGGCCCGGATGATGTCGCTGCCGTCGTCCTTAGCCACCCACACAACCTGCGCAGTCACGCGCGTCACCCCAGTCATCAAGGCGGCGTCCGGCCTCCAATGTGACACGACGCTGCCGAAGGCAGCAATCACCGCTGACACCCACGGGTAGCGCCGGGCAGTTCAGAGCTTGGTCAGCTTGGGGGACGGCGTCAGGATGCGCCGCAGGTGGGAGCCGAAATCGACGAGCACGGCGGTTCCCTCTTCGACACCAGTGACCGTGCCGAGACCGTACTTGTCGTGGGTGACCTTGTCATCTACCGAGAAAGGCTCGGCAACCGGCTCGGGATCGGGAACATTGAACGGACTGTATGCCAGGTGGCGCCGGGGCACGGCGCGGTAAGGGTTCATTGTTACCAGTATGCGCCTGCCTGGGCCGCCGGCCCTAAGGAATCGCCCGGGTGGGCGGGCCGGGGCCGCATCCGGACCTGCGGGAACTCTGCCGACAGCCGCTTCCGGCCGGCCATCCGGCTTCCCGTGCGGAGGTGCCCAAGCACCTCCGCACGGGAGCCAGCAGCGGTGTACGTCACTAATCCTTCACGGCCAGGCTGCCAGCAGGGAAAGTCCCACGGCAGGCCATGGGGGCCGCTATGAGACTGAGTGGACCTGGTCCGCCTGCGGGCCCTTGGGGCCCTGGCTGACGGTGTACTCCACCTTCTGGTTCTCTGTCAGGGTGCGGTAGCCGCCCATGTCGATCGCCGAGTGGTGAACGAAGACGTCGGCGGTGCCGTCATCGGGGGCGATAAAACCGTAGCCCTTGTCCGGGTTGAACCATTTCACGGTTCCCTGAGCCATCTGGCTGTCTCCTTCCAGGGACGAGCCGAGAGCCCACGCACCTTGCGTGGACAGCTGCTGGTCGCTCACCGCCGGAGGAAACAAGGTCCTCAAGCAAAGCGAAACGCCCACTGTCAAGACCGCGGGCGCCTTAACGATCGCTGACTTGGACAACAACACGAATCTCTAGCACGTTCGCGGCCAGTATATTCCAGCCCCGGCCACCTTCGCCCCGATCCGCGATCTCTCCCGGCCGGCCCGGCCCGCCGGGCGCCCAAGACCAGGTCAGAGTGCGCCAAGGTGCCGGCGCGGTGCGTAGTCAGCGCCTGCCGCGGCCCCGGTAGCGCGCGGACATGGCGACCGCGCCGCGGCCGGTGGCCGGGGTGGCGGCCGCGGCAGTCTCCCGCCAAGCAGGCTGTGCCACCGGCGCGATCGGCTCGGCTGGTTCGCCGGCGATCGAGTGCAGCAGCGCTGAGCCGGGGCGCACCTTGGCGGCCAGCGGAACGACGTTAGCCTTTCGCATCAGTGCGCGCACCTCATGCTCTTGTGCCGGTGTCTGCAGGGTGATCACTACGCCAGCTGCTCCCGCCCGGGCGGTTCGCCCTGACCGGTGCAGGTAGGCCTTGTGCTCAGCGGGCGGATCCGCATGGATGACCAGGTCGATACCCTCCACGTGGATGCCGCGGGCCGCGATGTCGGTCGCGACCATCACACGCGTCACGCCGGAGGCGAAGGACGCGAGATTGCGCTCACGGGCGCTCTGCCCGAGGTCGCCGTGAAGTTCGACTGCGGGGACATGCGCCACGGTCAGCTGGCGGGCCAGCCGGTGCGCAGAACGCCTGGTGCGGGTGAAGATCAGCGACCGCTTCTTGCCGCCCGCGAGGGCGGCGACAACGCTGACGCGGTCTGCTGGCGCGACGGTGAGCACATGGTGGACCATGGCGGCCGGCGCGGCGGCCACCGAGTCGACGGCATGCCGCGCTGGCTCGCTCAGGAAACGCCGCACCAGGACATCGACATCCTTGTCCAGGGTCGCTGAGAACAACATCCGCTGACCATCCGGCGGGGTCGCTTTCAGCAGCCGGCTCACTACCGGCAGAAACCCGAGATCAGCCATGTGATCCGCTTCGTCGACGACGCTAATCTCGACATCGCCAAGCTGGCAGTGGCCCTGCTCGATGAGATCGGCCAGCCGTCCCGGGCAGGCGACGACGATATCGGTCCGGGCCCGGAGGGCGGCCACTTGCCGGCTCTGGGGGGTGCCGCCGAAGACCGTTGCTACGGTCAGCCCCACGGCCTGGGCCAGCGGTGCAAGAACCGCCTGGACCTGGCTGGCAAGTTCCCGGGTCGGAACCAGCACCAGGCCGCGCGGGCGGCAGGCCATGGTGTGGCCATCGGCCAGTGCGG
Organism: Streptosporangiaceae bacterium; assembly: GCA_036522155.1. Taxonomy (GTDB): domain Bacteria; phylum Actinomycetota; class Actinomycetes; order Streptosporangiales; family Streptosporangiaceae; genus UBA9676. The sequence continues at coordinate 6,256 of DATDGI010000461.1, forward strand.
TGACCAGCGGGATGGAGAACGCGATCGTCTTGCCCGAGCCGGTCTTGCCGCGGCCGAGCACGTCGCGGCCGGCCAGCGCGTCCGGCAGCGTGGCCGCCTGGATCGGGAAAGGGGTGGTGATACCAGCGTCAGCAAGCACGCTGACCACCGGTGCGGGAACACCAAGGGACGCGAAGCTGACGGCGCGGGCGGCGGGCATGGCGCGCCGGCTGCGGCGACCACGCTGGGCAGCGCTCGAATTTTCGATGGGCAGAACTGTCAAAGGAATGTCTTTCGGACTCGGGTGGCCGCATTGTCTAGGGCCGCCACGTCCGTGGAAACCAGTTCGCTCACCGAGCGACGTACGACCGGCGCGCCCTGATGGCTGCGCCTCACTACGTACCGTGCTCAGGCAACTCTATCGTAGATCGCATTCGCTCCAGCCAGCGGACGGCCGATCGGCTCCGGTGGGCGGAATTCCCTGCTGTGGGTGACACTGGGACGGAGGGCATCGGCAACATGGGGGTCGCCGGGCCAGCCCAAGCTGGAGGCTGACGGTGATGGCGAGCGATTCCATGGCGGTGCAGCCGTCGGCGGCAGATGCGCTTTATGACGCCCGGCGCGATGTGTATTACACCAAGCCGGTGCTGCGGGGCTGGCTGCACTTGCTGTGGTTCGAGGTGTCGCTGGTGTCGGGGACACTGCTGGTGGCACGGACGCATGGTGTTAAGCCGATCACCGCGAGCGCCATCTATGCGGCCAGCGTGAGCGCATTGTTCGGGGTCAGCGCCCTGTATCACCGGGGCAACTGGAGTGACGCGTGGCGCCGTCGCCTGCAGCGGCTAGATCACGCGATGATCTTCTTCCTGATCGCTGGCACGGCAACGCCCGCCTTTCTGCTCGCTGCCCCCGGCACGTTCGGGCTGGTCTGCCTCATCGTGATCTGGGCCGTCACGCTCATAGCGGCCGTGACGCGCATGGCCTGGATGAGCGCACCCGAACTGGTGGCCGGCGCGACGTTCGTCGGGCTGGGCTGGCTGGCTGGTCTCGCGCTGCCGGAGGTATGGGCCCACGCTGGTGTGGCACCGGCCGTGCTGATGCTCGCCGGTGGCGTTCTGTACACGGCCGGAGCCCTGTCTTACCACCGCCGCCGGCCCGACCCGCGCCCGTCGGTATTCGGCTACCACGAGGTCTTTCACGCCTTCGTGTGCGCCGCGGCGACCTGCCAGTTCGTCGCAATCGCGGCATTCATCACCTGAACCGGCGCTGCCGGGCGTGATGTGCGATTTGCGTGCGACATCAGTGCCTGCTCCGGAGCGGCTCAGCAGCGGTCCCTGCCATCAGCCACAGGGAGACGTGAGCGGGCTGGAATGCTTCGCGGACCACACCGACCAGGTCGCCCTGGACGGTGCCGAGGTCGACGGTCTGGCGCAGCCGCGTGGTGAAGTCAGCCACGACCGCCTCGGCGTTGTAACGGGCCCGGTTGAAGCGGCGGTCGACCGCCCGCTGGACCCGTTTGCGCAGCGGGTTGAACAGCGCCGCGACGGCCAGGGTCGAGACCGCCACCGCTACTGGAGTCTTGAAGGGAAGCACACCGGTAGCCAGAACCACCAGGCCAGCGAAGATACCGGCGAGCACGGCCGTGATGATGGCATAGGAGATCACCCGGCTGATGATCCGGTCGATCGCATAAAGGTGGTACTTCAGCACCGCGACCCCGATACAGACCGGAAGCGCTGCCGCCAGCAGGCCGCCAAGAAAGTTGAACACCGCCGGGGATGAGGGCATGAACACCCCGGCCACGAAGACGACGGCGCCGCCGTACAGCCATTTGAGCTGCTGGCGGCGCTCTCCGCTCGACCGCCGGTAGGTGGGTACCTGCACGGCCAGCCAGGTAAGAAAGCCCGCCACAAGCGAGACGAGAAGCATAACGGTCAGGACACGCTGGGGAACCTCCCACGCCCCAGCCGGATGGGCGGTGAGGTTGCCGCTGGCATCGACCGGGATCACCGGCCCAGCGGCGGCCACGATGAGGCCAGCCGAGACGGCCAGTGCGACCAGCGTGCCCGCGGTGACGAGAACCACGGACACGCGACGCCAGCGGCCGGCCGGCAGCCGCCCGTCGGGGAACAGCCACAGCAGAATCACGATCAGGACCAGCCATATCGGCCAGACCTCCAGGAGCCCCACCGCCACCATGCCCAGGGGCAGTGTCCCGTGATGCATCCGGTAGTCCAAGATGACGTAATCGGCAGCGGGTGCACCAACGAGATTAAAGATCACCAGCAGCATCCACCCGATGGGATTACCTGGTCGCCGGGCCGCTACCAGGGTGCCCACCACCGCCACAGGTACCGCGATTGCCGCGCTTGTGAGCCAGTCGACGGCAGGCCCGCCGAACTGACGATGGACGAGGCCGTCGAGCGGGACACTGCCCAGCGCGTTGACCAGCGTGAGCAGGCCGAGCGCAACCGCCGCGGCCGTCGCCACCCGCCACGACCTCACCATCGTGCCCACCGGAATGCCCCACCCCCTCGGCTCGGCCAGCCAGACTGAGGCAACCCTAGCTGCGAAGCGTTCCAGAACCGTTACGGCCTTTGAAGCGCTCATCAGCCGGGCCACGACCGATCGCGGGAGCTTCGCAGCGTCACCATGCGCGGCCAGCTCCGGCTGTGCTGAGGCCATCTCGGCATCACGGCATCAACCGCGTGCGGGTACGGGTGCCGGATCCTGGGGCTCCTTGCTGGCTCCTTGCCGGCGTCGGCTCGCCACTCGACTTTACGTCATAAAGTTCTTGGCCCCGGACCCTTGACTTTACGCCATAAAGCAGAGTCTACTTTACGACATAGAGTCGATTGAAGGAGACACCATGAACCACACACCCGACACCACCACCACCGCCGGCAACGGCGGCAACTTCGACCCCCAGCAGGCCGCTGCCCTGCTGGACAAGACCACCCAGCGGGCGCGGCGCAAGCTCGCGCCCTCCCCGCCGTGGCTCCTGGTGATCAGGGCGATCATGGTCCTGGCCGCCTGCGGCGCGGTCTGGCTATCGGTGCGCGGCCAGCATCCCTACAGGCACCCGACTGCCGCGGTCATCCCGGTCATTGTCACGTTCGTGATCGTCAACTTCGCCGCCACCGTCGCGGTGGCCAGGCGCGCGACAACCGGGGTGAGCGGGAAATCCCGGCTGCGCCCGGCCGAGATCGCCGTCATGGCGGTGGCATGGGTCGGCTCGTTCGTGGCCCTGGGGGCGCTGGCTGGCACCGGGGTGAGCCGCGCGTTCGTCTACGGCCTGTACCCGGCCACGGTGCCGCTGATCGTCGTCGGCCTGGCCTGGGCGGGCATCATGGCGGCACGGGCACAGTGGCGCGCGTGCGGCACTGGGCTCGGGGTCGCCGTCGTCGGCGCTGTGGGCCTGTTCGCCGGCCCGGCCAGCGTGTGGCTGGTCATGGGCATCGGCCTGTGCGCGGTGCTCCTGGGCACCGCCGCCGCCATCGCCTGGCAGCAGCGCGCGTGACGGTGTGCCATGACCACCGACGAACTCGACCCGCTGATCCACGTCCCCACCCGGCTGAAGATCGTCGCGACGCTGGCGGCGCTGCCCAACGGCGACGCGCTGTCCTTCACCCGGCTGCAGGACATGCTCGGGCTCACCCCCGGCAACCTCATCATCCAGCTGCGCAAACTCGAAGAAGCCGGCTATCTCAGTAGCGAGAAGACCAGGAACGGGTCCGCACAGAAAACCACCGTGGCCCTGACCAGCCACGGCCGGGAGGCACTCGGCGCCTACACCCGGGCGCTGCGCGGCCTGCTCGACGGCCTGTAAATGGCCAGATCGGCCCCGGTCTTCCCGGACAGCCCCTCGACGAGGGGCTGTCCGCCGTTGCTGAGGGGCACCTGCACCACCACCAGAGACCCAACCGGATATGCGCTACACCGGCTCATCTAGCGCGTGGGGTCGAACCGCCGACCTTCCGCTTTTCAGGGACTCACGTTCCACGGGTCAGCACCGTGATCCAGACCAGCCGTGCGATTCACGTGCGACAGCCGGTGCTTGATCACGATGCCAATGCCTCTTGAAACACCAGGCCGCGTGTGATACCCGCGACCGCCGGAACTGCAGCATCGAAGGCGTCCCGCAAAGCGGCGAGCGCAGCAGCCTGGGCTTCCCACGGGTCATCGGTGTCGATGGTCATCGAGACCTCGATGCCTACTCCTGAATCCGAGCGATAGGTGCTTACGGAGGGGTCAAGGACGCGCGTGTCAAGATCATCAATCACTGCGGCGATCAGCTCGGTAAGCTCGTCGTCAGTAAACGGGCGCGGCGGATCGAGCAATGCCCTGGCGTCCATCGTCAGCATCACTCACCCTCCCGCCGCGTTGAGCACTGCCTGATCATCCAGGCCACCTTGTTCCTGAAATGATTGCTCAGCCTGGGCGTCTTGTACATCACGACGAGGAGCCCGCTTGGGCGGAGACCCCGGGCAGCGGTTATGGTCGCGCCATGGCGCGCATTGGCGCGGTGCTGATCGACATAGATGGCGTGCTGACCGTGTCGTGGAAGCCGCTGCCGGGGGCGGTCGCGGCGCTGCAACGGCTGCGTGAAGCAGCGCTGCCGCTGGCCCTGGTCACCAACACCACCTCCCGCACCCGGGCCTCGATCGCGGCGGCGCTGGCTGGGGCGGGCTTCGCGGTCACCGCCGCCGACATCCTCACCGCGCCGGTCATCGCCGCCGCCTACCTGACCGAGCACTACCCGGGCGCCCGGTGCCTGCTGCTCAACAGCGGGAACATCGGTCAGGACCTGGCGGGATTGCCCCTCGCCCGCGCGGACGACCCGCAGGTGGACGTGGTGCTGGTCGGCGGTGCGGGCCGCGAGTTCACCTATCAGGCGCTCAACGCGGCCTTCGGCCACCTGCAGTCCGGGGCCAGGCTGGTCGCCATGCATCGTGGCCTGTACTGGCGCACCAGTGAAGGCCTGCAACTTGACAGCGGGGCATTTGTCGTGGGCCTGGAACAGGCAGCCGGGATCAGGGCGGAGGTAGTGGGCAAGCCCGCCCCGGCCTTCTTCACCGCCGCGCTGGCCCACTTGGGCGCCAGCGCGGCCGGCACATTGATGGTGGGGGATGACATCGAAAACGACGTGCTCGCCGCCCAGCGCCAGGGGCTCACCGGGGCGCTGGTCAGGACCGGCAAATACCTGCCCCGCACGTATCGCGACGCCAGCGGCACCCCCGACCACGTCCTCGATTCCTTCGCCGACCTGCCAGCACTGCTGGACCAGCTGCCGTGACCGCCGGGATCGGCTTTGCCGACGTCATCCGATGACCTGGCAACGCCCGGACGCGAGACCATTGAGCCAGCGCTCCTGGAGGGGCCTGGGCATCTGGTGAGTTGTCATAGTCCGATCGATGGCTAACGAGCAGTGCAGGTGGTGGCGGGTGCGTCGTGAACGGGGCCGTGGGTTTGCCGCTTCGCTCCGTCGGCCGGCATGCAAGCCTGGTAGAGGTCGTGAGGGAGGACTCACGTGAACGTTGAGTTGCCCGCAACAGGTACATCATCCACCGGTGGCCAGCATCTTCCGGATCCTGCAACCGGGGGATTGTGGCTTCGTTTCCTGTCTGGGCCGGATATAGAAGCGATCGGCATCTCGAACGCTGAAATCGTCGCAGCCGTCGAGGATGCCGTGCGGGCGCACGGTGATGGGCGTGTTGTTCTGGAGCCGAGGGTGCACCTTATTCCGGACAACAATGGCGCCGGTCATTTCAATGTGCTCCGCGGTCATCTGTCGGCGCCTGGCGTGAGCGGCGTCAAGGTTGTCGGCGACTTTGTGTCGAACTATGCCGTCGGACTTCCCAGCGAGCTGGGGCTGCTGACGCTCTATGACCCGCGGACAGGGGTGCCGCTGTCGATCATGGACGCCACCATGATCACGGCACGCCGGACTGGTGCCATGACCGCCGTGGGCGCACGCTATCTGGCCCGGCGGGACTCCCGGGTGCTCGGCCACGTCGGGGCCCGCGGTAGCGCGTTCTGGAATGTTGTGTTGCTGGACGAAATGTTCGATCTTGATGAGATCCGGGTAACCAGCCGCCGGCCCGAGTCCCGGGAGGCGTTCGCGCAGCAGCTGGCCGGTGTTAGCCGTGCCCGCATCCGGGTTGCCGCCTCCGCCGAGGAGGCCTTCGATGGCGCCGACATCCTGGTCGAGGCGTCGCGGCTCACCGAGCCTGAGCCGCTGCTCCGCACTGGCGTGGTCAAGCCAGGCGCCTTCGTCGTCCCTTATGGCACGGTCAGCGCTGTGCAGCTTGATCTGCTCGACGTGATGGACAAGGTGGTGGTCGACGACTGGCGGGAAGCGCAGTCGGGAAGGTTCGGCGCGCTGCGCCGTCACGTGGACAGCGGCCGGCTTTCGGCCACGTCGCTGTATGCCGAGCTGGGCCAGATCGTGACGGGACGGCTGCCCGGCAGGGAACGCAGCGATGAGCGGATCCTGCTCTGGCACCGCGGACTCGCCATCCTCGACATCGCCGTCGGCCTCGCGATCCTTCGCCGGGCCGAGCAGCACGGCGCCGGAACGATGCTCCGGTACCGCTAGCCATGCCCGCTCTCACGATCACCGAGGCCGGCGGCCCGGATCTTGAGCTCATCCGCGCAGTTGCCGCCGGCCAGGCCGTCAGCATTGCGCCAGGCCTGCTGGAAATGGTGCAGCAGCGCTG
>DATDGI010000462.1:0-17721 GCA_036522155.1 Streptosporangiaceae bacterium
GCTGTCGGTGGCCACTGTCCTGCTGGCGCTGGTCGCGGCTGCCGTCCTGGCGGGCGGCGCGGAGCGGCCGCCCCGGGCGTGGCTGTGGCTGCCCGGCCTGGCCGCTGCGGCCTATGTGCTGGCTCAGGTGGCGTGGGCCGCTGGCTGGTTCGCGCTGTGGGTGTTCGTGGCGGCCGGGCAGGACGGCCTGCTCATCGTCCTGGCGGTCGCCGCCCTCGGCTGGATCGTCACGGATCCTCGGCCGGCCATCGGCTTGGCCACCTGCCTCGCGCTGCTGGCCCTGTCCGGCCTGCTGACCGCTGTGCTGCCGGGCCCGCCCCGGTTCGAGCTGCTCGCCCTGGCCGAGGGAGACGCGGTCTGGCTGGTCTGCGCCGCCGTCCTGGCGGCCCCGGCGCTCTGGCGGCTCCGCCGCAAGGCCATGCTGTAACCAGCAAGGACACCCCGGCCGCCGCCAGCTCGTCTCCGTGAGGAACAGCCATGGACTTTCCGCCTGACATCCCGGTGCTCCACGGCACCCTGGTCCGGCTGGAACCACTCTCGGCCAGTCACGCCGCCGACCTGGCGGCCGCGGCCGAAGAAGGCCGGGACAGCTACGCCTTCACCCACGTCCCCCGGGCCTGGGAGATGGAGGACTACCTGGCCGCCCATTTCGGGCGGGCGAAGAGCGGCACGATGGCACCCTTGGCCCAGATCCGGCACAGCGATGGCCGGGCCGTCGGGGTGACCACCTACTGGCAGCCCCGGTTCTGGCCCGACCGTGCCGACCTGTGTGCCGTCGAGATCGGCTGGACCTGGCTGGCCGCTTCGGCGCAGCGGACGGGCATCAACACCGAGGCGAAACTGCTGCTGCTTGAGCACGCGTTCGGCCCGCTGGGCGTGGCCCGGGTCGACTTCAAGACCGATGCCCGCAACGAGCAGTCCCATCGCGCCCTCGAGAGCCTGGGCGCGCAGTTCGAGGGCGTCCTGCGCCAGTGGTCGCCGTCGTACGCGCCGGGCGAAGAGGGCCTGCTGCGTGACTCCGCGGTGTTCTCAGTCATCGCCACCGAATGGCCGGCCGTGCAGGCCAGGTTGCGCGCCCGGCTGGCCCGGAGGAATGACGGGGCAGCCTGACGGGTTGGCCGGGGCATGAGCGCATTCACGGACTCCGAACTCGCCTACCTCGCCGGGCAGCGGCTGGGCCGGATCGCGACCGTCGGCCCGGACGGGCAGCCACACGTGGTACCCACGTCGTTCCGCTACAACGCCGAGCACGACGCCATCGACGTCGGCGGCCTGCGGATAAGCCAGACCAAGAAACTCCGCGACGCGCAGCGCACCGGCCGGGCGAGCATCGTGGTCGACGACGTGCTCCCGCCGTGGCAGCCACGCATGATCGAAATACGCGGCCAGGCCACCGTGAGCCCGTCGGGCGGCAAGGCGTTCGGCGAGCAGTTTGAGGACACCGTCATCCGCATCCACCCCACCCGCATCATTTCCATCGGGATCGAATCCGGCGAGATGAGGACCAGCGCGCGATCGGTCACGGCCACCTGACCTGCCTGCGCACGCTCTCCCGGGCCTCGCGCCTGCCGGCCCGGGCCATCCGGTGATCACCCCTGCCGGGGGATGGCAGATCGCCGTGGCTGGGTTTCGCTAGCGTCGGCAGCGGGCGCGGCTGGAGGGCGGATGGTTCTGGACCTGGTGGTCATCGGGCTCGCGATCACCCTGCAGCCGCTCAGCATCGTGGCGTTCGTGCTCATCCTCGGCTCCGAGCGCGGCCTGCGGAAAGGCCTGGCGCTGATCCTCGGCTGGACCGCCTGCCTGGTGGCCGTGATTGCGGCCGTGGCCCTGGCCACCGGGGGCCAGGCGCTGCGGCCGCACACCGTGCCGTCAACGGCCATCCTGGTGGTCAAGGGGCTGCTCGGCGCCGGGCTGATCTGGTTCGGGTTCCGGCAGCGGCGCCGCACCGGCCGGCCGCATAAGCAGCCGACCTGGATGGCGCGGCTGGACCGGCTGTCGCTGGCGGCGGCCGCCGGGCTCGGCGCGTTCCTGCAGCCGTGGTCCCTGGTGGCGGCCGGGGCCGCCACGATTTTCCAGGCCAGCCTGTCCACCGCGGGCGACTGGCTGGTGCTGGTCCTGTTCTGCCTGCTGGCGACGTCGACTTTCCTGGTGATGGAGCTGTATGCGGCCTTCGCGCCCAAGGCGGCCGGGATCCGTTTCCAGCAGCTGCAGACGGCGATCGAAAACCACCAGGACCAGGCCATCGTGGTGGGGTCACTGGTGGTAGGCGCCTGGCTGCTCGGCCACAGCATCTTCCTGATCGTCTCGTAGGCGAGGGTCAGGCGACATGAAACCCCGGCTTCCGGTCAGCCGGGACACCCTGCGCCAGGACGCCGTCGCGGGCCTGGTGCTCGGCGTGGAAAGCGTTCCCGACGGCCTCGCGGCAGGCCTGCTCGCCGGGGTCAGCCCGCTATCGGGCCTCTACGCGTACATGTTCGGGACGATCGGCGGCTCGCTGTTCACCAGTTCGGCCTTCATGGCGGTGCAGGCCACCGGGGCCATGGCCATCATCATCGCCGACGTCCCGGCCGTGCACACCGGCGATAACCAGGCGCGTGCCCTGTTCACGCTGTCCGTGCTCACCGGCCTGGTGATGCTGGCGGCCGGGTTCTTGCGGCTCGGGTCATTGCTGCGGTTCGTGTCGAACGCCGTGATGGTGGGGTTCATCAGCGCCGTCGGGGTCAACATCATCCTCGGCCAGCTGGCCAACCTCACCGGCTACAAGGCGGAGGGAGCCAACCGGGTCGTCCGTGCCGTGAATACCCTGATCCATCCCGGCGAGCTCCACCTGCAATCCCTCGCCGTGGGACTGGTGACGATCGCGCTGATCCTTGTGCTCGAGCGCACCAGGCTCGGCCCGCTGGGGCTGGTGCTCGCGGTCATTGTCACCTCGGCGGGCACGGCGGGCCTGGGCTGGAGCACGGTCGCGACCGTCAGCGACCTGTCCGCGATACCCCGCTCGCTCCCGCTGCCTCAGCTCCCGGCGCTCGGGCTGGTCCCGGCGCTCCTGGTGCCAGCGCTGTCGCTCACGTTCGTCGGGCTGGTCCAGGGAGCGGGTATCTCGGCCAGTTTCCCCAACCCGGACGGCCGCTCCCCCGACGCCTCCCGCGACTTCATCGGGCAAGGCGCGGCCAACCTGATCGCCGGGGTATTCCAGGGCATGCCGGTGGGCGGGTCCATGTCGGCCTCGTCACTGAACAAGGCCGCGGGCGCCCGGTCGCGCCTGTCCCTCATGATCGCCAGCGTGGTGATGGCCGCGGTCATCCTCGCCTTCGCTGGCCTGGTCGGCCACATCGCCATGCCCGCGCTGGCGGGCCTGCTCATCCTGGTCGGCTACCGGACCATCAAGCCCGCCGACCTATGGTCGGTATGGAAGACCGGCGCCGTGCAGAAGGCGGTGCTGGCGACCACGTTCGTGCTGACCATGATCATCCCCTTGCAGTACGCGGTGCTGGTCGGGGTGGGCCTGTCGCTGATCCTGCACGTCGTGCGCCAGTCCAACCAGGTCACCATCAAGCGCTGGCGGCTCGACCCGGACGGCAACCTCATCGAGGGCGACCCGCCGGCCCGCCTGCCGGCCAACGAGGTGGTCGCCCTGCAGCCGTACGGCAGCCTGTTCTTCGCCGCCGCACCGGTGCTCGAAGCACAGCTCCCGGCGGCCACCGACGACTCGCGCAACTCCGTGGTGATCCTGCGGCTGCGCGGGCGCACCGACCTCGGCACCACCTTCATGGACGTGCTGAGCCGCTACGCCCAGGCCCTCACCGCGGTCGGCAGCAAGCTCGTCATCGTCTCGGCCAGCGAACGGATCTCCGAACAACTCGGCGTGACCGGGGTGACCGGCGTGATCCCCCGCCAGGACATTTACCCCGGCGATGAGCGCGTGGGCGCCACCCTGAAGCGGGCCTACGCCGACGCGCTGAGCTGGATCGAGCACATTCAGCCCGGCAGCGGGCCGGCTGAACGGTGAGTCACCCACGCCGTGCCATGTGATAACTATCTGTAGTATTGTGCATGCGAAACGTGATTTACCGCCTGCGTAGGGGGGAAACGCCATGGCGGAAGCACCGGTTCTCGGGCCGGCCGGGCGCACTCGGGCGAGGTGGTGGCCGCTGCGCCTCGTCTCGACCGTGATCTTGCTGGTCATGGGCGGGGTGGTGGTGGCTTCGGCCCTGATCACCTTGAGCGTCATCCGGGACCAGGAACGGCTCCTTCTGCGTGAACGGACGGGTGAGGCCGCGGCCGTGCTCGGCGGCGCCTTCGCCGGGGTCCAGAGCTCGCTTCTGCTCCTGGGGGCGATCGCGGCGACCGACCGCGGCCACCCCCAGCTGTTCGCCAGCGCCGCACACCCGGAGGTGACCGCGCCGGGCCAGGGGCTGCTCGTGACCGCCCAGCGCGGGACCCAGATGACGGTCACGGCGGCGGCGGGCACCGCCCCCGCGGTGGGCTCGGCGATCCCCCCTGATCAGGTACGGCTCGCTCACCGGGCCCTGGTCACCCGGGGGATGGTATCGGGCCTGGTACGGCAGGGCTCCCGGCGCTGGATCGCGTTCGGCCTGGGCAATGCCGCCGGGCCGGCGACGGTGGTCTGGGAGGAATCGGCGCTCGCGTCCACCGTGACCACCAAGCCTTCTGCGTCCTCGCCGTGGGGCAACCTGGACATCGCGCTCTACCTGTCGGCCCGGCCTGACCCGTCCACTCTCATCCTGGCCACGACCAGGAATCTGCCGCTGGCCGGAGCCCAGTACCCGTTCCGCGTCGGAGCCGACACCTGGCTGCTCGTGACGAGCAGCCCCGGGCCCCTGGTCGGATCGCTGGCCGAGAATATGCCGTGGGTCATCCTGGTGATCGGCGTGATCGCCGTGGCGCTGACGGTCACGGTCGTGGAGACCATGGGCCGGCGGCGGGATTATGCCGACCGGCTGGTCGAGGAGCGCACGGCGTCGCTGCAGAACGCCATGACCGAGCTGGAGGCGGCACAGGCCCGGCTGGTGCAGCAGGAGAAACTGGCCGCCGTCGGCCAGCTCGCTTCCTCGGTCGGCCACGAGCTGCGCAACCCGCTCGCAGTCATCATGAACGTCCTGTACCTGCTGGAGGCCGGGACGGGGGCCGATGCGGACGAGGCGACGCGCCGCCACCTGGCCACCGCCAAGCGGGAAACCTCAACGGCCACCCTCATCGTCTCGGATCTGCTCGACTACGCGCGCGGCCGGGAGCCGATCCTCGGCCCGGTGCAGGTCTGCGATCTGGTCACCGAGGCCCTCTCGGTGGTGCCGCCGCCCGCAGGCGTGCAAGTCGTCGATCACTGCGATCCGGGCATCACGATCCACGCCGACCGGGACCAGATCCGCCAGGCGGTGCTGAACCTCATCACCAACGGCTACGAATCCATGCCCGATGGCGGCGTCCTCACCGTCTCGGCCAGCTCGGAGTCGGGTTCGGCGCACATCACCGTGACCGACACCGGCATGGGCATGGACACCGGCACTCGCGAGAACATCTTCACGCCGTTCTATACCAGCAAGGCACGGGGGATCGGCCTCGGCCTGGCCGTGACCCAACGCGTGGTCGAGGCCCATGACGGCACGATCGCCGTGGAAAGCACCCCGTCGGTGGGCAGCTCGTTCACGATTACGGTTCCGGTCATGGCCACGATGGTGAGCGTGGCCCCATGAGCCGGTACACCGTGCTGGTGGTCGACGATGAGCCCGGCATGCGCGACACCCTGGCCGCGATCCTGGAGCTGCAGGGCTACCGCGTCTCGTCGGCAATCGATGGTGAGACCGCGTTCCTCGCCGTCCAGGCGGAGTCCTTTGACGTGGTGGTGATGGACGTCCGGATGCCAGGCCGCGATGGCGTGTCGGTGCTCCAGGAGATGGGGAACCCACCGCCTCAGGTGATCTTGATGACGGCCTACGCCCTGGAGGAGCAGTTGCGCGCCGCGGTCAAGGCCAAGGCCTTCGCCATACTCCACAAGCCCTTCGACGCCCGGAGGATGCTGAGCCTGGTATCCGACGCGTCCCAGGCTGAGAGGTGAACCCCCGGCCGGGTCCCGGGCCGGCGCCCGGCCCGCCCCTGGCCTACGTCGTCGATGACGACCCGGGCATGCGGCAGACCCTGACCGAAATCCTGGCCCTGGCCGGGATTTCGGCCGAGAGTTTCGGATTGGGGGCCGCGGCCCAGGAATCCTTCCGCGGTGCCCGCCCGGACCTGGCGATTGTCGATCAGCGGCTCCCGGACACCACCGGGATCACGCTTTCCACCGCCCTGAAGTCCGAGGACCCGGATCTGAGCGTGATCCTGCTCACTGGGTACGCATCCGCCGATAGCGCCATCGCCGCTGTCGGCCTGGTGGACGACTATCTCACCAAGCCTGTGCCGCCCGACGATCTGGTGCGGAGGGTGAAGGCCAGTCTCGAACGTACCCGGCTCCGCCGGGAGAACCGCCAGCTCGTGGCCCGCCTGCAAGAGCTGAACTCATCGCTCGAAGCGACCGTGGCCGAACGGACCCGTGAGCTGGAGGCGGCGCACCGCAAGGCACTGAAGGACCAGGCCATCCGGGAACGCCTGCAGGCCCAGGCCGAGCGGGAACAGCTGGAGAACCTCCTCCATCAGTCCCAGCGCCTGGAGAGCCTGGGCCAGCTCGCTGGCGGTGTCGCGCACGACTTCAACAACCTGCTGGCGGTCATCCTCAACTGCGCCAGCTTCGTGGCCGAGGCCACCACCGGCGACGACTCCGTCCGGGCTGATGTCGAGCAGATCCGGGCCGCCGCCGAGCGGGCCGCCCGGCTCACCCGCCAGCTCCTGATCTTCGGGCGCCGGGAGGAAGTCAGGCTGGAAGCCCTCGATCTCAACGCGATCGCGGCCGATCTCCACAGCCTGCTGGCCCGCAGCATCGGCGAGAACGTCAAGCTGATCGTGCACCCGGCGGCCGGCCTGCCAGCGGTCCGCGGAGACCGGGGCCAGATCGAGCAGGTCCTGCTCAACCTGGCCGTCAACGCCCGCGACGCGATGCCCGACGGGGGGACCCTGACGATCGAATCGGGCCTGGCCCAGCTAGACGAGCAGTATGCGCGCCTGCACCCGGGGGCCAGTCCCGGTCACTATGTCGTGCTGTCGGTCAGTGACACCGGCGTGGGCATGAGCCCGCAGGTCGTGCGTCGGATATTCGAGCCGTTCTTCACGACCAAGCCGCGGGGCAAGGGAACCGGCCTGGGGCTGGCCACCGTGCATGGCATCGTCACCAAGGTCGGCGGCAGCCTGAGCGTCGACTCCGAGGAAGGCGCCGGGACAACCATCCGCGCTTTCTACCCCGTGGCTGAGAGCGAGACCCAGGCGTCCGCCGCCTCCCCCGCCCCCACAGCCGTCACCAGCGGCCAGGGCAAGACGATCCTGGTCGTGGAGGATGAACCGGCCGTACTGGAGGTCACCACCCGCATCCTGCGGCGCGGCGAGTACTCCGTACTGCCGGCGGCGACCGGGGATGAAGCCCTGGCGCTGGCCGCCGATCACGAGTTTGACCTGCTCCTGACCGACCAGGTGATGCCGGACATCTCGGGCCGGGAACTGGCCGAGCGCATCCGGCAGATCCGCCCCCAGGCGGCGGTCCTGTTCATGTCGGGATACAGCCAGGACCAGCGGGGGCCGCAGGATGCTCACGGTGAGAAGGCCGCGCTCATCCACAAGCCCTTCACCGAACAGGCCCTGCTGGCCGGAATCCGCTCCGCCATCGTCGCGCGCGGCCGGGCGAGCGAGACCGTCTGAGCCGAGGGTCACTCGTTGCGGGCCGTCTCCGGCCCGGTGATCCGCTGCAGCAGCGGGAGCGTGGCGGCGATGATCCCGAACGAGATGACCAGCCCGCCGAGGACGCTGAGGTAGTACGCGGCCCCCGGGGACCGCAGCGGGACGCTGAACTGGGATTGCAGGAACAGGTCGGCGCCGAGCAGGCCGGTTCCCACCGCGATCGCCGACGCGGCGAGCAGGGGCACGGCGGACTCCAGGGTGACCACCCGGCGCAGCATGCGCAGCGGGACGCCGGTGAGGCGCAGCAGGCTGAACGGGCGTTTGCGGTCGGTCAGGCCGGCCGCCACGCTCACCGCCAGGCTGCACCCGGCGATCAGCAGGCTGGCAAGGATCACGGCGTCCGCATCACGCTGCCACTGGGTGATCTGCGCGTTGGCCTCCGCGGCGCGCTCGCCGACGGTGAGAGCGGAGCTCAGGTAGGGGAAGGCGGTCTCCATGACGGTCCTGGCCCGCTCGGTCGCCGGGGCTGACCCGTTGGTGGCCACGACCACCACCCGGCCCGGGAGGCTGCCCAGCCGGCCGGGCGGCACGGCCGCCGACGGCCAGACATGGCCGATCATGGACGCCGGGCGGGTGTCGGTGAAGTCGGGGGTGACGGCGGCCACGCGTGCCCCGGCCGGGCAACGGCCGAGCGCGGGCGTACCCGGGAGCTGGGCGCAGGACACCAGGCCCGTGTCCGGGTTAGCCGCCCCGAGGTCGGCGTAGATCACCGCCACCCCGCGGACGCCATGGATCGCGCGCAACCTGGCCAGCACCCCCGCCGGTACCGGGGCCGCGGACAGCGCCGGCCGGCCCGACGCGGTGGGACCGCCGATGAACTGGTCCACCAGCAAGTCGGCGGCCTGGGCGCCACCGGCCGGCGCGCCCTGGTCGGCGACCAGCGTGACGATAATGCCGGTAGCCACGCTGGCGACGAACAGGGCGAGGATGAGCCCGCTGACCGCGCGGAAGGCGGCGCGCGGGTTGTCCGCGAGCCGCCGCCCGGCGATGAGCGCGGCCGGGTGGCGGGCGCGCCCGCTCAGCGCCCGTGATCCGGCCATGGTCAGCCACGGGCCCGCCACCATCAGTCCCACGATGAGCAGGAGGAAGCCAGGGAAGAACGCGTCGGTCTGGCCCTGGGCGCTGCCGGGATGGCCGGCGGCGGCGAAGTAGGCCAGCTCGCCGATACCAGCGAGCAGCGGGATCACCCGCCACGCCCGCGGCGGCGTCCGGGTGACCCGGCGGCTCACCCCGAGCGGTGAGATCTGCACCCGGCGCAGCGCGATGCGGGCCACCACCGCGGCCAGCACCGGCACGCCGACCGCGCCGAGCAGGATGTCGGCCAGGCTGAGCGACAGATCGCCGGGGAAGAACGTCTCACCGGTCAGCGGGATCCGCGCCACCACCGGGCGGAGCAGGAAGAACAGGCCGAAGCCGGCCGCCACCCCGGCGACCGCGGCCACGGATGCCTCCACCGAGGAGACCAGTGAGACCTGCCGCGGCGTCGCGCCGGCCAGGCGCATCGCGGCGAACCGCTGCTCCCGGCGGGCGGCCGCCAGCCTGGTCGCGGTGCTAATGAACGTGAGCACCGGGAACAGCAACGCGACCGCCGCGACGGCGAGAATGATCTCCAGCGTGCCGGCGCTGCCCCCGGCGCCGGCCAGCACGGCGGCCGTGCCCGCCGTGGTGATGCTGCGGACCTGCTCGGACCCCGGCGCACCGGCCAGCTGCCGCGTGGTGTGCCCGAGGACGATGACCAGCGAGTCCGGGGAAGGGAGCGCCGAGGGGCCAATCGTGCCGGCCTGGTGCCCAGGGAAACGGTCGCCAAGCTCGGCGGACGGGGTGGTGCGCAGCAGCCGGCTCAGCGCAGGCGAGGCGTAGAACTGGCCCGGGCCGGGCAGGCGCGGGATGCCGGGCGGGACCGGTGAGTTCGGCCCGGTGGCGGCGACATCAACCCGCTCGATGACCCGGCCGGCGAACGTGTCGGTGCGGGACAGCCACACCAGCGGGTCGCGCCCAGAACCACCGGGGCCGGCCGGGCCGGAGGCTGGCGTGCCGGTGCTGATGAGCCACGCGCCCCGGGCGTCCTGGGCCTTGATGGCGTTGATACCAGCCAGCGTGATCAGCAGCATGCCGACGCCGAGGGCGACCGCTGCGGCGGTGACGGCGAGCCGGACCGCTGCCTCCCGGCCACCGCCCAGGGTCAGGCGCAGGCCAAGCCGGATCACGGCGCGGTCCGGGCGGGGGCGGGCGAGGTTACCTGGCCGTCGCGGACGATGATCTCGCGGTCGGCGTAGGCGGCCACCCGGGGCTCGTGCGTGACCAGAACCACGGACGTGCCCCGATCCCGGGCGGCGGCGGTGAGCAAGTTCATCACCTGCTCGCCGGCCAGCGAGTCCAGCGACCCGGTTGGCTCGTCAGCGAACAGCACTTCCGGGCCGGCCACCAGGCCCCGGGCCAGCGCGACCCGCTGCGCCTGGCCGCCCGACATCTCCCCGGAGCGGTGCCCTTCCAGCCCGTCCAGGCCGAGCCGCCCGAACCACTCCCGGGCCCTGGCCAGCGCTTCGGCCCGGCGGGCGCCGGCCAGCAGCAGCGGCAGCGCGACGTTCTCCTCCGCGGTCAGTTCGGGCACGAGCTGACCGAACTGGAACACGAACCCGAAGTGATCCCGGCGCAGCGCGCTGCGCTCGTTTTCCCGCAGCGTGTCGATTCTGCGCCCAGCGAAGCTGACCTGGCCGGAGTCGGGCACCAGGATGCCGGCCAGGCAATGCAGCAGTGTCGACTTGCCCGACCCGCTGGGCCCCATGACGGCGAGGATCTCCCCGCGGCGCACGGAGACGCTGGCCCCGCGCAGCGCCGGGGTCGGCCCGAACGACTTCACCACCTGCCGTGCCTCGATCACCGGCTCAGCCCGCCGTGCGGCCGCGGGCAATCCGGCGGTCATCGCCGCACCGCCTGGGCCAGCGCGTCGAGCCGGGCCGCGGTCATATCGATCCACCGCAGGTCGGCTTCCAGATGGAACAGCCCGTAGTCGGCCAGGAACACATCAAGCAGGACACCGGCCTGCTTGAGCTCGGTCAGCTCCCGCATCCGCCGCAGGTGCGCCGTCCGCTGGATGTCGAGGTAGCGGTCCGCCGGGCGGCCGAGCATCAGCGCCAGCACCACCTTGCTGAACAGCACGCTTTGCAGGTGCGGCTCTGGCTCGGCCGGCTCGGCCAGCCAGGTTTCGACCTCGGTCACCCCCGACTCGGTGATCAGATAGCGCCTGCGCTCGGGGCCCGCCCCCGGCTCTGCCTCCCCCGCCACCACCTTGCCGTCCCGGGCCAGCCGGGCCAGCGTGGCATACACCTGGCCGAACGGCAGCGGCTTGCCCCGGCCGAAGTAGGCATCGTAGTCACGCTTCAGCTCGTAGCCGTGGCTCGGCTCCCGCTCCAGCAGGCCCAGCATCGTCAGAGGAACGCTCATAAACTGCGAGCATACACGTAATGTATACGCTGAGCAGATACTCACCCAGCGTCATATGCCGCCCTCGCTGGGTGCGGGGTTAGACGGCGACGAACTCGCTGACCTGGAGAGTGCCTCCCCGGCCGATGAAGGGGTGAGTGGACAGCAGCTTCTTCGCTGCCTCGACGTCGCTCGCCTCGATGATGGTGAAGCCGTTGACCTCGACCTCGGCCGCGGGCTCACCCGCGGCGAGGCGAGCCACCGTGCGGACCGGGGCGCCGGGCTCGGTCACCGCGCCGCCAGATTCCGCGAGCCACGCGCCAAAGGCGGCCCTGGCCTGGGCCATGAGCTCAGGATCATGCGGCATTCCGCCGCCGACATAGGTCACGAGGAATTTTGGCACCACAGCCTCCAGGGCTAGGTGAAATTATTCTCTGGCTGACCCTAGCAGTGGCCGGTCCCGGTCCTCCGCCTGTGCCGATGCCGCTTGACGCGCCACCAGCGCATCGGCAGTGTGCTGCCGTGAGGGCCTTTGCCGTGCCCAGATACCTGGCCGAGACGGCGCGCCGCGACAGCGGCGTTAGCCGCTGGATGGTCGGCCTGCCTGCCATCGTGGCCGACCTGGCTGGCCGGTGGTCGCTGCGGGTGGGCGAGCCGTTCCAGCCGGGCGGTCAGTGCTCATGGACGGCACCGGTCACCGACCCGTCCGGCACCGGCCTGGTGCTCAAGGTGGAGTTCCGGTTTCCCGGCGGCGACGAGCGGGACGAGGCCGCCGGGCTGCGGGTGTGGGGCGGGAACGGGGCCGTCCGCCTGCACGCTGCCCACGAGAGCGAATCGGCGTACGGGTTGCTGATGGAGCGGTGCGTGCCCGGCACCGCGCTGGGCCAGGTTCTGCCCGAGCCCGAGCAGGATCAGGTCGTGGCCAGGCTGCTGCGCCAGCTATGGGCGCAGCCCCATGATGCCTACTCGTTCCGCCCGCTGGCGGACATGTGCGCGGCCTGGGCCGATGAGTTCGAGCAGGAATACGCCGCCTCCGGTACCGCTGACCGGCTCGATCCCGGCCTGGCCAGGGCCGGGATCGAGCTGTTCCGGGCCCTGCCAGGGACCGCGGACCGCCAGGTGCTGCTGTGCACCGACCTGCATGGCGACAACATCCTCGCCGCGGAGCGGGCGCCGTGGCTGGTCATCGACCCCAAGCCATACGTCGGCGACCCCGCCTACGACGTGCTGCAGCACATGCTCAACTGCGAGGCCAGGCTCGCCGCCGACCCGGCCGGCCTGGCGGACCGGATGGCGGTCCTGGCCGGTCTTGACGCCGGGCGGGTGCGGCAGTGGCTGTTCGCCAGGTGCGTGCAGGAGTCGATCGGCTCACCGCTCATGCGCCAGGCGGCCAGGCAGCTGACGCCGGCCTAGCCCGCCGCCGGCCGCGGTTCATGCGGCCAGAAGCAGCCAGCGCCACTCGGGCTATCGACCGCCGCCCGCGCGCGGCCTAGGATCTGGCTGATACAGGGCCGGGGCCTAGCCAGCCCCCGCATCAAGGCCCGCGAGGGAGCTGTCCCATGTCCCGTCTCCTGCCCGCCTACCAGGGGGCTCCCTATCGCCAGCCACCCCGGCCGCCCCGCCGCTACCGGGTCCTGAGAATCCTGCGGCGGGCCCTGATCGTCGCCGCTGTGCTGGCCCTGTTCTTCATCACCGCCGCCCTGCTCATGCAGGGCCGCCCGTACTAGGCCCAGCCCACCCCGTTCCGCGCTGACTCATCGCCCGCCGTCCGGCCATCCCGTCGTGGCCGGTGTGAGCCAAGTTGCCTCCTGGCGCGCAGGCGACTCCAGTGACAACCAGTCCATGCTTTTGCGCAGGTCAGTGCGTTCTTCATGTCATCCCGCACACCCCGCTGGGCGTCACATAACCAGCAGTTGGTGCAGATGGGAGGCACCCATGAACATTGCCGCATCGCTGCCGAAGGTGGCCGGGGTCAGCGTCACCCTGTTCGCCCTCGCCGTCGTGGTGATCGCGGGCTGGTGCGTGCCCATCATCATCGCCGCGCTCTATGATCTGCCCCGCAAGGGCGCGATCGCCGTGCTGAGCCTGCTGCTGGGCTGGACCGGCGCCGCGTGGCTCGCTGCCCTGGTCATCGCCGTGGTGGGGGCGATCAGGGCACCAGCGCCGGCCGACCGGCGGCCGCAATACCCGGAATACCCGCAGGCCGCAACGCAGGCCTACCGGCCACAGTCACATGGCGGGCACCGGGCCGACCATGGGTACCCGGAGTCTCCCGCACCGCGCGCCGCCCGGCGGCCCTGAGCGCCGGCCCTTGAGCAATGAGCTCCGGCTATGGGGTCGGGGCAGCCCCCCGCAGCGGTCATCCCACCGTGCGGTCATACCCATCAAATCCAGGAAAGAGCCGCCCCGGGCCCGTCCTGACCCCAGCGCGCCGCCCGGCGGCCTGTTCCCGGGCCAGTGTAAATTCCTTGCTGCGTAGGCAGCTGGCCGCCGGGGCGCTGGCCACGCCTGGAGGCGCGCCTCTGGGTTGCCAGCATGGACAACGAGGCGAACACGCTCCCCGTCCCCCCGAGCGCCAGCCAAGCCGACACCGGGTCCCCCGCCTTAATGGTGAAGACGGAGGCCGCCCAGGCCACGCCAGCGAGGATGGCCGTAGCCATGACCGCGCGGTCGCGCGGCCCGATGTTCGCGTGCACCGGGGCACTGCCCTTGGCCGGTGCGGGCCCAGGCGGCACGGCCGCCAGCCCGGGAGGGATGTCGGCGGTAACCGGGGCCAGCTCACCGTAGGTGCGCGACGCGAATACCTGGCTGACCCTCGCGTCGAACTCGTCCTTGGTCACCAGGCCGTACACGTAGGCGGCCTTAAGCGTTTCGATCACGCGCTCGCGTTCGGCGTGGGACGCCCGCAGATGGCTCTGGCGTTCGCTGCGTGGTTCCATACCGTCTCCGGGCCCGGCCATCACGGCGCCTCCCTACTAACACGGGGTACCAAGAGCCTAGCTCCGCCGAGCCCATTGCGAATCGCCTGGCGACCGGAGGTGCCGCGCGCAAAGGGGCCAGCTCTTCTCTGACGTCGCCGTTTGTGCCTCGGGTGCGAATCTAAGCCGCGTGTATGATTGCCCGATGTCTACGGCCCAGGGGTGTGGGACCGATGTTTGAAAATAGGAAGAGGGCGAAGCTGTACAGCGAGGGCACGCAGACCGAGGGGCTTGTCGTACACCGGTCGGACACGAACGAGGGCATCAATTACCGGGTCACGATCCGGGTTAAGTTCCCTGACGGCTTGACGACCGAGTTCAAGAAGTGGCTGGACTGGCATGACGTCGGGCAGCTCTACCAGGGCAGCGTCGTTCCGGTTCGCTACGACCCGTCGGATCACTCGAAGGTCGTGCTTGACGTGCCCGCTCTTGAAGAGCGGCACGCGCGGGCAGACGCCGCCGGGAAGGCCCAGCTCGACGCGCAGTTCGCGCGCCTCGGCGAACCTGGTTCGGGGACCGGTGGCGGGCCGGGAGTCCAGGGGCTCGCGGGCCTGGGGAACCTCGGGGACCTGAAGGCACAGCTGCTCCAGGCGGCTGCTGAGAACCCGTCGTCGGTCGTCAATCTCTCGTCGGGCTGGCCGGGACGGCCCGGCTCGGATCCCGAGGACCGCCTCGCGAAGCTTGCTGACCTGAAGGAGCGAGGCGTTCTCAGCGACGAGGAGTTCGCGGCCGAGAAGGCCAAGATCCTCGGCGAAAGCTGACCTCCCAACAGCTATCCCAGTGGCGCGATGAGCTGAGAGCACGTCTCCCGTTGGCGCCGCTCAGGTGCTTCCGGTTACCCTCTGCCCATACGGCTTCGGCCGCTTCTTCTGCCGCCGCGTAGGTAGCCTTGCCAGCTTCCCTGCCGGTCCGGAAGGCATCGATCTCAGCCATCAGTCGTCGGCTGGCCGCAGTTACGAGCTCTTCCTTGGCCTGCATATCGGCGTGCTGGCGGCGCAGATCGGCGAGCTGGTCGTTGACGCTCTGGGTCGTGGCAGCTTGCCGTTCCAGTTCCCCGATCTGCAGCTCCAGTCGCTTACGCGAAGTAGCCATGCCGGCAACGGCCCTGCGCACATGCCGAAGCGTCACGAGGTGCCGCTGAGATGCGGCATCCAGACCGGGCTGCGCGATCCAGAACCCGATCTTGCCCAGCAGCCAGCGTGACGCGTCGGGTGGCGGCATTCCGTGCCAGGCATTGTGCACGTAGGCACTCAACCGGGCCGCCCACTGTTCAACCCCGGAAGTTATCCGGCTCTGGTACCCCATGCCGCCTCCCGCATGGACCTGTCCTCTAACGAGTACTATCGCATGTCGGACAGATACGCTCAATTCCGATCTGCCCCGGCAGCGCGCCTGCCGGGCGATCGCGGACGCGCTGAGCGCCCCGGCCGCCCGGGAACGGCGCCAGGAGCGCCAGGAGATAGTGCACCAATGCGGCGGCCGGTCATGGTTGGGTTGATGGTGTGACCGCAGCGAGCGGCACCGGCGCCGCTCCCGCACCATGGAGGTTCCGATGAGCCAGGACGACTTCCCCGCACCACAGGCCGGCTTTGTGGTAACTCACTTCCTGGTGGTCTCCGACCAGGACCGATCCCGCGAGTTCTACCAGTCAGTGTTCGGGGCAACGGTGCTCCTGGAACGCGACCCCGTCATCCTGCGGCTCGCCAATAGCTGGCTCATTCTCAACGTGGGCGGCGGCCCGACCGATGACAAGCCCACGGTGACGCTCACGACTCCGCCCGACCCCAATCAGACCAGCGCATTCCTCAACCTCAGGGTGGCCGACATCCATGCGGCCTACGCGGAGTGGTCGGCCAGAGGCGCCGAGTTCCTCACCGAGCCCAAGGACCACGGCCGCGAAATCCGCGCCTATATCCGCGACCCCGACGGGCACCTGATCGAGGTCGGCCAGTCAACGGCGCGGCCGGGTTAGCACGCCAGGACGCGCACGCTTGTCCGTCAGGGCCTTCCTCTGATTGCGGATTACTGGCGTCGTCGCAGGCTGAGCCCGGTGACCGTGCTGGCCGTACCTCAGGTCCGGGTGTCCGCACGCTGGTTCTCCTGCTCGCGTGTGGCGAGCATTGAGATGCAGGTGCCGGAGTGGCCGGCACCGCAGATCACAGGAGGTATTCCGATGCACGCACCGACTGACAACGTCCCTTCCTCGCGATCCGCCCTCATGAGATTCCTGGTCAGGTCATGGGAATACCGCCGCCCCCATGTGTGGGTGCGTGTGCGCGTTGCCTGTGGCGTCTTCAACCTCTTCCTCGGCGTCCTCCTGCTCGCTTCCGCCCCCTGGCTAGGGTCACTGGCCTGGGTGGGAGCGGTGCCGCTAGCGGGGGCGGTACTGATCTTCTGGACCGCCTACCGCCTGCAGACCAGTGTCCAGAGCTAGCCTGGCAGCATCTTCCTGTAGCGGGATCGATCAACCCTCGGCCCGCTTGGGGAGATGCTTCCGCTCTCCGGCTGAGGCGACTGACCAGCGGTCCGGCCCTGCCGTGCCAGCGCGGGGCATATTCACGCTTGACACCGGTCCTTCCCAGGCTTCGCGGGCCTGGCGAGCATTGAGATGTGGGTGACCAGAGTGACCAGGGCATCGCAGGTCACTGGAGGCGTCCCGGTGCACGCACCCGTTGCCAGCTTCGCTTCCTCGCAGCCCGTCCTCATGAGATTTCTGGTCAGGTCATGGGAATACCGCCGCCCCCGTCTCTGGGTGGGTGTGCGCGTTGCCTGTGGCATCTTCAACGTCGTTCTGGGCGTCCTTCTGCTCGCTTCATTCACCTGGTTGGGGCCGCTGACTTGGTTGGCGGCGCTGCCGCTAGCCGGGGCGGCGCTGATCTTCTGGACCGTCTACCGCCTGCAGCAGGACAGCGTCCTCCGGGTTCGTGAGCTGGAGGAGTCCCGGGCTCACGTGGTGGACGACTCGGCGGCGAGGCTGCGCCGGATCGAGCGGGACCTGCACGACGGCGCGCAGGCCCAGATGGTCGCCGTCGCCATGAAGCTGGGCCTGGCCAGGGAGAAACTCGGCCGCACGATCGCTGGGACCACAATCGCCGGGACCCGGCAGGCCGACCTGGAGCGGGCCCTGGAGCTGGTCGACGCTGCCCACCGCGGCGCCAAGGAGGCCATCACCGAGCTGCGTGACCTGGCCCGCGGCATCCACCCGCCAGTGCTGGACCACGGTCTGGGCATCGCCCTGACCAGCCTTGCCGCCCGCAGCGAGGTGCCGGTTGAGCTGGTCATCGACGTGCCCGAGCGCCCGTCAGCCGCGATCGAGACCATCGCCTACTTCTGCGCCGCGGAACTGCTGGCCAACGTCGCCAAGCACAGCGGCGCCCAGCATGCCACGCTGGAAGCAGTCCACACGCCCGGGCTGCTGCGGATCCGGGTCAGCGACGATGGCACCGGCGGCGCCCACGTCGAGGCCCGCGGCGGCCTG
>DATDGI010000463.1:0-8238 GCA_036522155.1 Streptosporangiaceae bacterium
ATGGCAGCGGACCAGGTCAGGACGGCCAGCAGGCAGGCCGCCAGGCGTTCTGCCCGCTGCTGGCGGTGGCCGGACCAAGCGGCCAGCCCCAGGTCACCGGCGGCGGTGACGCACAGCGCGACCGCGACCGGAACCACCGGGCGGGCCAGCGCCGTGGCGGCGAGAGGAAGCGGGAACTGGGCGGCTGCGGCGGCGGCCAGCCCCGGGCCCCGGACCGGGGCTGCCCGCCGGTACCCCGCCCACACCGCCGCCAGCGCGGCCACCGTCGCCGACGCGACCAGCCAGCCGGAGGCCGGGACGTGGACCAGGCCAGCCAGCAGGCCCGCGCTCACCGCGGTCAGCGCCAACCCGACCCCGGCGGCGGCCTCCGCGGTGGCGGCCAGCCCTCGCCGGGCCAGCGGCCACGGGGCGGCCAGGACCACGACCGACACCGCGAGCAGGATGGCGGCCCGGCGGCCTGGCCCGAGGGAGCTCCAGTTCGCGGCGGTGAAGACCGCCGCCGCGATGACGACCAGCAGGCCACCGACGGCCAGCAGCAGCGCCGCAGCGCCGCGGCGGGACACCTCCCGGCCAGGCCGGGGCGGCACCGGGGCGGCCGCCGGGACCGTCAGTCCCGCCAGCAGGACCTCCCGGCGGGCCAGCAACTGGTGCCGTGCCTCATCGAGCCGGGCCAGCTCCGCGGCGATCCAGGCGAGCTCGGCGATCTCGGGCCGTGGTGGCCCGCTGGGCTGAGAGTGCTGCGTCATGCCTGCCACGCTGGCCGGCCGCTGGCCCGGGGGCATCGGGGCGGCTACTCAACTGAGCTGGGCCAGCTACTCAGGTACGGCTGCCATTGATACTCAGGCGGGCGCCCGCCACCCGGTGCGGGCGGCTGGCGGGCCGCCGCGGACGCGGGATAACTTGGCCCCGATGGCCGCGGGGTGCCGCGGCATCCGGGCGGCCGCTGTGGCCGGGGGGAGGAAGAGGCATGGACAAGGATCTGGCCGGGCAGGTGGCCGACATCGCCCAGCGGGTGGTCGCCAGCGGGGCCATCTCCGCGAACGGGCATGGCAACGTCAGCGTCCGGGTCCCCGGCGCGGAGGAGATGTATTTCACCGCGGGCCCGTCGCTGCGCGATCACCCCGTCTCGGCCGTCGTCCGGGTCGGGCTGGACGGGACCTTGCTGGAGGGCGACCTGCCGCCCATCCAGGGGGCGGTGGTCGCCATGCACACCGCCATGTACGCCGATCACTCCGATGTCGGTTGTGTGCTGCACACCCACTCGCCCTATGCCACCGCCTACGCGGTGGCCCGGCGCCCGATCGGGTGCTGGGTGGAGGCCCTGGCGATGTTCGGGCTCCCCGATGGCGTACCGGTGGCCGGTTACGGGCCGCGCGGGTCGGACGAGGCGGTCGCCAACATCCGGGCCGCCGTCATCCCGGGGGTGCCCGCGGTGCTGCTGGCCAACCACGGCGTGCTGGTCTTCCACCGCACCCCCGAGCTGGCCATCCTGATTGGCGGGGTGGTCGAGGAGGCGGCGCAGGCCGGTATCAACGCCGCCGGGATCGGCGGCCCGGCCGAAATCCCGCCCGGGCTGAGGGCCGCGGCGCTGCAGCGCGCCATGGCCTTCGACAGCCGGGGCACGGTGCACGCCTAGCGTTGGCTACTCCGGCCGGGCCCAGATGTCCCGCTCGTGCATGAGCTCGATCTGCTGGGCGGTGACCTTCCGGCGGTATTCCTCGTGCCGGTAGGGGGCCCGGTCGAGGTAGAGGTTCTTCGGGTAGACCGGCTGCTCGTAGATGAGCTGGTACTGCTCCGTGGTCAGGTCCTTGATCCAGTTGTCCCACTGGGCGTTCGCCCGGAAGTGGCGCAGCGCGCCGATGTCTACGGTGCCGGCCACCCACGAGGAACCGCCGCTGTAATTGTGCCGCCCGACAATCTGCCCGCGGTAATCCACGACCACCGAGCCGCCACCGAAAGTGTCGATCGGAATATCGGAGTCAGCGCCCAGATAATAGGTGCCGACGTTGCACGCGATGAGGTAGAGGTTGTTGTCGAGGGCCCGGGCCCGGTTCTGGATCTCGAACAGGCCGTTGCCCACATGCGGATGCGGGTAGGGGCCCCGGTAGACCACCTCGGCGCCGTTCATCGCCAGCCCGCGGGCGTTCTCCGGGTACGAGCCCTCGTTGGCCATCAGGAACCCCAGGCGGCCGATCTCGGTGTCGGCGACGGGGTAGAACGCATCGAGGTTGCGCCCGTACAGCTCGATCCACCTGTCCCACACGTTGTGTGGCGTCACAGAATGCTCCACCGGCAGCAGTGGCACCACCTTGTGGTGCCGGAGGATGACCTCGCCCGCCGGATCCAGGATGAAGCCGACGTTGAAGAAGCGGCCGGGGAATTCCGGATGCCGGGCCTTGGCCTGCGCCATCAGGTAGGTGTTCCATTGGCGGGCGAGCTTGCCGAGGTAATCGGTCTCCGGGCCGGGGATGTCGATCGCGCACTCCCGCGCGAACTCCTCATGATCGAGGTCCAGGACCTCGTCGTTGAAGCCCTGCAGGGCACCCTCGGGCACGGCGATGAGCCGGACCGGCAGGTCCAGGCTGGACAGCCATGATGCGGCCTTGATCAGGTGCGACAGGTGCTCAAGGTTGGCCGCGATGTCATCGCGCCGGCTGATGCCCCGCATGGTGGGGATCAGGCCTATCGCCTGGTAAGGCTCGATCATGATGCATCCTCCGGGTTGCGGGGCCTGCGGCGGCCGCCCAGGCCAGCCAGTGCTGCTCCCCCTGTTCTACCGGGGCCGGTCCGCGCCTGTCTGCCTCCGGCGGGTGGCGGGCCGGCGGGCCAAGTTGTCAGGACGGCACCGATCCGCTGATCATGGGCGCGTGCTCATCCCAGACCAGCCGGGCCGGCCGGGAACCGGCCGCCGGTGAACATCCAGGCGTCGCTGTGGCGGTCGATCGCGGTCTTCCGGGCCGCATCACTGGCCTACGCGGCGTTGCTGATCGCGGTGGACCGGGCCAACTACTCCCATCTGGGCTGGGCCTGGGTGGTTCTGGCGGGCATGACCGGATGGACCGTGTTCACCACGGCCGCCTATGCCCGGCCCGCCGGGCGGACCCGCACCCTGCTGGCCGCCGACCTGGTGGTGACCGCCGTCGCGCTGGGTTCGACCGCACTCGTGCAGTACCCGGCCAGCGTGGCCAAGGCGGCCATGCCGGTGACCGCGACCTGGGTCGCCGGGCCCGTGCTGGCCTGGGCGGTCGCGGGCGGCATCCGCGCAGGCACGGTGGCCGCGCTGCTGCTCGGCGCCTGCGACCTGACCCTGCGCCATCAGTCCCTGGCTGGCGCCTACAGCAGTCCCGCGCTGAACGCCACGGTGCTGCTGCTGCTCGCCGGGGTGGTGGTCGGTTATGTCTCGACCCTGAGCGCACGGGCCGAACGGGCGCTGCAGCGGGCGACCGAGATCGAGGCCGCGAGCCGGGAGCGGGAACGGCTGGCGCGCGGCATTCACGACTCCGTGCTGCAGGTGCTGGCCATGGTGCAGCGCCGTGGCGCGGAAGCCGGCGGCGCCGCGGCCGAATTGGGCCGGCTGGCCGGGGAGCAGGAGGCGGCGCTGCGCACGCTGATCGCGACGGAGGCCGGGCCCGGCCCGGCGGCCTCAGCCGAAACGGATCTGCGGGCGCTGCTCAGCCCGGCCGATCCGGGGCCGGTGTCGCTGGTCACGCCCGCGGGGCCGGTGCTGCTTCCGGCCCCCGCGGCCGTGGAACTGGCCGCTGCCGTTCAGGCGGCCCTGGACAATGTGCGGCACCACGCGGGCGAGACCGCCCGGGCCTGGGTGCTGGTGGATGACCAGGGCGACGCGGTCTTGGTCACCATCCGGGACGACGGGCCGGGGATAGCGCCCGGCCGGCTGGCCCAGGCCGCCGCCGAGGGCCGGCTCGGCGTCAGTCATGCCATCCGGGGCCGGATGCGCGAGCTGGGCGGGTCGGCGTCGGTGACCTCCACCCCCGGCCAGGGCACGGAGGTCACCCTCCGGCTGCCCCGCCACCCCGGCCCGGGCTGAGCAGGGGCGGTGCTGACGGGCGGACGGGGAGGCCACCCTCCGGCTCCCCCGCCACCCCGGTCCTGGCGGGCGAGGGGCGGCGTGGTTAAGGTGCAGGGCTGTGGGTGAGCCACCAGTTCGCGTCATGATCGTCGACGACCACCCCATGTGGCGGGATGCGGTCGCCCGCGACCTCACCGAGGCCGGATTCGACGTGGTCGCGGTGAGCGGCGAGGGCAGTCAGGCGCTGCGGGTGGCGGGTTCGGTCCGGCCCCAGGTGATCGTGCTCGACCTGCAGCTGCCCGATATGTCGGGGGTGGAGGTTACGTACGGGCTGCTGGCCTCGTGCCCCCAGGCCCGGGTGCTGATCCTGTCGGCCAGTGGCGAGCAGCAGGACGTGCTGGACGCGGTGAAGGCGGGGGCGGCCGGCTACCTCATCAAGTCGGCGAGCCGGGCGGAATTCCTGGACGCGGTGCGCCGGACGGCCGCCGGTGACGCGGTCTTCTCCCCCGGGCTGGCCGGGCTGGTGCTGGGCGAGTTCCGGCGGATGGCCGCCAGCCCGGCACCGGACACGCCACGGCTGACCGAGCGCGAGGCCGAGATCCTGCGGATGGTCGGAACCGGCCTCTCGTACCGGCAGATTGCCGAGCGGCTGGTGCTGTCCCACCGGACGGTGCAGAACCATGTCCAGAACACGCTGTCCAAGCTGCACCTGCACAACCGGGTCGAACTGGTCCGCTACGCGATCGAGCACGGCCTGGACGCGGGCGAGTAGGGGTGGCGGGCCGTCACCCGGCCAGCCGCAGCCGGCACGCCGCCGCGATGTCGGCGATATCCACCTGCTGGAGCAGCACCTCGTGGCGGCGATCGCTGGGGTCGAGCGTGCGCAGCGCCAGTTCGTAGGCGCGCCGGGCGGCGTTCGGCTCCGCCAGCGCGTCATAGGCACGGCCGAGCGCGAAGGCCGCGAGCCCGAATCCCGGGTCGTTGTAGAGCGACGCCCGCAGCGACCTGACCGCCCGCTGCGGGTCGCCATCGGCCAGGTCCACCAGCCCCTTCAGGTAGTGGGCATCGGCATCGAGCGGATCGTCGGCGAGCAGCTTGGCGACCAGCGCCCGGGCGCCCTCCCGGTCACCCTTGTCGGCGGCGGCCAGGGCCGCTGCCAGGCGCTGGTCATGGGCAGTGGGCGGGCAGCCAGCCGTGGGGGGTGACGGAGGGGCCGGCCGGTGGGCCGGGGCGCTGAGGCCGTGCGGCGGCGGCCTGGCCGCAGCGGGCGGCGTCCGCGGCCGGGACCGGGATGCCCGCCTGGCCCCGCCGGCGGGCCGGTCACGGGACTGGTAGTCGGCCAGCGTGCGCTGAAGGCCGTCGGCCGCACCCAGCAGCAAGGTGCCACCCGGCCGCAGTGAACAGGTCAGCCCCTCGATCACTTTGATGGCGAGCGGGGTCTCGAAGTAGATGAGCACGTTCCGGCAGATCACGAGGTCGAAGCCGGTCTCGGCGAGCGGGGGCATGGCGTCGACGGCCAGGTTGTGCCGCCGGAACCGGACCAGGCTGCGCACGTCGTCAGTGACGTGGTAGCTGCCGTCCTGGTGGTGGAAGTAACGCTCAAGCAGGCGATGGTCGAGCGCGCGCACCGCCCGTTCCCCGTAGCTGGCCACGCGGGCGGCGGTCAGGGCCGCTTCTGAGATGTCGGTCCCGAGCACGTCG
The DNA here is from genome assembly GCA_036522155.1 of Streptosporangiaceae bacterium. Taxonomy (GTDB): domain Bacteria; phylum Actinomycetota; class Actinomycetes; order Streptosporangiales; family Streptosporangiaceae; genus UBA9676. The sequence continues at coordinate 5,732 of DATDGI010000463.1, forward strand.
ACCGGCGGCCGTTCGGGGGCGAAGGCCTCGGCCGCCAGCAGGGCCAGGGTGTAGACCTCCTCGCCGGTGGCGCAGCCCGCGCTCCAGACCCGGATGGTGCTCGACCCGGCGGCCCGGGTGCCCTGGTAGAGGTCGTTCCAGGCGATCGCGTCGAGCTGGCTGCGGTCCCGGACGAACGTGGTCTCCTGGATCGTCACCTCGTCGATGAACCGGTCCCGCAAGTCGTTCCCGGTCAGCGGGTCGCCGATCGCGCGCAGGAAGCTCTCCGGGTCCAGCCCTGGCGCCGCGCGATCCATGGCGGCCCGCAGGCTGACCGCCTTGTCCGGCGGGAACGCGATGCCCGTCTCCCGGCGTACCAGTTCGGCGACGTCGGTGAGATCCCTGGTCACAGCGCACCCGGGAGTGGCTCATGGACGAGCGCGAGCAGCCGGGCCGCGATGTCCGGGGGCGGCAGCGCCAGTTCGACTCCCAGCTCGGCGGCGACCTTGGGCATTCCGTAGATCGCGGACGACGCCTCGTCCTGGGCGATCGCCAGGCCGCCCATGCCCTGGACCGCCGCCGCGCCCGCGGCCCCGTCCGCGCCCATGCCGGTCAGCACGACCGCGACACCGAGCGGGCCCGCGCTCACGGCGATGCTCTCCAGCAGGACGTCACCGGATGGCCGGTGGCCGCCCGTGACCGTCTCCTGGTCAAGGCTGACGCGTCCGGTGGCGGTCAGCTTCAGGTGCGCGTCCTCGGGCGCGAAATGGACGCCCGGCCGGATCGGCGCCAGGTTGGTAGCGATGTCCACCGGCAGCGGGATCATCTGGTCGAGCCAGCGGACCAGCCCGGCGGTGAACCCAGCCGCGATGTGCTGGACGACCAGCACCGGGATCGGGTAGTCGGCAGGCAGCATCTCCAGCAGGCGGACCAGCACCTGCGGGCCGCCGGTGGACGAGCAGATCCCGATCACGGCCGCGTGCCGCACGTGGTCACGGCCGTCCGGGCTGTCCCTGAGCCGGCCACGGGGATGCCGGATCACTCGTGCGTGGCTCAGGGTCCTGACCCGCCGCCGGAACGCGGCGCCCACGGCCCGCCCCGGTTCACGCAGGTCGAGGTCGTCCTTGGCCACGGCTTCCAGCGCCCCCGCGGCGAGCGCGGCCGCGCTCTTGTCGGTGCCGTGCCCCACCATCCCGGACAGCACCAGGATGGGGACCGGCACCGCACCCATGATCCGCTCGACCGCGGCGATGCCGTCCATGCCGGGCAGCGCGATGTCCATGGTGACCAGGTCCGGCCTGATCCTGGGCAGGGCGGTGATCGCGTCTTCCGCGGTGGCGACGATCGCGGCGACCGTGATGTCACCGTCGTACTCCAGCATGCGGCGCAGGCCGGCCGCGTACGTGGGCGAGTCCTCGCAGATCAGCACTCGCCGCCGGCGCGGCGGCGGCCTCATCACCGCCCCTCGGTCAACGGCCTGCCAGCCGCTGCACGGTGGCGAGCAGGGCCTGCTGGTCGAAGTCCTGCTTGACCATGTAAGCGTCCGCCCCGGCCTCGATCCCCTTGCGCCGGTCTTCCTCCGAACCCAGTGAGGTGACGACGACCACCGGCAGCGAGGCGCGCGCCGGGTCGGCCCGGATGGCCCGGGTGAGCCCGAAGCCGTCCAGTTCGGGCATTTCGACGTCGGTGATAACGATGGCGACGTCCGGCTGCCCGTCGAGGACCCGGAGCGCCTCCCGCCCATCCCGGGCGGTGATCACGAAGTAGCCTGCCGCCTCCAGGATGCTGCGCTGGAGCTCACGGACGGTGAATGAGTCCTCCACGACCAGGACCTTGGCGGACAAGCGGGCCGCCGAGCGGGCGGCCGCCGCCGGCGCCTGCCCTTGCTGGGCGCGGGTGAGCAGCACCGGCTCGATCAGCAGCGCGATCCGGCCGTCGCTGAGAATCGCCGCACCGAGGTAGCCATCGACCGCGGCCAGCAGTGGGCCGAGTGGCTTGACGACGACCTCCTCCTGCCCGACCAGCGCGTCACAGGCCACCACGGTGCGGCGGCCGCCGGCCGCGACCACCAGTGCCGGGAAGGGCTCGGCCCGGGCGGGTGCCTGCGCGCCGACCAGGGCAGCGAAGTCGGCGACGGGCAATGAACGGCCACGCAGATTCAGGGCGGGACGGCCCTCCAGGACGAGCGTGCGGGTGACCGTCACCACCTCCTCCACCACCGCCAGCGGCACCCCGTAGACCTGCCCGCCCCGTTCGAACAGCAGCACCTCGAGCAGGGCCAGCGCCAGCGGCAGCAGCAGCGCGACCTCCATTCCCTGGCCGGGCTCGCTGCGCACTTCCAGGCTGCCGCCACAGGCCTGGGCGTAGTCCCTGACCGCGTCCAGTCCCACTCCCCGGCCCGAGATGTCGGTGACCGCGGCGGCCGTGGAGAAGCCGGGGCGGGTGAGGACCTCGGTGAGCGAGCCCTCCCGCCTGGCCTCTTCCATCACGGCGGGCGAGACGCCCCGCCCATCGTCGGCGACCACGAT